>DATHRY010000083.1:0-10388 GCA_035464715.1 Longimicrobiales bacterium
GCACGCCTTCCTGACCTCGGGGGCCAGCCTGCACACCAAGGCGTTGACCGTCGATGGCGAGTGCCTGTTCGTCGGCAGCTACAACCTCGACCCCCGGTCCAGGTTCCTGAACTGCGAGCAGGGGGTGGTGGTGGTGAACCCAGCGCTGGCACGGCAGCTCGAGTCCGTCTTCGCCCGGCGGATCGAGAGTGCGTGCGCCTGGCGGGTCGCGCTGGCGTCGGGAGGGCGACTGCAGTGGACCGACGGGGACCGGACCTGCCGCCGTGAGCCCGACGCCTCGGTGGGCCGGAGGCTGCAGGCCTGGCTCGCCAGGATGCTGCCGATCGAGGCGCAGCTCTGACGTGGTGGCCACACCCCCGCGAACACGATAAGCTGTTCTCCGAGAAGCCTCTACGCCGTGAAGCCCACCGAAGGAGATGCGCGATGTCCCGTCCCCAGGAGAGATGCCGGTCCCACGTGAAGGGGGCTCGCGGGGTCCTGGTCGCCGCGGTGGCGCTGTTCGGGACGCTGGGCTCCGGGATCCGGCTCTCCGCCCAGGAGGCCGTGATCCAGACGCCGCCGAACCGTGGGGGAACGACGGTGTCGATGGGTCTCCCTCCGTCGTGGCGCTTCTCCCTCGGTGGGACCGTCGGCACCTACCGCGGAGGGGACGTCAATCAGGTCCAGTTCCTGATGAACGGTGGTGTCTACAAGGATCTGGCCGCACCGGTCATGAGCGCTTTCGGGCTGCTCGGTGAGGCGTACGGTGGGCGGCGGGGCGACTTCGAGGACATCGGAGAGGGATGGGACGGCGGATTCCGGATGCTGGCCTACTCCCCGGCGTTTCGCCTCGCCGCCGGGGTCGACTACAGCTTCGGGGAGGGGGAGGGCGACTTCATCCTCTCCGTGATCCACCCCCTCCAACGAGGCGGGATCTTCACGAACGGAGGCAGCTTCCGTGTCGACTGGCTGCCGGGTCGCGGTCACACCCTGGGGTTCGGCTTCCACTTCCCCGTAGGCCAACGCTGGGTGGGGACGAGCCGCCCACGCCACGACTACGTCCGGATCCCCAGCGCGGAGCTCGAACCGGCGGAGTACGAGCCCGAGGCCGGTTTGCGGACCGCCGCGGAGAGCACTGCCGAACTGGGGCGGTGGGTGAACCGTCTCACGGTGCCCTTCACGGACCAGTGGGACGGAGACAAGGACCGGGCCATGCAGCTGTTCGTGGAGGAGATGCAGGCCATCGAGGCCCGTCTGAACGCCGACGCCGGCCCCCACTACGAAGGGACCCGCACGGCCATCGGCGAGACCCGGGCCTTCCACGAAGAGCTCGATCGGATGTTCTCCATCGCCGTCTCCGGCGACGACCTGCCGGTGGGCTCCTCCACCGAGCTGGGGCGGGAGGCCGCGCAGCAGGCCCGGACCGCCATGCTGGACCACGTCCTTCTTCCCTACGATCGGCTCCTGGGCCAGAAGCGCAGGGACGACACGACCCTCGGCTTCGGCCTGGAGGCGGGGGCGGCCTTCTTCGAGTTCCTCACCGGGGAGACGGCGGTGACCCGGGATCGGCTGGAGGCCACGGTGTGGGCCTTCCGGCGATACCTGGAGCTGGTGGAGGAGATCCGGGCCCACAACCTGGAGAGCTGGGACGAGGAGCGCTTCGTCTGGCTCCCCCTCCAGCTGGCGCTCCGTCCGGAGGAGCACGACCAGCAGGAAGAGCTGAACGCCCTGGTGGAGCGGGCCACCGGGGACCGGTTCCGCGAGGGCAGTCGAGCCTGGTACGTCGAGAACGAGCAGTGGCAGGCGGAGCTGTCCCGCATGATCCTCGAGGCCGAGGACTACCACATCGTGTGGCTGCACGATTTCCGGGGCCTGGATGCCAACGGGGATCCGGACGAGATGGGATTCAAGCAGGTGACGGGGGCCTACCTGCCCGCTCTCATCAATGCGGTGCGCCGCTACGACGATACCGGGAAGATCCCCCAGTACATCCAGATCTTCGACCAGTTCTACTACACCGCCAACAAGGGGGAGCTGTGGGGAGATCTGCTCCAGAATCCCCTCAGCCATCGACTGCGGCTCCCGGACGGATGGGAGGAGTGGGAGGACTCGGTGTCCAGCCTCCAGAGCCAGCTCCGGCAGGCCGTGGAGGAATCGGAGCTTCTCCAGGCACAGGCCGCGTTGTTCGGGGACGATTGGCTGCGGAACGTGGTCAAGGTCCACCTCAACGTCACGCAGCCACCGGATCCGTCCTTCTGGACCGCCGAGCTCTTCCCGTTCTTCATGGGCCTGCCGGACACCCCGATCCGGGACCATCGGAAGATCTCGCTGTACGACGTCTCCGAGACCGATCCGTACAAGGGGCAGGGGATCTATACCGGGATGGGGGTCGGCGAGCACTACATCGGGGCAGGCTGGGAAGACCGTGCGGTCCTCGTGGAGGGACCCGCCGTGCTGGACCTGCGGGACAACGCCCGGCAGCTCCTCCTGAACCAGGGCTTCGAGGAGCACGAGATCCCCTGGGAGCTCCATCCGAAGCCGTTCCCCCCCGACTACCAGGCGAAGGTGGACTCGGCGCTGGAGGTCATGGGGGACGTGGGGTGGGTGATGGACACCCACAACGAGATCGGCTACCGGGCGAAGGGCGTGACCGTCTTGAAGGCGATGTTGTACACCCTCATGGGCCCGGGCGCAGTGATCAAGGCGCCGGATTCCATCTGGGGCTCGAACGTGTGGGGCTCCATGATGCTGGGACACGCGCTCCGGGGGGGGCGCTCCCTCGTCATCGCCCCGGCCATCGCCAACGCGCCCAGCGCCGGATGGCCCCAGATGTCCCGGGCCCAGGAGGTCGTGGCGCGCCTGGTGGTCGCCGACGAGATCCTGGGTGACGAGATCGAGCCCGAGGGCGGCCTGATGAAGGTGGGACTCTACAGCACCGATCTGGACGCCGGGAACATCCCGGGCAAGATCGGAGCCCTCCTGGAGACGCTGGACACCACGCCCTGGTTGGCGGACCTCTACGGCTTCGACGCCCCCATGCTGGAGAGCCTCCGGGCGACTCGGGAAGCGATCCTCGCGGACGGGTTCGAGCGCAGTTACGCGGTCGATCAGGAGCGGGTCACCGCGAAGCTGCACATGAAGGCCCACCTCTACTACTCACGGAGTGCCTGGGAGGACATCCTGTCGGCGCCCGGGTTGGACGCGGTGCTCCGGGCCCACTTCGAGGAGATGGCGGACATCAACCTGGTCCTGTCCGCCGGTCGAGGGAGGGACTACCGCCTCTATACGGATCGCATCAGCCCCATGGCGCTCGACGTCCTGGGGCCCGTCCTCGCCGCACCGCGGACGGGCAGTCCCCACGCCCTCTTCCTGGCCGTCGGGTCCCACAACCAGAACTCCCGCAGCCTCGCGCTCGACGGCGAGGTGGCCGTGGTGCTGGCGGGGTGGAAGGCCCTGGCCGGGCTACCGGACTTCATCACCATCGCCGGTCTCTGTACCTGGGTGGAGAGCGTCGAGGAGCTCGAGGAGCTGTTCCCGGGCTACGACGGGCTGAAGCGGCGCCTCAGCCGGTGGATACGGATCGTGGTATGACCCGGGCTCGCCCGGTGCCTGGTGCCCGAAGCGGACTCATGACACTCGCCCTGGTCGTCGTTTCCGGAACGGCGGCCCCGGTGTCGGCCCAGAGCTGTGCGGAGGGCGTCATCTCGGAGATCACCTACGAGCGCCAGGACCCCTTCGGCGCAGAAGCGACGTCGGAGGAGTCCCGGCTCGGGTGGATCTTCCGGGGCCTGAATGTCGTCCACGTCACCACGCTGCCCAAGGTCGTCCGTTGGGAGCTGCTGTTCGACGAGGGCGACTGCCTGAATCGGCTCGCCCTCGAAGAGTCCGCCCGAGCACTGCGGAGTCTCCCCTACATCGTCGAAGCCGAGATCGAGAGCGAGCGGCTCGCGGACGGATCGCATCGGGTCCGCGTGCAGACAACGGATGCCTGGACTCTTTCCGTGGGGATCTCCTTCACCGTCGACGACGGGTTCGCCGTCACGGGCCTGAGCGTCAACGAAAGGAATCTGTTGGGCACGGGCACTCAGATCGGCTGGTTCCGGAACGTCTGGCGAGAGCGTCGCCGGGTCGGGCTGCTGGGTCGGCAGCCCAACCTCTTCGGGTCTCGGATCGACGGGACGATCCACGGGGGGGCCACCCGTTCCGGGGACTACATCTCCGAGTCCCTCTTCCGGCCCTACGCCGGGGAGCTCGGGAAGAACGCCTTCCGGCAGGTGTACGGCCGCAGGGACGACTACTTCGCCTACTCGGTGGATCCGGCCGCGGGATTCACCCAGGCCTACCTGCGCTTCGAGGCCGACGGGTGGGAAGCCACCTACCAGCGGCGCATCGGGGATCCCCAGGGCTTCCGGGTCCTCGGGGGGCTCGGGGTCTCCTGGGAGCGGATTCGCTTCCCCAATGGCGCCGAGGGGGTGCGGATCGTGTCGGACAACCAGTTCGACGAGACGGCGCCGGCGCCGGAGGAGGTCGTCGAAGCCGTCTCGATCCATGCGAACGATCACGAGGCGACCCGGCTGAACTTCACGCTGGGCATCCGGAACGTGAGCTTCCTGAACCTGATCGGGCTCGACGCGGTGCGGGCCTCCCAGGACGTGCAATCCGGCGTCGGGTTCCGGCTGTCCGTATCCCCGGGTATCGGAAAGGGGAGCACGGTCGTCGACGACGTGCTCCTCCGGGGGGAGGGGGACCTGGGGCTGGCGATCGGGGACGTCTACCTCCGTTTCGACGCCGATGCGCAGGCCCGCAGCGTCCAGTCGGCGCCGCAAGGCCGGCAGACCGGCTGGAGGGACGTTCTGTACGAGCTCAATGCGAACGCCTACTGGGATCACAGCGACCGGGGACGGCTGTTCATCCGGGCCCAGTTGGCCGGGGCCTCCCGCGTCGACCTGCCCTTCCAGCTCACCCTGGGGGGTCGAGAGGCGGTGCGGGGCTACGACGAGGATGCGTACCCGGGGCGGCAGCGCCTTCTGGTGACCGTGGAGGAACGGTGGGACATGCCCTCCTTGAGCACGTCCTTCGCGGACATCGGTCTGGTGGCTTTCGCCGACGCGGGGCAGATCTGGGCGGGCGACGTGCCGTTCGGCGAGACGCCGGGGTGGCGGTCGGGAGTGGGGGCCGGACTCCGGATCGGGTTTCCCGCAGGGGCCCCGAACGTCATCCGGATCGACGTGGGAACCCCCCTCACGGGGGACCGGGAGACACGGGGGACCGTCTTCCGCGTGTACGGGGAGCTGCTCGGGCTCCTGGACCGGCGGGCATGGCCCACCCAGGTCGAACGGAGCAGGTGGTTCGGGGTGGACCCGGACCTCGTGACCCGCCCCTTGAATCCCCTGGCCGGGAACTAGTCTCCGGGTCCGGGAGCGGCTCGCTCCGCGATCACCGCCCCGACCTCTCCGACGTGGGAAGAGCAGGACCGCTCGCGGGCCGCCGGCACCGGCATGACCAAGGCCCGGCCGCCTCCTGAGGGCGCCGGGCCGTCGTCACGTAACGCAATGCCGGGTCAGCGGAGGACGCGCCGCTCCTCCTGGACCTCTTCCATCAGCACGGAGACCCGCTGCTCCAGGGCCTCACCCACCTCCGTGAGGGACACCGCCTTCTTTCCGGATCCCACGCGGACCGGCTCGAGGTCCTCGTCCATGAGCTCAGCCAGGGATTCCCGGGCATCCTCGGCCTTGCCCAGGGCGAACAGCGCCTTCTGGAGCCAGGTGGACTCGGACTGCATCGCCTTCAGCAGGAGTCGGCGGGTCTTCTTGTTGTCGGACATACGCTTCCTCTCGGGGACTGATCACTGCGAACAGAGATCCACCCGTACACCACAGCCTTGAAAAAGATCGCGCGGGCGCGCGAGCGTGCGGCTGGCCATGACGGAAGAAGGGTCGGGCGGGGCGTTCTGGAAGGGGTCGGGCGGGTCGTTCTCAGCCCGCCCAGGGCCAGGGGCCTCCGACCCGGATGCCGCGGGCGTCGAAGAGCAGCTCGAGCAGACGGTGCCAGCTTTCCCAGCTCGTGGTCCGGGAGTAGACCGAGTTCGTCTTCACCGCCACCACCAGATCCACGGCGGGGAAGACGGTGATCCACTGCCCCCAGGCGCCCCGGGCCGTGTAGGCGCCCTCGAAGGGGCCCACCGCCCGGGGTCCGTCCCACACCCACCACATGTATCCATAGCCGAAGTACCCGCCCCGGCGACCCACTGGGTTCATCTCCTCGAGGGGCGTCACCACGTCGACGATCCGGTTGGCCCAATCCCGGGAGACGATCTGCTCCCCCTCCCAGGTCCCCTCGTTCAGCATCAGGAGACCGATCCGGGCCATGTCGCGAGTGGACAGCCACATGTGGTAGGCCGGATTCCTCGAGACCTCCAGGTCGCCGCTCTTCCGCTGGGCGTCCCGATCCCAGTCCTGGAACCGCAGGGGCCCCGCCAGCTGGCGCTCCACCTCGTCGTAGATGTCCCGGCCGGTGAGCTGCTCGAAGACGGCCCCGGCGGCGTTGAAGTCCCAGTTGTTGTAGAGCATGTAGGCCCCCGGCTCCTGCGAGCCCCGGGGGGGAGCGTCGGCCAGGTTGTCGCCGCCGTTCGAGGCCGGGTGGTACACCCCGGACCGAGCCGTGATCAGGTGACCCACCGTGGCCTGACGCTCCCGCTCCAGGAGCCCACCCTGGTCGTCCACCCCCAGCGCGGCCAGGGTGGCGTCGAGATCGATGGTCCCGTCCTCGACCCAGGCCCCGTAGAGGATCGAGAGGACGCTCTTCCGGACGGACGCCACGTAGGAGAGGTCGGAGACGTCGCCGAAGTCGAAGACCACGCGTCCACGGTCCACCACCACCACCCCGGTGGCGTTCGAGCTGTCCCGGAGGAACTCGAAAGCCTGTCGGAGGCCCGCCGGAGACCACCCGTACCCTTCCAGGTCCCGCCCGGCCACTTCCTCCCATTCGGCTCCGGGGAAGACGGCGGCGTCGGGGGTCTGGCCACAGGCCGAGGCCGCCAGGGCCAGCAGCACGGCCAGCGCGGCGGCGGGTGAGGCGAGGACGCGGGTCGCTGTGCGGGCGTGGAGGCGCATCGTGGCAGGGGTTCGGGGAGGGGCGGGCCTGGACCGATCGAGGATGGGTCGGCCCGTACCGCTCCAGTCGGCACACTGGCGGACCGTGACGGGTGAAGAGTTAGTGCCGAGGGTCCACCTTGCGAAAGCTCCGGCCGAGGAAGGACCTTCGGACAGCGCGCCCCTCCTCATACTCCGTCCCCCCACCGGATGACTCACGAGACCCGATCGGTTGCCGAGGAGATCGGTCAGCGAAAGCCGTTCGCCTCTCCCGTGCAGGAGTTGATGGTGACGCTCCTGCGGACGACGGACGAGTTGCGCAGGACCCTGGGTTCGCTCCTCGAGCCCGAAGGGATCACACTCCAGCAGTACAACGTGCTGCGGATTCTCCGGGGAGCCGGGGAAGGGGGGCTCCCCACGCTGGAGATCGGTCGCCGGATGGTGGAGCGGCAGCCCGGGGTCACCCGGCTCGTGGACCGATTGCTCGTCAAAGGGCTGGTCGAGCGCACCCGTGGACGCGAGGACCGACGCCGGGTCGTCTGCGCAATCCTGCCCCAGGGACTCGCCCTCCTGCGACGGGTCGACCAGACCATGGAGGAGATGGACCTCGCGGTGCTTCGGGACGTCGGCGCCGAAGATCTGGCCCGCATGGTCCCCCTCCTCGACCGGCTCCGGGCAGCCGTCCGGGGCCTCGGCGACGGCTGACGCCGAGCCGGTTCGGCGCTCGGGACCTCGGACGAACCCTCCCGGCGGGTCGTGCAAGACATTTCATCACTAGACAATGATTGAAGATTGATATATGATCTAATCATCGATTACACGACGAGCCTCACCAGGAGGGAATACATGACGACGGCCACCGGAGTCGACATCGCCACGCTGGACCGCGAGCTCAACGAGATGATCCTCGAGGGCCGGGCCCTGGAGGCGTTCGAGAAGTTCTATGCCGAAGAGTGCGTCATGAAGGACCAGGGATTCGAGCCCTGGGTCGGAAAGGACGTGAACCGTGAGCGGGAGAAGGCCTTCTTCGCCCAGCTCACCGAAGTCCGGGCCTTCGATCTGCGGGAGGTCGGCGTCGGCGATGACGTGACGTTCTCCATCTGGGAGAACGACTACACCCACGAGGAGTGGGGCGACATGCAGTACACCCAGGTCGCCGTCCGCCACTGGAACGACGAAGGCAAGATCGTGAAGGAGCGGTTCTACCGCGGTTGATCACCGGCGGGACACCGGCCTCCCCGCCCCGTCCGGCGGCCCTCACTCCGAGGTGCGTCGGCGGGGCGGGAACCGTTTCGGCCCTCCCGGAGTCAGACCATGCGGGGACGACCCGGGAAACCGTCCGGGGAGGGCGGTCGTAGGAGAGGGTGAGAACGGCGGGGTGACCCGCGAACCCAGGAGGGGACGATGACGGTCGAGGAGAGAATCCAGTTTCTGCTGCACGCAGCAGGGCGGGCGGAGCAGGAGGGTGCCGAGCGGGTCGCTCGGTCTCTCCGCCGCATGGCCGAGGAGGCTCGGCCTCTCGAGGTCCGCCCCCTTCCGGGGAGTCCCCGGCTGGAGTGTTGCCCCGAGTAGGCTTCCTCGCCCCTTCGACCGGGAGGAGCCGGCCGTTCTCGGCGGCCGGGCCCTCCTTCGTATTCCGCCCTGGTCGCCCGCCACCACGGGCCGTCCGGCGAACGGCGGACCGCGAGGACCCCCCGTCCACGACCGCGATCTCGCCGTGGGTGCCGTACCCCCTGGGCCTCCCCACTCTGCCTCGACGCTTGTACCTTATGTCACAAACTGATCGCGGCGTGCGGCACTTGATCCCGCGCAACGGGTAGCCCGCCGCCCCGGGCCCGGCCTCGCCTGCGGACCCCGCGAGTTCCGCCACACCATAGAAAGGAAGTCCCCATGAAGCGTTTTGCCCTCAGCACCGCCCTGCTTTTCGGCCTCGCCGCCTGTGGTGGCGGTGAGCCCGCCGCCGATGCCCCGGCCGAAGGCGCCGAGTCCGCTCCTGCGGCTCAGCAGCCCGCCGCTGCTCCCGGCGAGATGACCATGCCCGAGTGGTTCCAGATGGACGGCACCGCCGTGACCCTCGACATCGTGGCCGGCGCCACGAACAAGGGGAACTACTGGAACTACAACGGTGCCCAGTTCGGCGAGATGACGATCACCGTCCCGGTCGGGGCCGAGGTGACGATCAACTTCTCGAACCAGGATCCCAACATGGCCCATTCCATCGGGATCTCCCCGGGCTTCGACTCGGCTCCGGCCATGGTCGATCCCGCGCCGGTGTTCGCGGGCGCCATCTCGTCGAACCCCACCTCGCTCACCGAGGCCACGATGCCGGGTGAGGCCGAGACCATCACCTTCACGGCTTCCGAGGCCGGCGAGTACTCGATGGTCTGCTACATCGCGGGCCACGCGGTGAGCGGCATGTGGGTGCACTTCGTCGTCTCCGCCGACGGCGAGGCGGGCGTGACCGGGAACCCGATGTAATCCCGTCCGGCCACTCGCAGGACGTCAAGCGGCGCCGCCCCTCGGGGCGGCGCCGCTTCTCGTTGTGTAGCTTCCTTCGATCGGCCTCCGGCCCCCACCGTCCCCCTCCACGCCGCCCGCGCCATGGAATGGATCACCCAGCCCGATGCCTGGATCGCCTTGGTGACCCTCACGGTTCTCGAGGTCGTCCTCGGCATCGACAACATCATCTTCATCTCCATCCTGTCCGAGAAGGTGGAGGTGTCGAAGCAGAAGCTGGCCCGGCAGCTCGGCCTGGGTCTCGCCATGCTGACCCGGATCCTCCTGCTGCTGTCCATCACCTGGGTGATGCAGTTGACGGCGCCGATCTTCGAGGTCCTTGAGCACGAGGTCACCGGTCGCGACCTCGTACTCCTGCTCGGGGGCCTCTTCCTGCTCACCAAGTCCACCCGGGAGATCCACGACAACCTCGAGGGCGAGGGCCACGGCCACTCCACGGCGGGGTCGGCGACGTTCGGCTCGGTCATCGTGCAGATCGCCCTCCTGGACATCGTCTTCTCCCTGGACTCCGTGATCACGGCCGTGGGCATGGCCGACCACATCTCGGTCATGGTCATCGCGGTGGTCGTCGCGGTGGGCTTCATGATGGTGGCCGCCGAGTCGGTCAGCAGCTTCGTCAGCGAGCATCCGACGGTGAAGATGCTCGCCCTGAGCTTCCTGCTGCTCATCGGGTTCACGCTGGTGGCCGAGGGGCTCGGGCAGCACATCGCGAAGCCCTACATCTACTTCGCCATGGGCTTCAGCGTGTTCGTGGAGATGCTGAATCTGCGGATGGGGCGGAAGCGGGTCCCGGTGGACCTC
>DATHRY010000084.1:0-23665 GCA_035464715.1 Longimicrobiales bacterium
CTCGACGTGGTCTGGTCCTACCAGGGCAACGAAACCCAGTCGGCGCTCGAGATCGAGAGCGATCCGGGCACGCAGTGGACCTCGCTGCAGATTCCGGCGGAGGCCACCGGTGAGTGGACCGTCGAGATCCGCCACGAAGGCTCGGTCCTGACGTCCTCGACCTTCAGGGTCGGACAGTAAGGACGAGCCCGGCATGATCGCCGTCGCGCTGTGACGTGACGGGATGCCGAACGAGAGGGGGGTGGCCGCGGATCGGTCGCCCCCCTCTTCTCGTACGGGCCGGGCCCACGACGGCCGGTCTCCCGCGACCGCGCCGCACGAGGGGAGACCCTCTCAGGCCCCGGGCTCCGCCCTCGCCTCGTCGTGGAGCCGGACCAGGAGCCACCGCCCGTCCAGTCCCGCCTCGGCGCGGATCAGCGCGTAGCCGCCCTGAATGCGCTCCCCGTGGAGCCAGAGAATGGCGTGTCCCGCGCGGAGCTGGTCTTCCAGAGGCACGGGCCGGCCGTCACCCCCGATTCGCAGGTTGGTGTAGGGTCCCGTATCCCAGACCCGGGCTTCGCCTCCCGAGGCCTCCGCTCTCTGCGAGGGGAGGGGGGCGTCGCCATTGGGAATCGCGATCCGGCGATCCATCGGCTCTTCTCCCATCCCTCGTGGGACGATCCAGGACTGGAGTCGGTCGCCGACCTCGACGCGAAGGTGCCAGCGCCTGAGGTGGGACGTCTGCTTCTGGATGACGAAGATCGGACTCGGCCCCGCGGAATCCTCCAGCGAGTAGGAGAACCGGTTCCGCTGCCGCGGGACGGTGGGCTCGGCCATACGGCCTCCTTGGGCATGGTGAGATGCGGCCCGGGGCGCACCCCGGAGCCGCCGGCATGCCTTTTCAGATTCAACAAGCATGCCACGGGGCGGCGTCGGGCCGGAGGCGCGTTCCCCGCCGCCTCCGTGCTCCAGGGGAGCGTCGTGGGGCGGTCGGAGATTCAGATCGATCGTTCATTTCCGCCCGGCGTTGAGCGGCCGGGTGAAAGCGGGGGAGTCCGTCAGGGTGACCGCCAGGCATGCCGGCCGTCGGGCGACGCGCACTGCGGCGACTCTGCCGGGATCCCGTGTCGGCCGGGGGGTGTACGGCACTCATACGCCCCGCTGCCATCCCAGATGCTCCGTCGCCTCCTCCTCGCTTTCGCCACCGCGCTCCTCGCCCCCCTGGGCGCGGAGGCCGGCATCGCCGAGGCGGCCGGTCACGAGGAGGAGCGAAGCGCCCGCCAGTCCACGGTCCGCGACGCGGTCGCAGGATCCACGGCGGTCCCCTGGATCCCGCCGCTGGCACCGACGGCCGGGGCAGGGGACGCCGAGTCCGTCCGGGAGTGGACCACCGCGCCGGATCGGGGGGTGCGCTCGCTACAGGGCGGTGTGGCGCCCGCTACGTCCACCCTGTCCGCCGAGTCGAGGCTCGATCGGTCGGGTCACCGCTCCCACCACCTAGATCTCCCTCCGCCCTCCCGCGACTGAAGTCCAGGCTTCAACTCGCCGGAACCCCCAGCGGGCTCCGGTTCCCCATGTCGCGAGGAGTACCGATGTACACGCACGTCCTGGCCGCATTGCGGCCTGCCGCCTCCGTCCATCCCTTGGAGGCCAGCATTCCCACGGAGCCTTCGGCCCTGTTCGTCTACGCCCTGGTCCTGATCGCCCTGTTCCTGGTGTGGAAGGGAAGCCGGGGGGCCGGCGAGGCGCCGCACCCACCCGATGGTGCGGACGCGGACCCGGGGGCGGAGCAACACCCGCCGTCCCGGTCCGAGGGCACGCCCCGGCGCAAGCGGCGCAAGAAGCAGCCGATCAACTGGGTCCAGTAGCCTTCTGGCGTGGCGGCTCGTGAACTCCGGTCGCCACCGGACACCGTACGAACGCCGCCGCCCCGACGGGATCCGTCGGGGCGGCGCTTCGACTCGGGAGGGGTCGCCGCCGGATGCTCTGCGGGTGGGGCGTCCTCGAGGAGGGAGGTCATCGAAGGCGTAGCGAGGGGTCCGGCGCGGGCGAAGCCGGCTCAGGCCCCCGGCGCCTCCGCCTCCAGCCTTTCCCTCATCTCCCCGAAGCGGGCCCGGTTCGCCTCGGCCACCGGGGGGTACCGCAGGGGCAGTCCCTGGAGCGTCGACAGAATCACCTCCGCAACCGCGACCCGCATGAAGTCCTTGTCGTCGGCGGGAATGGCGTACCAGGGAGCCCAGGGCCGGGACGTCTCGCGCAGCGCGTCCTCGTAGGCCCGCTGGTAGTCGTCCCAGTGGCCCCGCTCCACCACGTCGCCGGGTGAGAACTTCCAGTTCTTGTCGGGCTCGTCCAGCCGATCCAGGAATCGCCGGCGCTGCTCCTCCTTGGACACGTGGAGGAAGAACTTTCGGACCACCGTGCCGCTCCGGGCCAGGTGCGCCTCGTGATCCCGGATGGAGGCCATGCGCCCGTCCCAGAATTCCGGGTCGTCGGCCCGGGCACCGGGGACGTCCTGGGCCTCCAGGTACTTCGGATGCACCCGGACGATCAGAACCTCCTCGTAGTGGGATCGGTTGAACACGCCGACCGTGCCCCGCCTGGGCAGCCGACGGGTGGTCCGCCACAGGAAGTCGTGGGCCACCTCCTCGGAGGAGGGCTGCTTGAAGGAGTGGACCGTCACCCCGGACGGGTTCATGCCGGCCAGCACCCGCCGGATGGTGCCGTCCTTCCCCGCGGCGTCCATGGCCTGGAAGACCAGGAGGAGGGCGAAGCGGTCGTCGGCGTAGAGAAGTCGTTGCAGCTCGCCGATCTCCTCCTGGAGGGTCTCGAGACGGGCCTCGAGGGCGTCCTCGTCGAGGGGTCCGTCGGGACGTGTGGTGGCCTGGTCCAGGCGGAACGACCCGTCGGTGGGAACGAGCCAGGGGGACGGGGTGGGAGGGATCCGGTCCATGAGGGCTGGGGCTGGGGGTGGAGGGACGGGCGCCAAGAGCGTCTGGCGACTCGGAAAGTCCCGGAGCTGTGCGGTGCCTGCGGCGGTAGCGACCGGGCGTCCGAGTCACCACACTAGGACCTTCTTCCAGACGCCGCACGAAACCCGCACGGAGGCTCGGAGGTCCGCATGGCACGCATCGGGAGGGGAGAGGGAGGACGGGGGTCGGGAGCCCTGGCCTCGGCCGGTGGAGCCGGCCTCGGGGGGGCGCTGTCCGCGGCCTTCGTCGCGTTCCTGGTGACGAGCCCGGGAATCCAGGCCCAGGGCACGGAGCCCGAGCCGATCCTGCACCACGCCCACCTGAACAGCACCGACCCCGACGCGGCCATCGACTGGTATCTGCGCGTCTGGCCCGCAGGCCGGGCCGGCACCATGGCCGGGTATCCGGCCTTTCTCGCCGAGATGCCCCTCCTGTTCAACCGGGTCGCCGAGCCGCCGGTCGGAGCCTGGGACCCGAAGCTCCGGCGCACGGAGCCTCAGAGCTCGTTCTGGCACATCGGCGGCTTCGTGGACACCACCGACCGCTTCGAGGCGTTGGAGGCCGAGGGGGTGCAGGTGCTCCGGCTCCGGGTGGGGCCGGAGGACCGGGTCGGCGTCGTGCGGTCGGGCCTCGCGCCGTACGGGGGCGTCCGGACCGCCGAGGCGCTGCCGTCGCCCGAAGCCGACGCCGAGCCGGCCCGCCCCGGCGGCTTCGGCTACCTCGTGGGGCCCGACGGGGCCCTGGTGGAGCTCACTGGCAGCCCGCGGACCGACCCCGAGTTTGCCCACGTCCACCTGTACCACGAGCAGCCCCGCTGCGCTGCGAACTGGTACGTGGACGTCCTGGGGTTCCGGCACGCTCCGGGCCGGGCCCCGAACACCGGGGAGCGGGTGGAGCGGGACCGCTGGGATCCCTGCACCGCCGAACGTGGCGAGCGCGGATGGCCGTCGCTGGAGGCCGTCGGCACCGTGCGGGCGCCTTCGGCGACGGTGGTCCACCGGGGCGGCGGCATCTCGATCTACCCTCGCCAGTGCACCACCGGGGAGTGCGACACGGTGGCTCCCCTGGCGCCGTCCCGGGGGCAGGTGCTGGACCACGTCGCCTTCGCCGTGCCCGACCTCGCCCCGGTCCTGGAGCGGATCCGGAGCCGCGGCGTCACCGTGATCGAGGGACCGTACGACTTCGAGGGCCGGCCCGCCGTCCTGCTCGAGGGCCCCGACGGACTGGCCCTGGAGGTGGTGGAGGTCGGGACGGCGCCGGGCCTCACTCCTCCCGGAGGGTGACCGCCGGGTCGACCGCCGCCGCCCGCCGGGCGGGCAGCCAGCTCGCCAGCGCCGCCACGGCGGCCAGCGTGGCCCCCACGGCGGTGAACGTCGGCAGGTCCACCGGATTCACCCCGTATAGCAGCGACGACATGAGTCGCGTCAGCGCCAGGGCGGCTCCGGCCCCGACCGCGATGCCGACGGCCGCCAGGACGAGCCCCTCCCGGAGCATCATCCCCGTCACCCGACCCTGCTCCGCCCCCAGCGCCATGCGGACGCCGATCTCCCGGGTCCGCTGGCTCACCGCGTAGGAGATGACACCGTAGATGCCCACCGACCCCAGCAGGAGGGCGACCCCGGCCGCGATGCCCAGCAGGACGAGGATGAACGAGGTCCGGGCCAGGGACTCCTCCAGCCGTTCCTGCTGCGTGGTGATGCTGGCCAGGGGGAGGCTCGACGAGACGGACCAGACGGCCTCCTGGATCCGGGGAAGGAGCGTGGGCATCACGCCGGGCCCCGCCCGGACCACGTAGCTCATGGAGCGCATCGCGAAGAGCGAGTCGCCCTGGAAGTCGGTCATGATCTGCGGCCAGTAGACGGTGGCCACCGGATCCTCGCTGAGCCCGTCGTCGTGAACGTCGCCCACCACGCCGATCACCTCGCGCCAGACGCCGGCCGTGCCCTCCAGGGTGAGGGTGCTGACCCGCTTCCCGATCGCCCGGCTCGGCTCCTGCCAGAGCTCTCGCGCCAGGTTCTCGGTGACCAGCGTCACGGGCCGCCGGGAGTGCACGTCGTCCCAGCTCAGGTCCCGGCCCGCGACGAGCGGATTGCCCATGGTGCCGAAGTAGCCCGGCAGGATCCACTTGTAGCGACGGATGGGAGGGAGCTGCCCCTCGGGCACCGCGAGACCCTCGGCCCAGAGGGGGTCGTTGGAGTCGTAGCCGTCCATGGTGATCGACGACGAACCGCCCGCCGACACGATGCCGGGGATGGCTTCGAGGTTCCGGAGGATCTGCTCGTGCCCCGCGGCCACCTCCACCGGGTCGTCCATGACGGTCCCGGGGATGTAGACCCGGAAGCTCATGAGCTCCGCGGGGTCGGTGAATCCCGGGTCCACCTGCCGGAGCGCCTGGAAGCTCCGGATCATGAGGCCGGAGCCCATCAGGAGCACCAGGGCCAGCGCGACCTGGGCCACCACGAGGGTGTTCCGGGCCCGGTGGCGCTCCTTCCCCTGGCCGCCGCCCCGCCCGCCCTCCTTCAGGGTCGACACCAGGTCGGGCCGCCCGTAGCGGAGCAGGGGGATGAGCCCGAACAGGAGGCCGGAGAGGATCGAGATCGCCAGGGTGAAGCCCAGCACCGTCCCGTCCAGGCCCACCTCGTCCAGCCGGGGGAGCTGCCCCGGCGCCAGCCGGAGGAGGAGGCGGAGGCCGGCGGCGGCAAGCCCCGTTCCGAGGACGCCGCCCATCAGCCCCAGGAGGACGCTCTCCGACAGGAAGAGCCGGGCCACGGTGCCCCGGTCGGCCCCCAGGGCCGTCTGGAGCGCCACCTGCCGGACCCGCCCCTCGGCCCGCACCAGGAACAGGTTGGCCACGTTGGCGCTGGCGATGAGGAGCACCATGGCCACGGTTCCCAGGAGCACCCACAGGACCGTGCGCACGTCCCCGACCAGGTCCTCCTTGAGGGACCAGACCAGGGCGCCGAAGCGGGCCTGCTCCAGCATGGTCATCGTCACGGGGCCCGGGTAGCGCTCCACCGCCACCGGCATGAGGCGCTCCAGCTCCAGCTCGAGCTGCTGCAGGGTGACGCCGGGGCGGAGGCGCCCGAAGGCCTGGTACGAGAACTGGCCCATCATGACCTGGGCCGGGTCGAAGCGGGCGGGAACGACCACGTCGGGGTTGAAGCGCAGGAAGCGGAAGCCCTCGGGCAGCACCCCGATGATCTCCACCGGATTTCCGTTGATGGAGACGGTGCGGCCCACCACCTCGGGGTCCGAGGAGAACCCCCGCCCCCAGTAGTCGTGGGAGATCATGGCGGTCCGCGGCGCGGTCGGCGCGTCGTCGGCCGGCCCGATGACCCGTCCCACCGCGGCCTGGACGCCCAGGAGCGGGAAGAAGGCGTCGGTCACCAGGAGGGCCGGCAGCTCCTCGGGCTGGTCCCCGCCCGTGACCTGGACCGCGGTGTTGTCCCAGATCGCGATGTCCTCGAGCAGCTCCGAGTCGGACCGGTAGGTCAGGTACGTGGCCGGGGACTGGTTGAGCACCGGGAAGTCGAGACCCGGCGCCTCGTGCCAGAGGGCAACGAGGCCTTCAGGATCCTCGAAGGGCAGCGGCTTCAGCAGGACCGCGTTCACCACGCTGAAGATGGCGGTGTTCGCCCCGATGCCCACGGCCAGGGTGACCAGCGCGGTCACCGTGAACAGGGGGGTCCGGAACAGCTTCCGGAGGGCGATCCGCACGTCCCGGGCGAAGTCCTTCATGGTGGCACTCCTCTGCGTCGTCATCGTCACGCGGTCGAGGGGCCCTACGGCGGGGGTGCGAGCGGGGTTTCCTCAGATCGTCAGCGCCAGCTTCAGATCCCGGTCCAGCTCGTCGGCGGTCCCGCCCCGGGTCAGGGCGCTGACACCGAGGAACGCCACGAAGGACGCCACCATGGCCAGGGCCGATGCAGTGACCCCGGCGGGCAGCGAGAAGAACCCCAGGAAGGCCAGGAGCTCCAGACCCAGCGTCGTCACCAGCCCCGCGGCCAGGGAGGCGATGGCGCCGGCCCGGGTGGCCCGGTGCCAGTTGAGGCCCAGGGCCAGGACCGGGACCAGGGTCGAGGCGAAGAGCCCGTACCCGAAGATCCCCAGGAAGACCACCAGGGCGTCGGAGAGCCAGGCGGTGAGAGCGGCCGCCACCGCGAGCACCACGGTGGCGATCCGACCCCAGCGCAGCTCGTTCCGGACGGGGCGCCCCAGGGCGACGGGAAGGTCGTGGGTCAGGGCCGCGGCCCCCACGTTCACGAAGGAGTCGACGCTGCTCATGACCGCGGCGGCGATCCCGCTGAAGACTACCGCGGCCAGCACCACCGGGGTGCGCTCCACGAGGAAGAGGGGCGCCACGTTGTCCGGATCGGTCAGGGGCGGCAGCGCGCCGTCCAGGACCAGCGCCTTCACCGCCATGCCGATGCCGAACATGATCAGGATCACCGTCACCATGGCCACGGTCACCAGGAACGGGTACCACTTGAGCCGCCGCGGGTCCCGGATCATGAAGAACTTGTGCATCACGTGGGGCTGCCCAAGCACACCGATGCTGAACACGAAGTAGAGGGAGACCGCCGCCAGGGGGCTGTAGAGACCCCAGGGGGAGAGGAACTCCGGCTCGGCCGCGAGGATCGTCCGGCTGATCCCTGCCATCCCGTCGCCGGCCTCGAGCACGTACGCGAAGACCAGGGCCGAGGCCACGGCCATAAGCACCCCCTGGGCCAGGTCCGTGTAGATCCCCGCCTTGATCCCGCCCGCCACGGCGTAGGCCAGGACGATCCCGGTGCCGATCCAGATGCCCCACCCGTACCCCGTGCCGAACACGGAGTCCAGGAGCACGCCCAGCCCCGCCACCTGGGTGGCCATGTAGCCGATCACCCCCAGGAGGATCGCCACCGCCGCGAGCCCCTGGGCCAGCCGGGAACGGTACCGGAGCCCCACCACGTCGGGAAGGGTGAGCACGGGCCGGATCTCCGCCACCAGGCGCAGGCGCTTGGCCAGCACCCAGGCCGAGAGGGCGTTCGTCAGCGTGGCCGGCAGGACGAACATCATGGCGCCGAGCCCCATCAGGTACAGCAGGCTCGGACCGCCCAGGAAGGTGAAGCTGGAGAAGGTGGAGGCCAGCGCGGCGAAGGTCAGGGCCAGCAGTCCGATCGCCTTCCCCGCCAGGAAGAAGTCGTCGGCCGTGCGGGTCCGGCGACTCGCCCAGACCGCGATCCCGGCCACGACGGCCAGGTAGAGGACGGCCACGCCGACGACCGCCGGTTGGGCCTCGGGGGGGACGGCGGCCTCCTGGACCGGGAGCACCGCCGCGGCCGTCGGGATCACGCGGTGTCTCCGTCCACCGGATCGCCTGCGCCCTCCCGCTCCGCCCTCACCTCGGCGGCCACCCGCCGGAGCCGTTCCAGGTCCTCCTCGGTGAGGGTGTGCCGATCGAACACCCGGGCGTAGGCCACCGGGACCACCAGCCCCGGGGCCACCCCCACGCCCAGGAGGAGGAACGCGGCGCGCCGGGGGAGCCCGAAGACGAGGGCCGCGTCCGGCGGATCGACGCCCGGCAGGGCCAGGAGCAGGGAGAGCCCCCCGGCCACCCACAGCCCGGTGCCCAGGAAGAGGGCGACGATCCCCGGGCTCACGGCACCGTTCCGGGCCGCGCCGAACAGGAGCAGGCCCGCGAGCAGTGCACCGACGCCCACGGCCAGCGCGAAGGCCGACCAGACCGGCGGATCCCCTGGAAGGAGCGCCGACCCGTAGGCGAGGACCAGGGCGGTGGTGCCGCCCCCGACCAGGGAGAGGGAGAGTCGGCTCAAGCCCGGGTCAGCCGCCGCAGGCGAAGGAGTCCAGAATGGTCTCGAGCTGAATCATGTACTCGTACTTCTCCTTTCCGGGGGCGTAGAGCCACCCGTCCAGGAGGTAGAGCCGGTCCTGGGCGGGACAGGCCACCGCCCGGAGGATGAACGGCCCGGCGGCGGGCCAGTTCGCCTCGGGGGTGTTCTGCCAGACGGCCTGGACCTGATAAGCGCTGTGCCCCTGGAAGTCGAAGGGGCCGGCCGCCACGTCGGACAGGTCCACGAGCTGCGGCTCCGCGTAGTGATCGGCCGCGAGCTGCTCCCGCCAGGCCAGGATCTCCTCGCCCTCGAGGTCCTGGGGGATGGGCGTGCGCCAGGTGACCGCCACCTGCCGGATCAGCTCCGAGGGGTCCGGGTTGTCGTTCCGGAAGAGGAAGACCGAGTCCTGAGCGTCCCAATAGTAGACCTGGGGCAGCAAGAGGGAGAAGCCCGCCTCGGCCCGGAGGGTGTCGATCAGGGCGCTGTCCCGTCCCGACACGAACATCCGATCGAGGGCGAGCTGCCGGAACTGCCGGTCGTAGATCTCCTGGAGCTCGGGCAGCAGGCTCCGGACCGCTTCCGCCTGGCCCGTCTCGGGGAGGAGCAGCACGGTCACCAGCTGGGCCCGGGCCCAGACGTCCCGGGCCTGGAGGATCTGCGGTGCGGAGGCTTCGTCGGCTCCCCGCGCCCGGTTCAGGGCCTCGGCCACCCACGGATCGTCCGCGGTACCCACCACCAGCATCTGCTTGAACTGCCGCAGCCGGGCCCACTCCGCGGCGGTGGGATCCTGGTGCGTGACCGTGAACGTCCGCTCTTCGCGGACGGTCTGGATGGTGGGCTCCAGGGTCCCGTGGACGCTCTCCTCGACTTCGGCCCAGAGCTCCGGCTCGGCGCCGAGGATGATGCTCGATGCGTCGCCGTAGGCGCCGGTGCGGTCGCAGGCGGATACGGTGAGGAGGACGGCGAGAACGGCCAGGTTACGACGGGTTCGCATGTAGTGCTCCGATTGCGCGAGAGGGCGTCGCTTCTTACGCCGCCCTGGGACCGAGATTTCGACGGATCAGCGCCTCGGGATCTGGGTCGCGGCCCACGAACCGGCGGAAGAGCTCCTCGGGATCCTCGCTGTCTCCGCGGCTGAGGATGGCGTCCATGTACGCCTGGCCCGTGTCCCGGTTGAAGATACCCTCCTCCTGGAAGCGTCCGAAGGCGTCGGCGTCCAGCACCTCGGACCACAGGTAGCTGTAGTAGCCCGCCGCGTACCCTCCCGAGAAGAGGTGGGAGAAGGACGTCAGGATGTGATGGTCGGCGAACTCCTCGTCCACGCTGAAGGGGAGGAACTCCTCCCGGGCGAACTCCATGGCCTTCTCCCCGCTCGCCCGTGAGGCCTGGGGGGCGAACTCGGTGTGGAGCGCCAGGTCCACGGTGCCGAAGGAGATCTGCCGCATGAGGCCCCACCCGCTCATGAAGTGTCGGGCCGCCACCATCCGGCGGTACAGCTCGTCCGGGAGGGGCTCGTCGGTCTCCCAGTGCCGGGCGAAGAGGTCGAGCGCCTCCCGCTCCCACGTCCAGTTCTCCATGAACTGGCTCGGCAGCTCCACCCAGTCCCAGGCCACGTTGAGCCCACCCAGCGCCCGGACCGGCACCCGGGACGTGCAGTGGTGGAGCAGGTGGCCGAACTCGTGGAAGATGGTCTGGACCTCCCGGTGGCTCAGCAGCGCGGGCCGCTCGTCCTCCGGGGGGGTGAAGTTGCCGCAGATGGTGCCCAGGTGGGGATCGAAGCTCCCGTCGGCCGCCGGACCGCCGGAGATGAAGTCGTTCATCCAGGCGCCCTGGCGCTTCTCCTTTCGTGGAAACCAGTCCGTGTAGAAGGCGCCGAGCCGGGTGCCGTCCTCGTGCACCAGCTCGTAGTAGCGGACGTCCGGGTGCCAGACCTCCTCGATGTCCTTCTCGTGGACGTGGACGCCGAAGACCCGTCGCACGATCTCGAACAGGCCGTCCTGCACCCGCTCCAGCGGGAAGTAGGGCCGCAGGATCTCGTCGTCGATGTCGTAGCGCTCCTTCCGGAGCTTCTCCGCGACGTAGCTCACGTCCCAGGGGCGGAGCCCGTCGAGCCCCAGCTCCGAGGCATGGGCCCGGAGCGCTTCCAGATCCGATTCCCAGTAGGGCCGGGTCTTGGCCGTGAGGTCGGACTCGAACGCACGGGCCCGCTTTCCGGTCCGGGCCATGCGCTCCTCGAGCACGTAGTCCGGATAGCTCGCGTACCCCAGGAGGTCCGAGATCTCCTGCCTGAGCGAGAGGATGCGGACGATGTGCGGCCGGTTGTCGAACTCCCCGTCCCGGCAGCGGGTCGTGTAGGCCCGGTAGATCTGCCGCCGGAGCTCGCGGTCGTCGGCGTACTTCAGGACCGGCTCCACCGACGGGAAGTCCAGGGTCAGGAGCCAGCCGTCCCTGTCCTTGTCCCGCGCCGCCTTCCGGTACCGGTTCCGGGGGCCCTCGGGGATGCCCGCCAGACGAGCCTCGTCCTGGATCTCCAGCTCGAAGGCCGCCGTCTCGTCGAGGACGTTCTCACTGAACTTCTGCTCCAGCGTGCTCAGCTCGACCTTGAGCTCCTCCAGGCGGGCGCGGCCGGCGTCGTCCAGCTCGGCCCCGGCCCGGCGGAAGGCCCGGAGCGTCTTCTCCAGGTGCCGGGCCCGCAGGGGGTCCAGCTCCGCCGCCTCCCCGGTTGCGGCGAAGGCCTTCACGCGAGCCCACAGTCCCTGATGGATCGACAGGCGCGTCCAGAACGACGAGATCTCCGGCAGGACGGCGTTGTAGGCTTCCCGGAGCTCTGGGGTCTCCGCCACCGCCACCAGGTGGCTCGCGGGCGTGACGTGCTCCGCCACCCAGCGGGTCATGTCGTCGAGGGGCTCCATCACCGTGGCCCAGCTCGGTGGGGAGCGGTCTCCGGCGATGGCCTCGAGGCGTTCCTCGGCCTGTGCGAGGATCGTGCGGATCCCCGGCTCGACGTGGGAGGCCCGGATCTGGTGGAAGGGAATGCGGAAGCTGTCGAACAGGAGCGGATTCGTGCTCACGCTTCTCGGGGCTCGAGGGATGGGCGTCGGGCGAGGATCGAGCCTACCCGGACCTCGGTGGCGGGCGCGATCGCCGGGTCGGGTACGGGACCCGGCTCGGTCAGGAGGACCACCGTGGATCCCAGGTGGAACGCCATGAGCTCGTCTCCGGCCGCTACGGCTACCCCTTCAGGGTAATTCCGCTCCCCGGGGGGCGGCGAGGGGCGGTTCGTCACGGACGCCCCGGGCCCGCCGGCCCAGGCGGGATCGAAGGCCGCGGAGATCCGGCCCACGTTCGTGGCCCCCACCGCCACCACCGCGACCCGCCCCAGGGCGGTGTCCAGCTCCGCGATGAGGCGCTCGTTGGTGGCGAAGAGGCCCTGGATGCTGGCCACCGAAGGCCCGTTGACCGGGAGGAGTCGCCCGGGGACGTGCCGCGCCTGGACCACCCGCCCCGGGAGCGGCGTGTGGATCCGGTGGTAGTGCCGGGGCGACAGATACAGCGTCAGGAAGAGCCCGCCCTCGTAGCGGTCCGCCGGCCCGCCGAGGAGCCGGGCGGCGCCGTAGGTGAGCCCCTTGGCCTGGATCAACGTGCCGTCCCGGATCCTCCCGAACGCCCCCACCACACCGTCCACGGGGGACACCAACGCGCCGGGATCGTCGGGCCACCGGCGGAGGCCCGGGGCCAGCCGCCGCACGAACAGGTCGTTGACGGACCGGTAGTGCTCAAGGGGCTCGGCCGCCTCGTCCATGCGGATGCCCGTGAGACGCACGAAGGCCCCGAGGATCGGCCGGCGGACCGCCCGGGGGAGCGGCACGTCGGCGAGCCGGCCGAGGAGTCGGCTGAGCGCGCCTTGGGGCAGTCGCTCCAGAGAGGCCAGGGTCGCCCGCCAGCCGGGGCCCACCACGAGCTCCTCGGGGACGGACACCTCGCCGTCCGCCCCGGGCCCCGTCACACCACGCCCTCGTCCGAGAGCCCCGCCCTCCACCTCGGCTCCGCCGTCGCCGGTCACGCGTCCGGCCCCGCCCACCCGTGCAGGTCCAGGTCCACCCGGCCCGACGGCAGGAAGGCCACGTCCTCGGACTCCAGGAGCGTCCGCTGCAGGGTCCGGAGGCCCAGCTCCGAGGGGATCGTCAGGGCGCCCTGGCGGTTCACCACCCGCCACCAGGGGACGTCACCGTCTTCGGGCAGGAGCGCGTTGAGGGCGGCGCCGACGCCCCGGGCCGCCCGGGGCGAGCCCAGCAGCGCCGCCACCTCCCCGTACGAGGTCACCCGGCCCGGGGGGACGGACCGGACGACGTCGTAGACCCGATCCGCGAAGGATCGGGTTCGGGTGCGGGAGCGAGCGGCAGCCACGGGGGTCGGGGGGCGGAGGTTTGACGGGGGTGCGCGACGCAGGTGTATCTTCGGTGCCCCCGCCCTCCCGCGAAAGGCGGTCCGGCCGGCCCGCCGCCCACTCATCGCTCCCGATCGTTCATGGCCCAAGGCTCCCCGAGCGTATCCAGTCTCCCCACGTCGGTGCGGGTCGTGAGCCTGGCCGTCACCATGGCCCTGGTCATGGGGGTGACGTGGGGAACGCTGAGCTTCGCGGCCCCGTCCTTCCAGGGCGGGCACCTGACGATCCTCACGGGCTTCGTCCTCCTGGCGGCCACCTTGGGGGGCGGGCTCGCCGCGTCGGCGGGCCTCCCGCGCCTCACGGGCTTCCTCCTGACGGGGATCCTGGCCGGTCCCTCGGTGCTGGGGATCCTCCCGGCCCCCGCCGTCGAGGAGCTCCACCTGATCGACGACTTCGCCCTGGCCCTCATCGCCCTCCTGGCCGGAGGGGAGCTGAAGCTGCAGGCCATGCGGAGCCAGGCTCGCCCCATCCTGTGGACCACCGGGGCGGTGACGGTGGTGGTGTGGGTGGGCATGGCCGGGATGATCGCAGCGGCGCGGCCGCTGATCCCCTTCCTGGCGGACGCCCCGTGGGCGGTGACCTTCGGCGTGGCGGCGGTCCTGGGGGTGTGGATGGCGAACTCGTCGCCGGACCTGACGGTGGCGGTCATCGAGGAGACCGGGTCGAAGGGCGCGTTCACGGACGTGGTGCTGGGGGTCACCATCGTGAAGGACGTGATGGTCATCGTCCTCTTCACGCTGACCCTGAGCCTGGTCACCCCCCTGGTGCAGCCCGAGGAGGGCTTCAGCGCATACGTGTTCGTGGAGCTGGCCCAGCACGTCGGGGGCGCGGTGGTGATCGGCGCCTTCCTGGGGTGGGTCTTCTCCCTCTACCTGGGTGACGACGACGACCGGCCCCGGCCCGCGTTCGCGACCTTCCTGTTCGCCTACGTCCTGGTCGTGATCTCGGCCCGCCTGCACCTCGAGCTGCTCCTCACGGCCGTGGCGGCGGGCTTCGTCATCGAGAACCTCTCCCCGGCCGGCGACCGCATGATCCGCGGGATCGAGTCGGTGTCGGTGATCATCTTCGCCTTCTTCTTCGCCATCGCGGGGGCCGACCTCGACCTGTCGGCCATCCCCCGGTTCTGGCTCGCGGCGCTCCTCCTGTTCTCGGGCCGGGTCCTCTTCACCTGGTTCGGGGCCCGCCTGGGCGGGCGGGTCGGCGACGCGTCGCAGGCGGTCCGGACCCACGGGTGGAAAGGGCTGGTGTCCCAGGGTGGGGTCAGCCTCCTCCTGGTGCTGTCCATCGAGGAGTCGTTTCCGAGCCTCGGGGACGGGGTGGTGGCCCTCGCCATGGCCATCATCATCGTGAACATCCTGGGGGGACCGATCCTGTTGAAGCAGGCGCTCACCCGGGTCGGATCGGGGTCGGAAGAGAGTGCTTGACACCGCACAAGGGCACGATCAACCTAGGCCAAGGTGACACGAGCGCCCCGGATCCGGGGGCTGGCATACCGTCCGGAGAGGAGATCATGGAGAATCGGATCGGCGGGACCATCGACGAGCTCAGCGGGGTGGGCCTCGCCGACATCGAGTTGCGGGACGAAGACGAGGAATGGGACAGCGACGAGATCGACGAAGAAGAATGGGAGGAGGACGACGACGACTGGGAGGATGACGAGGAGGACGACGACGATTGGGACGACGACGAGGAAGAGGAGGACTGGGAGGAGTACGAGGACGGCGACGACGAGCTGGAGGTTCGTCATGGCCGTCCGTTGGACTGGGACTGACCTCCGGGGTCTCCTCCCCGCCCGCTCTCCCCGCCACGAGGACTGCGCCTGAACCGACGGGCGCCCCGGTCTCGATCACCGGGGCGCCCGGCGCCGTCCCTGGCCGCCCCCCGTTCCCGGGCCCGCCTGCACCGCTCCGGCCGGGGCCCGGCGACCCCTGGCCCCCACCCATCCGTCCTTCCACCTTAGCGGGTCCCCTTCCGCCCCCTTCACCGCGGTTCCTCATGCTCCGTCGTGCCGTATTCGCCGCGGCCCTCGCGGCCCTCCCGACCCTCGCCGCCCTGCCTCTCACCGGGCAGTCGGTGCCCACCCCGGCCTCGGTGCTGGGCTTCGAGGTGGGCGCGGACTTCCGGCTCGCGACGTACGAGCAGTCCATGGAGTACTTCCGCGCCCTGGACGCCGCGTCGGACCGGGTGGAGCTGAGACAGGTCGGAGAGACCTCGTTCGGGCGCCCCTGGACCATCGCCCTCATCTCCTCGGCCGAGAACCTCCGGAACCTGGATCGGCACCGGGAGATCGCGGCCCGGCTGGCGGATCCCCGGGGACTGACGGACGACCAGGCCCGGGCGCTGGCCCAGGAGGGAAAGGCCCTGGTGTGGATCGACGGGGGGCTGCACGCCACCGAGGTCGCCCACGCCCAGCACACCATCCAGCTCGCCTACGACCTGGTGACGGGGGACGACGACCCGGAGATCCAGGCGATCCTGGACGAGGTCATCCTGCTCCTGTGGCCCTCCATCAATCCGGACGGCCAGACCATGGTGGCGGAGTGGTACGCCGGTAACGTGGGCACGCCGTACGAGGTGGCCGGTACGCCCTTCCTGTACCAGAAGTACGTCGGCCACGACAACAACCGCGACGGCTACATGATCAACATGATCGAGTCGCGGGTCGTGACCCGGGTGGCCCGGGAGTGGGAGCCCCAGATCCTGTACAACCACCACCAGACCTCGCCCTTCCCGACGCGCATCTGGATCCCCCCCTTCGCCGAGCCGGTGTCGCCCCGGGTCCATCCCCTGATGTGGCGCACCGTGAACCTGATCGGCATGTCCATGGCCCAGGCCCTGGAGGAGCGGGGGCAGAAGGGCGCCACCCACATGGGGACCGGCTTCGACAACTGGTACCCGGGCTTCATGGACCACGCCAACAACTTCCACAACGTGGCGTCGTTCCTCACCGAGACCGCGCTCTACCGGTACGCCACGCCCCACTTCTACACCGTGTCCGACTTCCCCGGCGACGAGCGGGAGCTGCGCCCGCGCTCCCTGTACTCGTCGCCCTGGGAGGGGGGCTGGTGGCGGCTCCGGGACGCGGTGGACTACATGCTCACGGCGTCGTTCTCGGTGCTGGACTTCGCGGCGAAGTACCGGACGGACCTGCTGTACAACCGCTACCAGGCCGGTCGGGACATCGTGGCCCAGGGGACGGAAGCTCCTCCATACGCTTACTTCGTGCCCCGGGAGCAGCGGGACCCGGTGGCGGCGGCGGAGCTGCTCCGGCGCCTGGCCTTCAACGGGATCGAGGTCCACCGCCTCACGAGCCCCGTCACCTTCGAGGGGATCGAGCATCCGGCGGACACCTGGGTGATCCCCATGGATCAGCCCTTCGCGAACTTCGTGCGGCAGCTCTTCGACACCCAGGAGTACCCGGATCTGCGCCAGTACCCCGAAGGCCCCCCGGACCAGCCCTACGACCTGGCCGGCTGGACGCTCCCCTTCCAGATGGACGTCCGGGTGGTGGCGGCCCAGTCGCCGGTGGACGACGTGCGGGGCTTCATGGAGCCCGTCTCGGCGGAGGCGGTCCCGTGGGACGCGGCGGGTGACGCGTCGGCCTTCGATTCGCCCCCGGACGCCGGATTCGACACCCACCCGGTGGCGGCGGGGATCGTGCCCCTGCCGGGCCGGGCCGACGGCGGCGGCGGCGCCCTGGTCCTGGACGCCGCGCAGAACAACACCTTCAAGGCCCTGGGCCGGGCCTGGGCGGCGGGCGCACGGGTCCGGTTCCGCCCGGGCGTACCCGGCGCCGAGGGCGCGGCGGGCACGTCCGGTGCCTGGATCGTGGAGGGGCTGGGCGGAGACCTCAGGACATCCCTCGTGGACGACCTCCACCTTCAGGCGGAGCGGGGCAGCGCCGACGGCGTCTCCGTCGCCATGCCCCGGGTGGGCCTCTACCGCCCCTGGAACGCCTCCATGGACGAGGGCTGGACCCGCTGGGTGCTGGAGATGTTCGAGGTCCCCTTCAGCTCGCTGTACAACCCCGAGATCCGGGCCGGCGACCTCCGGGCCCGCTACGACGTCATCGTGATCGCCGACATGGGCGCCCGGCAGGTGGTCGACGGCTTCGAGGCCGGGACGGTGCCGCCCCGCTACGCCGGCGGCATCGGGGCCGCGGGCGTCCGGGAGCTGGAGGCCTTCGTGCGGGAAGGCGGTACGCTGGTGACCCTCAACGGCGCCAGCCGGTTTGCCATCGACCAGCTCCACCTCCCGGTCCGGGACGTGGTGGCCGACCTGGAGTCCGACGAGTTCTACGTCAGCGGCTCCATCCTGGAGGTCCACACCGACCCCTCGCACCCCGTCATGTCGGGGATGCGGGAGCGGGCTCCGACGATCATCGCCGACAGCCCCGTATTCACCACCGAGGAGGGATTCCGGGGGCACGTCCTGGCGAAGTACGCCGAGGCCGGCTCCCCCCTCCTCTCGGGCTACCTCCTGGGGGAGGAGCACCTCCAGGGGTATGCGGCGGCGCTGGAGGTGGAGCACGGCGAGGGCCGTGTGGTCCTCCTGGGCATGCGTCCGCAGTGGCGGGGGCAGCCCTGGGGAAGCTTCCGGATCCTCTTCAACGCCGCGCTGTACACCAAGGCGGTCGCGGACGCCGCCCCGGACAATCCCGGTTTCTGGGAGCCGCCGGCGGCGGAGACCGCGACGGACGAGCCGAACGGGGGCCGATGAGACGATGATGCCTCTCACACCGTGGGTTCGGCGGCTTCTGGTCGCCAACTTCGCGATCTACTTCCTGGTGCAGCCGGGCACGCAGCTGTACAACGCCCTGGTGTTCGTGCCGTGGGAGTTCCTGCGGGAGCCGTGGACGGGGATCACCTACCAGTTCCTCCACGCCCCCGGCTTCGGCCACATCGCCTTCAACATGCTGGCCCTCTTCTTCTTCGGGCCCCGGCTCGAAGAGCGCATGGGCGGTGGGCACTTCATGGCCATGTACCTGGGCGCCGGCTACGCCGGGGCCCTGCTCAGCCTGCCCCTGGGCGCGCCCATGGTGGGGGCGTCGGGCGCCGTGTACGGCGTGATCGCCGCCTACGCCGCGGTGTGGCCCCGGACGGTGATCCACATCTGGGCCATCCTCCCGATCCAGGCCTGGGCGCTGGCCCTGATCATGGTGGTGGCGAGCCTCTTCTTCGGACTCACCGGCGGGGGCAACATCGCCCACTTCGCCCACCTCGGCGGCCTGGTGTTCGGGTTCGGCTACATCAAGTGGTGGGACTGGAAGAAGGGCGCCGCCAAACGGGAGTTCAAGCGGAAGCTCGAGGTGGGCCCTTCACCGGGGCCCGGGCCCGTCGTCGCAGGTGAGGGTGCGACGCTGCGCCGCTGGGAGGCCATCGACACCTCGCAGCTCCACGAGCTCAACCGCGAGGAGGTCGAGGTCCTCCTGGCGAAGGCCCGGGAGGGCGGCATCCGGGCGCTGACCCCGTCCGAGCGCCAGTTCATGGAGCGCATGATCCAGGCCTGAGGGAGGGGCCGGGGGACTGCCTCGTTCGAGCCGCTGCGCGGCAGAATGTCCTTGAGGCGGGTCCCGGCCGAGCGTCATCTTTGTCGTATGCTGCCACCCATGACCGGACCCCGCGGACCCGTGACCCCACGCGCCCGATGAGCTTCCTCGGGCTGCTGGCGCGTATCGTCGTCTTTCCCTGGGGCCTCTTCCGGCTCGTGACGTGGCCCACGCGACCGTTTCGCCCGACGGAGGGACGTCGGGCGGCGAGCTTCGGGTGGGCCGTCTTCGACCTCGGGGTCTTCGCGCTGCTGATCGTCCCGGCGACGTTCGTCATCCTGATGGAGCTGGTCATCGCGGCGAACAACAGCGTGGGCCGGGAATACGTCGACTACCGGGTGCCGTCGGACTTCGAGGTGGACGTGACGGCGCTGGCGAGGCTCCCTGGCACGCCGGAGCCCGACGCCGGTACGGCGGACCCCACCGCCTTCGGCACCGAGGAGGAGCGCCACGCCCTGGCGCTGCGCTACGCACCCGTGATCCTCCTCGAGACCGCGTATCGGCCGGACTGGGACCTGCCCATCGCCGTGGACCTCGACGGGAACTGGGATCCCCGGGACAACCCGGCGGCGCTGGAGCGGCTCGATTCGGTGCCGGCCGTCGTCTACGGCGAGCTCACGGCGGTGACCCGGGACGCCCTCTACTTCACCTACACCCTCTACCGGGCCCGGGACTACGACCATCCGATCCGCCAGTGGATCACGCACCACACCCATCACGACTCCGACAACGAGGGCTTCCACGTGAGGGTGAACCGGGCCACGGGCGCGGTGGAGAGTGCCGAGACCTGGTTCCACAACCGCTTCCTGGTATGCAACCTCACCGGCGTCAGCTGGGGGACCGAAGTGGTGCGGGGCCGGCTCCACCTGGAGGGCAACCGGCCCGTGATCTTCTCCCAGAGCCAGGGCCACGGGCTGCGGTGCGCCCAGTCCTCGGACCTGGACCGGATCGACGACCTGAAGGTGCTCCGGCCCTCGCCCGACGGGCGCGCCGACGTGCCGCGGCGGGACGAGGCGGGGGAGGCGAACCTGCGCTACCGCCTGGACGGCTTCCAGGAGTGGTACACGCGGGCGAGCCGGCCCGACGACGACCCCATGTACGCCGAGAGCATCGAGCTGGGGCCGGGACTGGTGGTGGGCCGCTACATCTCCGGGCTCGACCGGGAGAACGTAGGCGTCTGGGCCCGCCCCAAACCCATGTGGGCCTGGGACGACAAGCTGGACACGATCCCCGTCGCCGTCTGGCACTTCCTGCCGAGCTTCAGCTTCGAGGCCCACGAGGGCGGGACCCTCTCCCACGACTACGTCTTCAACGGCCCGGCCGCGTCGATCTTCGGCATCTCCGGGAACGAGCTGCGGGACCGCCTGGACCTGGAGCCCGAGTACGACGAGGGGCAGACGTGGGAGGAGGCCCGGCGGGCGAGCGGGAACGACGGCTTCACCGTCTGGGGGGTCGCCCGCAGGCTCATCACGAGCTACGGGACGCGGGTCTTCATGGCGCTGGGCTGAGGCGCCTCGCCGCCCCACCTCGTTGACACCGGGCCCGGGGGTCCGTCCTATGGGGCTCTCACCGCCTCGCCCCGTTCCGGGCCGGCCGGTCCGGGGCCCGCCCCGTTCCCGGCTTCCCGAGCGCCTTCCCGGAGCCTCCATGGAGCATCGCCACGGCTTCCCGGTACCCGCCCGCATCCACCGGGTCGAGGAGACCATCCAGCGGAGCCGGTTCATCACCACCCTGGCCCACGCGCCCGACGGGGAGGCCGCCCACAGCTTCGTGCAGCGGATCCGGGACGAGTTCCCCGACGCAACCCACCACTGCTGGGCCTTCGTCGCCGGCTCCCCCGGCAGCACGACCTCCGTGGGGATGAGCGACGACGGCGAGCCCCACGGCACCGCCGGCCGGCCCATGCTCACCGTCCTGCTCCACTCCGGCGTCGGCGAGATCGTCGCCGTGTGCACCCGGTACTACGGGGGGACCAAGCTGGGGACCGGCGGACTGAGCCGCGCCTACTCCGGCGGCGTGAAGGCGGCGCTCGAGGAGCTTCCGGTGGAGGAGCTCGTGGCCCGGGCCCATCTCGCCGTCGAGGTGGGCTACCCCCACGTGGACGGCCTCCAGCGGCTCCTCGACGAGGTGGAAGCCGTCCTGCAGCACGAGACCTACGGGGCCGCGGTCCGTTACGAGGTCCAGGTGCCGGAGCTGCGGCTGGCCGGGTTCCAGCGGGCCCTGGCGGACCTGACCGGTGGCGCGGGGAAGGTGAAGCGGTTGGACTGACGTCGAATTGGAGGCGGTATGAGGTCGTTCTGGACACGTGGGCTCGGGGTCGTTCGGCGGGGCTGGCCTGCGGTAGGTCTGCTCGCGGCGCTCGGGGGCGGCGCGACCTACTTCGTCCACAGTCGCATGCCTGTCGATCGGCCCGTGCTCCACACGGTCACGGTGACCACGGAGCCCGCGGGGAAGGAGTACGCGGTCCTCACCGACGGTGAATTCCCCGGCTCACAGGGGGTCTACCGGACCCCGTTCACGCTGCTCGTGACCGAACGGCAGCTGGATGCGGTGTTCCTGCCGCTCGGGGAGCAGCACGTGCGTTTCCTGAAGCACCTGTACCGGCCCCACGATTTCGAGAGGCTGCTCGGGTACGGGAACGGGGAGCCGCATCCCGAGGGGCCGGCACCATGGTACACGTGGTACCACGTCTCTCCGGATAGTGGGATGATCACGACCATCCACGCCGGTCAGATCCGCCAGCAGCTCTCGGTGTACGACCTCGACCTGGGCACCGTGCACTTTGGGAATGGCGTTTCGTGCCAGGCCGACGAAGTCATGGAGCTGATCTACGCGGACGCCTTCGATCAGGCGCGAGAACGATGCCGCGCAGAACGCGGTCTCCTCGGCGCGTACTTCGGCAGGATCATGGCCGGGCTACGGGATCGGATTCGCGAACATCGGCACGGGCCCCGGGCGGCATGTGCAGACGCAGGCTCGTGGACTCCGGGGCCGGATCTGGAGGTGCTGTGCCCGGAGTTCCGCCCCCCGGGCGTGCGATGAGGACCTATTCAGCCGCCTTCCCCAGTCGATTCATGAGCGCTATGCCCAGGCCCGATTCGGGAACGCGCTCCACGTAGATGGTAGAGACGCCAAGTGCGTCGGCTTCCCGAAACCACCCGTACAGCTGTCGGCCCAGCTGATCGAGAGTCTCGTACGCCCGCGGGTGGGCGACCGGAGCGGGGGACGGAGCGATGACCATGCAATCCCGGCAGGAGACGGTGCTCCCGTCCGCAACCAGGATCACCCGCGCACGCGGTCTGTAGTGAGGGTGTCGCGTCCCAGGGCTGGCGGGCGCGCGATCCGTCGAAGCGGCCCCGGCGTGCCGCTCGCTGCCTGATCCCGAGGACTCCTGGGCGACAGCGCCGAGCGGGGCTCGAGGGGTGCTCGGGGAGCCCGCCCCGGCGGCGTTCCGCACGTCGTCTGGTGTCACAGGTCCAGGTCGCAGCACGACCGGCTCCGCCCCCGTGCAGTCCACCACCGTGCTCTCCATTCCCCCGCGCGCGGGTCCCCCGTCCACGATCAGCGGGATCAGCCCGTCCAGGTCGTCCCTGCAGTGGCCCGCGGTCGTAGGGCTCGGGCGCCCTGATCGGTTGGCGCTGGGTGCGGCCAGCGGTCCCGACCGCCGGAGCACCTCCCGGAGGTACGCCGGTTCCGGCACGCGGATCGCAAGCGTGGAGTGGCCCGCCTGCACCCAGGGCCACTCGACAGCGCTGGCGAGAACGAGGGTGAGGGGCCCCGGCCAGAAGGCCTCGGCGAGACGCCGGGCGTAGTCCGGGACTCCCGCCACCAGCTCGAACGCAGAGTGGGCATCGGCGGCATGCACGATGAGGGGATTGTCCGCCGGGCGCCCCTTCACCTCGAAGATCCGGCGGACAGCGTCCGGGTCTCCGGCGGGGGCCGCCAGTCCGTAGACCGTCTCCGTGGGGAGCGCCACCGGTCCACCCTCCCTCAGCGTCTCGACGATCTCGTCGATGGCGTCCGTCGAGACGGTACGGGTTCGCATCGGGGGAGGGACCTCAGGGATACAGCCGGGTGAGGCGCCAGGGCTCGCCCGGCGCCTCCCGGGCGAAGACCCATCGATCGTGGAGCCGGCTGGCCCGGCCCTGCCAGAACTCCATCACGAGGGGGACCAGGCGGTATCCGCCCCAGAACGGAGGGAGGGGGATCTCGTCCTGGCCCCGGAAGCGATCCTCGATCTCCTCGACCCGGGCCTCGAGGACGCCCCGGTCGGGAAGGGGCGCGCTCTGGGCCGACGCCCAGGCCCCGATCCGGCTGCCCCGGTCCCGGGTGCGGAAGTAGTCGAACGAATCGTCCTCCGACAGCCGTTCCACCCGGCCCTCGACCCGGACCTGCCGTTCCAGCACGGCCCAGTGGAAGACGAGGGCGGCATGCGGGTTGGCATCCAGCTCCCGGGCCTTCCGGGAGCCGTAGTTGGTGAAGAAGGCGAACCCGTCCTGACCGGCGCCCTTCAGCAGGACCATCCGGGCCGAGGGCCGCCCGTCAGCGGTCGCCGTGGCCAGGGTCATGGCCTCCGGCAGGAAGAGCCCCGACTCCTCGGCGGTGGCGTACCATTCCCGGAACAGGTCCATCGGCTCCTCCTCGCCGGTGGGATCCGGCATGCCCGAGATCACGCCTCGTCCGAGGTTCAGGATCGCCTGGAGGTGGGCTCTGAGGGTGGTCATGCGGTGGGGCGGGTTGGGGCGGAAGAAGGGACGATTCGACCTGCACCAGAGAACCTACCGGGAAGGTCGGTGTTCCACACGACGGAGGTTCTCCCGGCCTTGAGCCCACTTCGGGCCCGGGTTACCTTTTTCGGCTCAACGGACCGGTAGCTCAGGTGGTTAGA
>DATHRY010000085.1:0-5588 GCA_035464715.1 Longimicrobiales bacterium
CGCCGATGCCGACGCCGGGGAGGCCGAGGCCCTCCGTGACCGACTCGCCCCCCGCCGACCTGGTGGTGCTGGGCCTGTACCTGCCCACCTCGGCCGGCATCGAGCGGGACGTCCTGTCGCCGGCGCTCCGGGCGGTGATGAGGCAGGCGGCCCGCACCCGTCCGACCCTGGCGGTCCTGCACGGATCGCCGTACGTCACGGCCACGGTGCCGGACGAGACCTCGATCCTCATGGCCTGGGGCGGTTGGGAGGTGAGCCAGCGGGCGGCCGCCCGGGCGGTGCTGGGCGAAACGCCCGTGGCCGGAAGGCTTCCGGTGACCCTGCCCACCGGGGAGGTCCTGGGCGCGGGAACGACCGTGACGGTGGCGGAGCGGACCCTCGGACCCGTCCGGATGCCCCGGGGGGAGGCCGCCCTGGCTTCCCTGGCCCGGCCGACCCTGCCGCCGTCGGGGGGCGAGGCGGATCCCGCTTCGGTGGGGATGGACCCTGCGGGGCTGGTTCGCATCGATGCGCTCCTGGACTCCGCCGTGGGGGCCGGGGCGGTTCCCGGGGCGGCGCTGGCCGTGGGCCGGCACGGGCGGTTGGTCCGGCTGCGGGGCTACGGCGTCCTCGATCCCGCCGACACGGTCCCGGTCACGCCCACGACCCTGTACGACGTGGCGTCGATGACCAAGGTGGTGGGCACCACGTCGGCCATCATGATGCTCGTGGACGAGGGGCGCATCTCGCTGGACGACCGGGTTGTGGACCACCTGCCGTGGTGGTCCGCCGGGGACCCCCGCAAGGACCGGGTCACGGTCCGGCAGCTCCTGACCCACCGGGCGGGGCTTCCGGCGTTCCGGCGGTGGTTCTTCGAGATCGAGGGCCGGGACGCCTACCGCGAGGCCATCGCCGCGGAGCCCCTGGAGTCGGACCCGGGGACCGCGACGGTCTATTCGGACATCGGCGTGATGACCCTGGAGCTGCTGGTGCGGGAGATCACCGGGACGCCCCTCGACCTCTTCCTGCAGGAGCGTCTCTTCGGGCCTCTCGGGATGGCCGAGACCGGCTTCAACCCCGAGCCGGCCCGGCTGCCCCGAACCGCCCCCACCGAGGTGGACACCATCTGGCGGGGGGGGCTGCACGTCCGGGGCGTCGTCCACGACGAGAACGCCGACGCCTACGGGGGCGTGTCGGGCCACGCGGGGCTCTTCTCCAGCGCCCGGGAGCTCGCGGCCTTCGCCCAGGTCCTGCTGGACGGGGGGCGGGCCGTGCCGTGTGATCCGGCGGCCCGGGGATCGCCGTGCCTCGTCTCCCAGGAGGGACCGACGGGGGAGGGCATCCTCCTCTTCCGGGACGCCACGGTGGAGGACTTCACCCGCCGCCAGTCCAGCGTGTCGAGCCGGGCGCTGGGGTGGGACACCCCCGACGGGCGTTCCTCCGCCGGAGACTACTTCACGACGGAGGCTTTCGGGCATACCGGCTTCACGGGGACCTCCATCTGGATCGATCCGGAGCTCGACCTTTTCGTGATCCTCCTGACCAACCGGGTGAACCCCACCCGGGAGAACGGGGCGCACGTCCCTCTGCGCCGGGCCGTCCACGACCTGGCGGCCCAGGCCATCACGGACCGGACCGTCCGGGTCCGGGAGGGCGCGCGATGACGGAGACGACGCCATGACCGCCTTCACGGGCCTCGACCTCGCCGTCCTCGTCGTGTACATGCTCGGCGTCACCATCTGGGGGGCCTGGCTGGGACGGGGGCAGACCCGGGCCTCGGACTACTTCCTGGGGAGCCGCTCCCTGCCGTGGTGGGCCGTGATGCTCTCGGTCGTGGCCACCGAGACCAGCACCCTCACCTTCCTGAGCATTCCCGGGGTCAGCTACCTGGGGACGCTCACCTTCCTCCAGATCACGGTGGGCTACCTGCTGGGGCGGATCGTGGTTGCCGCCCTCCTGCTGCCGCGGTACGCACAGGGACGTCTGACCACGGCCTACCACCTCCTCGAGGCCCGCTTCGGGGTCGGTACACGGCGGCTCACCTCGGGCGTCTTCATGGGCACCCGGCTCCTGGCGGACTCGGTCCGGCTCTTCGCCACCGCCATCCCCCTGGCCCTGATCACGGGCTGGGACTACCCCGTCTCGATCCTCGTGATCGGGCTCCTGACCGTGATCTACACCTACATGGGAGGGATCAGGGCGGTGGTCTGGGTGGACGCCCTCCAGATGGGGCTCTACCTGCTGGGCGCGGTCCTGGCCGGGTGGATGCTCCAGGGAGCGGTGGACGGCGGTTGGGGGGCGATCCTCTCCCAGGCTTCGGCGGCCGGGAAGCTGCAGGTCCTGGATCTGCGGTTGGACTTCGGCGTCCCCTACACCTTGTGGGGCGGCATCTTCGGCGGCGCCTTCCTGTCCATGGCCAGCCACGGCACCGACCAGCTCATCGTCCAGCGCCTGCTGACGTGCCGGGACCTGTCCTCGAGCCGCAAAGCGCTGGTCGGATCCGGGGTCGCGGTGATCGGGCAGTTCCTGGTGTTCCTCCTCCTGGGACTGGGGTTGTGGGTCTTCTACCAGGGCCGGCCCTTCGACCGGTCCGACGAGATCTTCGCCCGTTTCATCGTGGAGGAGCTCCCCCCGGGCCTCACCGGCCTCCTCATCGCCGGGGTGTTCGCCGCCGCCATGTCCTCCCTCTCCTCGTCCATCAACGCCCTGGCGTCGGCCTCGGCCTACGATTTCTGGGCGCCCCGGGTCGGTGCCGAGGAAGACGAGGAGCGGATCCTCCGGGCGGGGAAGGGCTTCACGCTGCTGTGGTCGGGCCTGCTGGTGGGGGGAGCCGTGGCGTTCATCCCCATGAGCGAAGGGTCCACGGCGGTGGAGGTCGCCCTCTCCATCGCCTCGTTGGTCTACGGGGGGCTCCTGGGCGCCTTCGTGCTGGGGGCCGCGGGCTCCCGGGCCGACGCCTCGAGCGTGCGGATCGGCATGCTGGTGGGGATCGCCACGGTGACGCTGCTCTGGATCCGGTTTCCGGCGGCCGTCTCCTGGCCCTGGTACGTGCCCATCGGCTCCGGGATCACGGTCGCCCTGGGGTGGGGCCTGGGGCGGGGGCGGGCCCTGCCGGAGCAGGCCCCGGATGTGCCGGTGCCATGACCGGACACGTCGTCGGGATCGACGGGGGCGGATCCCGGACCCGGGCCGTCCTTCTGGACGGGGCCGGCGGGGAGACCGGCCGATGGGAGGGGGCTGGCTCCGCCATCGACCCCCGGGCGCCCGAAGAGGCCGCGGCGCGGGTCGAGGCCTCGGTCCGGGCGGTCGCCGGGGAGGCGGGGGTCCCGCTCCCGGTCGCCGGGCTCACCGCCGGGTTGGCCGGGGCGGGGGACCCCGACCTTCGCGAGCGGGTCCGGTCGGCCCTCGAGGCCGCGGGCGTGGCCCGCCGCGTCATCGTGGAGACGGACGCGGACGCCGGCTTCCGGGACGCCTTCGGGGACGGGCCGGGCATACTACTGATCGCCGGCACCGGTTCCGTGGCCTGCGGCCGGGCGGAGGACGGGCGACTGGACCGGATCGGGGGGTGGGGCCCTCTCCTGGGCGACGAAGGGAGTGGCTACGCCCTGGGCCTGGAGGCGCTCCGCCGGGTGGTCCGGTCGGTGGATGGGCGGGCCCCCGCCACGCGGCTGGTGGATGGGCTGGCCCGGGCGCTGGACCTCCTCGATCCCCGGGCCCTGGTCGTGTGGGTGGCCGGGGCCTCCCGGGCCGAGGTCGCGGCCCTGGTCCCCGCGGTGGTCGAGGCCGCCGAGGACGGCGATCTCGCGGCCCGGGAGCTCCTCGACGAGGCCGCCCGGACCCTGGCCCACACCGCCGCCGTCCTCCGGGACCGCCTCGGTCCCTGGAGTAGGCCCACACCCCTGGCTCCGATGGGCGGACTCCTGGATCCGGCGGCGCCCCTCCGGCCCCGGCTGGAAGCCGCGCTGACCCCTGGCTCCTGGCTCCTCAGCCCCCGGACCGTCGACGCCGCCCGGGGTGCCGCCCTGGGCGCGCTGGACGCCGTCCTGCACGACTGACAGGTCCCTTGCCGGGGCCGTGTCGTCTCGGCAGCGGAGGCGCTGGCCCGGGCCTCCTGAGAGGTCCAATCTGGCAGGAATCTCCCCCGTCCAGATTGGCACGCCGGTTGCACGTTCACAGGGACGAAATCCGCGGAGGCCGGGTCGGCGATTCCATCGCTCCGCCGTCCGCACGATCGACCTTCCCAGTTCAACGAGAGCCACAGGAGGAACCATGGCGCTTGCACGCATGACGTACCGGAACCCCTGGCGGGAGCTGGACTCCCTCACCAACCGTCTCGGCGAGATGTTCGGCGACTTCCCGACCCCCTCGGAGTCCGGCAACTGGCTGCCGGCGGTGAACGTCGAGGAGACCGCCGAGGAGTTGCTCCTCACCGCCGAGCTCCCCGGGATGACCACCGACGACATCGAGCTCGAGCTCGAGAACAACATCCTCACGCTCCGGGGCGAGAAGAACGACGTCCGTCGGGAGAACGACGAGGGCCGTCGGCACCACCTCTGGGAGCGGCGCTACGGGACGTTCCAGCGCTCCTTCACGCTGCCCCGCACGGTGAAGGCCGACGACATCGACGCCGAGTTCGTCGACGGGGTGCTCCACGTCCGGCTGCCCAAGGTGGCCGAGGCCAAGAGCCGGCGGATCTCGGTCCGGTCCAGCGCCGACAACGCCTGACCGGCTCGCGACCCACGTCGCGAAGGACGAGGCCCGGGGAGTCCGCTCCCCGGGCCTCTCGTCGTTCCCTCAGCCCGCGCCGAGCACCGTGTCCCGGATGGCCTTCACCGTATCGGGGTGATTGGCCACGAGCAGGCTGCCGGGGGTGAGGTCCGCCGGCCCCCCGTCGAGGCGTTCCACCACCCCGCCCGCTTCCTCCACCACCAGCCATCCCGCGGCGAAGTCCCACGGGTTCAGGAACCCCTCCCAGAAGCCCTCGTAGCGCCCGTCACCGACGTAGCAGAGATCGATGGCGGCGGCGCCGCACCGCCGGATCCCCGCGCCGGAGCGGCGCATGGCCGCCATCTGCCGGGCGAAGCGGTCCACGTCGTTCCCCCCCTTGAAGGTGAAGCCGGTGGAGACGAGGGACTGCTCGAGTCCCCGGGGGCGGGAGACCCGGATGGGGCGCCCGGCGCGCCAGGCGCCGCCCCCGCGGCGGGCCTCCCACCGCTCGCTGGTGGCCGACGCGTGCACGCAGGCGGCCACCGGAACCCCGCCCACGGCCACCGCCACCGAGGCCGCATGGTTGGGGTGGCCGTGCAGGAAGTTCGTGGTCCCGTCGAGAGGGTCCACCACCCAGATGGGCGTGTCGTCGGTGGGCAGGGCCGTATCACCCTCGTCGCCTTCCTCGGCCAGCACCAGGTGATCCGGGTGCCGCTCCCGGATCACCGCCAACGCCGCCTCCTGCGACTCGATGTCGACCTGGGAGACGAAGTCGGAGAACCCCTTCAGGTCCGCGCCGACGATGTCGAAGCGCCCTGCGCCCCGCCGGTGCACGGCGGCGGCCGCGTCGGCGGCGTCACGGGCCGTCCGCAGCCAGCGGTCGAGGTCGCGGTCGGAACAGG
>DATHRY010000086.1:0-45840 GCA_035464715.1 Longimicrobiales bacterium
CTGACACCACGCTTCGGCTCAGTTCCAGGAACCGGTCCCGACACCACGCTACAACACGCGGTACCCGACCCCCAGAAGCCAAAGGCATCAACAAGACCTCTCATCTACCTGGAAGTGCATCCCGACCACCCCTCGCGAGGCAACGGACCAACCCTCGATCCCGTCGGAAACACACCGATTTTCAAAAAGCGTCTCCCCGCAGTTCACGGGTAGCAGGGTAAGCTAGAGCAATCCCAAGGGGTGGTCAATGGGTTCCCGGGGGGAGATCCACGCGGTCCCCGAGAAGGTCCAGGAAGGCCCGGATCCGGCGGGGTGTGACCCAGAAATCACCCAGGCCTCCGCCCCGGTCCGGGCCGTGCCAGTCCGACCCTCCGGTGACGCACAGGCCGTGCTCCCGTGCGGCGCCGACCACCTGCCGGGAGCGTCGTGCCGACCACCCCGCCCGATACGCTTCCAGACCCTGCAGGCCGGCCTCGACGAGCGTCGCGAGAAGCGTCCTCAGCTGGTCCCCGGGGGGATGCGCCCACACCGGGATCCCGCCGGCGGCGATCACCGCCTCGATCGCGTCCCGGGGAGACCCGAGGTCGGTGGGGACGAAGGCGGGGTGGCCGTCACCGATCAGGGTGTCGAAGGCCTCCACCACGGACGCGACGGCCCCTACGTCCACCAGGGCCCGGGCCAGATGGGGCCGTCCGATCATGACACGACCCCGCCCGGCGGCTCGCTCCACGTCGGCCATCCCGACGGCCACCCCCGCCTCCCGGAGGCGGTCCACCATGGTGACCATGCGGGCCCGCCGACGGCGCCGGGCCGTCCGCCCCCGGGTCACGATGGCCGCCGCCTCGGGATCGATCCCGTACCCCAGGATGTGGACGTCCCGGCCCTCCCAGGTGGAGCTGAGCTCGGACGCGGGAACGACGGCGAGTCCTACCTCCGCCGCCGCCTTCGTCGCATCCGGAACCCCCTCCGCCGAATCGTGGTCGGTCAGGGCCACCAGTCCCAGACCCGCCGCCCGGGCCCGGAGCATGAGCTCGCCGGGGGGGAGTTCCCCGTCGGAGGCGGTGCTGTGCATATGCAGGTCGATGCGCATGCCACCAAGATCCGGTAAAGGCCTACGATGCACGAGGGGCGGGAGCCCGACGGCCCCCGCCCCTGTGTCCTCCGACCCGCCTTCCCCTGGTCAGGCCAGCGGGTTTCCGGCGAAGGTGTGCTCGATCAGATCCTCTTCGTGGAGCCGCGCCCCCTCCGGAATGATCTCCGGGGGCTGATCTCCGGCGTACTCCGTAAGGACGGTGACCTGGTCGTCCAGAACCTTCATGACCCCGCCGGCGACGTGGAACCGCTCGCTCCCGGCCCCGACGTGGTCCACGTCGAGGGCACCGACACCCAGAAGGGTGATCATGGGGGCGTGCCCGGGGAGGATGCCGACCTTCCCATCCCACGCCGGCGCCACGACGGAGGACGAATCCCCCTCGTAGACCACCCGGTCGGGGGAGACGACGCGGACATGCAGCGCAGCCACGTCAGACCCCCGCTTCCATCTTCTTCGCCTCGGCCTCGACCTCCTCGATGGAGCCCTTCATGTAGAAGGCCTGCTCCGGGACGTGATCGAACTCGCCGGCGGCCACCCGCTCGAAGGACTCGATGGTGTCCTCGAGCTTGACGTACTTCCCGGGGATCCCGGTGAAGACCTCGGCCACGTGGAAGGGCTGGGACAGGAACCGCTCCAGACGCCGCGCCCGGCCCACGATGATCTTGTCCTCCTCCGTGAGCTCGTCCATCCCGAGGATGGCGATGATGTCCTGGAGGTCCTTGTACCGCTGAAGGATCCGCTGCACCTCGACGGCCACGTCGTAGTGCCGCTGCCCGATGAACTGGGGGTCCAGGATCCGGGAGCCGGAGTCCAGGGGGTCCACCGCCGGGTAGATCCCCTTCTCGGAGATCGCCCGGGAGAGCACCGTGGTGGCGTCCAGGTGGGTGAAGGCCGCGGCCGGCGCCGGGTCCGTGAGGTCGTCGGCGGGCACGTAGATCGCCTGCACCGAGGTGATCGACCCTTCGCGGGTCGAGGTGATCCGCTCCTGCAGCTCACCCATCTCGGTGCCCAGGGTGGGCTGGTACCCCACCGCCGAGGGCATCCGGCCCAGGAGGGCGGAGACCTCGGACCCGGCCTGGGTGAACCGGAAGATGTTGTCGATGAAGAGGAGCACGTCCTGCTTCTCGACGTCGCGGAAGTGCTCGGCGATGGTCAGGCCCGACAGCCCAACCCGGAGACGCGCTCCCGGGGGCTCGTTCATCTGGCCGTAGACCAGGGCGGTGGACGACAGCACGCCCGCCTCCTTGAACTCGAGCCAGAGGTCGTTCCCCTCACGGGTCCGCTCGCCCACGCCGCAGAAGACGGACCGGCCGCCGTGCTCCATGGCGATGTTGTTGATGAGCTCCTGGATGATGACCGTCTTGCCCACGCCGGCGCCGCCGAAGAGGCCGGTCTTTCCGCCCTTCACGTAGGGGGCCAGGAGGTCCACGACCTTGATCCCCGTCTCGAAGATCTCGGTGCGGGGCTCGAGGTTCTCGAACTTGGGAGGCGGCCGGTGGATGGGCTTGCGCTCGACGTCCGCCGGGATGTCTCCCTGCTCATCCACCGGGTCGCCCAACACGTTGAGGATGCGTCCCAGGGCCGCCTCTCCCACGGGCACGGAGATGGCGGCACCGGTGTCGATCACGTCCATGCCGCGGGTCACGCCGTCGGTGGAGGACATGGACACGGCCCGGACCTGACCCCGACCGATGTGCTGCTGCACCTCGGCGGTGAGCTCCACCGGCTGCCCTCCTTCGGGCGTACCCTTGATGACCAGCGCGTTGTAGATGTCCGGCAGGTGCTCGGGGTTGAACTCCACGTCGAGGACGGGCCCGATGACCTGTACGACCTTTCCGATATTGTCAGCCATGATTCTCTCGTTCTCCGAAGCGGAACGCGGACGGTGCGCGGGCTATTCCAGCGCCGCGGCGCCGCCCACGATCTCGGCGATCTCCTGCGTGATCTGGGCCTGACGGGCCCGGTTGTACGTCCGGGTGAGGTGCTCCAGCACCTCGCCGGCGTTGTCGGTGGCGTTCTTCATCGCCGTGCGCTGCTGCCCCTGGAACGCCGCCGCATTCTCCACCAACGCGGTGAAGACCACGTTCCGGACGTAGGCCGGGAGCAGGCGATCCAGGACGATGCCCGGGTTCGGCGACAGGATGAAGTCCTCGGCGGTCTTGTCGGCCTGAGCCGGCTCGATGGGGAGGATCTTCTTGCTCCGCGGGGGCGCCGACATGGCGGACCGGAACTCCGAGGCCACCACGTACACGGCGTCGAGCTCCCCGTCGACGAATCGATCCCGGAGGGACCCCACGAGACGCTCGGCGTCCTCGCTGGTGGGGTAGTCCCCGATGTCCGTCCACGTCTGGGCGATGGGCTCACCGCGGAACCGGAAGTAGGCGATCCCCTTCTTCCCGGCGATGTGGAGCTCGGTCTCGACCCCCTCCACCCGCAGCGACTCGAGGGTGCTCCGGGCCTCTTTGATCAGGTTCGCGTTGAACCCTCCGGCCAGGCCGCGGTTCGCCGTCAGCAGCAGGACGGCGGCCCGACGGACCGTCTCCGGACGCCGGAGCAGCGGGAACTGCTCCGCGAACGCCGGCGCATAGAGGCTCGCCACCACCTTCTCGAGCGCCTCACCGTACGGCTTCGCCGCATACACCCGGTCCGTGGCCTTCTTCAACTTGCTCGTAGCCACGAGCTCCAGGGTCCTGGTGATCTGCCGCGTGTTCTCGACGGACTTGATCCGTCGCTTGACGTCCCGGGCGTTCGACATGGTCCAGGCTCCCCGTTACGCCGGAGCGCCGACGGTCTCGAGCTCGGCGGCGAAGGCCTTGTTCCACTCCGCGATCGCCGACTCGAGGCCCGACTTCACCTCGTCCGAGAGCACCTTGCCCTCCCGGATGCTCTCGAGCAGATCGGCCTCGTGGGCCCGGAGGTACTCGTGGAACCCGGTTTCCCAGGCCCGGATTTTCTCCACCGGAACCTCGTCGAGGAGCCCGTTGGTCACGGCGTAGATGGCCGCCACCTGGTTCTCCACCGGCATGGGCTGGTACTGGGGCTGCTTGAGGATCTCCACCGTCCGCTGTCCCCGGGCGAGCTGCCGCTGGGTCGCGGCGTCGAGATCCGACCCGAACTGGGCGAACGCCTCCAGCTCCCGGAACTGGGCGAGGTCGAGCCGCAATGAGCCGGCGACCTTCTTCATGGCCTTGATCTGGGCCGCGCCTCCCACCCGGGAGACCGAGATCCCCACGTTCACCGCGGGACGGACGCCGGAGAAGAAGAGATCCGGCTCCAGGAAGATCTGGCCGTCGGTGATCGAGATGACGTTGGTGGGGATGTAGGCCGACACGTCCCCGCCCTGGGTCTCGATGATGGGCAGGGCCGTCAGCGATCCCCCGCCATGCTCGTCGGAGAGCTTGGCGGCCCGCTCGAGGAGGCGGGAGTGCAGGTAGAAGACGTCACCGGGATACGCCTCGCGCCCCGGAGGCCGCCGCAGCACCAGCGACAGCTGGCGGTACGCCTGGGCCTGCTTCGAGAGGTCATCGTAGACGCAGAGGGTGGCCTTGCCCTGCCACATGAAGTGCTCGGCGAGCGCGGTGGCGGCGTAGGGGGTGATGTACTGCATCGGAGCCGGATCCGACGCGTTGGCCGCCACCACGATGGTGTAGTCCATGGCCCCGTGCTCACGGAGCGTCTCGACCACGTTCGCCACCTTGCCCGCCCGCTGACCGACGGCGCAGTAGATGCAGATGACGTCGGTGCCCTTCTGGTTGATGATCGTGTCCAGGGCGATGGCCGTCTTCCCGGTGCCCCGGTCGCCGATGATCAGCTCCCGCTGTCCGCGGCCGATGGGGATCATGGCGTCGATGGCCTTGATCCCGGTCTGGAGCGGCTCGTTCACCGGCTGCCGCAGCACGATCCCCGGGGCGACGATGTCGATCTGCCGGGAACCCTCGATGCCGTCCACCGGACCCTTGCCGTCCAGGGGCGTGCCCAGGGGATCCACGACCCGGCCCAGATAGCCCGGGCCCACGGGGATCTCCAGCACGCGCCCGGTCCGGCGCACCTGGTCGCCCTCGTGGAGGTCGGTCCACTCCCCGAGGATCACGGCCCCGATGTTGTCCTCTTCGAGGTTCAGGGCCAGCGCCGTGACGGTATCTCCAGACTCCGAGGCGGTGATCTCGAGCATCTCGCTCGCCATGGCCTTGGTCAGGCCGTAGATGCGGGCGATCCCGTCCTTCACCTCGAGGACCTCACCCACCTCTTCGGCGGTGAGCTGCTCTTCGTAGTTCTCGATCTCGGAGAGCAGGATGCCCTTGATCTCGCTGGCACGCAGGTGGGAATCGTTGGCCATGTCAGTCTATTCCTGAAGTGTGGGTTCGCCGGTCGCGGGCGCGCGGACCGTGCCGCTGGCCGTCACGAGCTGCCGGCGCATACGGTCCAGCCGCCGACGGAGCGACCCGTCGTAGATCGTGTCCCCGGCCCGGACGACGATGCCCCCGATGATCTCCGGTCGAACCCGGACGTGGGGGATCGCGGTCTTGCCGAGGAGGTCCGAGAGCCGCTGGGCCACCCGGTCCTTCGTCTCGTCGGTCATCTCCCGGGCCACCGTCACCTCGACGTGGGCCCGGTTCATGTGCTCGTCCACGAGGTCGGCGTAGGCCCGGGCGATCTGCCCCAGCAGCCGCTGCCGCCGCTTGTCGATGGTGACGAGCAGGAAATTCACCATTTGGGCCGGGAACTCGGCGAACGCCTTCCGGACCACGGCCTTCTTGTCCTCGGCGTCGATCCGGGGGGTCTCCAGGAAGAGCCGGAACGACGGGTTCTCCTCGAGGAGCGTCGCCACGGCCTGGATGTAGCCGCCGTAGGCGTCGAGGCCCTCGTGCCGCCGGGCGAGCTCGAACAGGGCCTCGGCGTAGTTTCGTGCGACGGTCTCGTCTCTCACGCCTCGGCCCCTCCCCGGGGCCCGAGATCCGAGAGGTAGTCCATCACGAACTCACGGTCCCGCGGGGCGTCCATCTTCTCCTCCATGAGCTTGGAGGCGGCGGCGAGGGCCAGGTCGACGGACTCCTTGCGGAGCTCGGCGATGGCCTGGTCCCGCTCCCGGGAGATCTCTCGACGGGCGGACGCCAGGATGTTCTGGGCCTCCTCCCGCGCCTTCTCCTCGATGTCCTTCCGCACCCGGTCTCCCGCGGCCTTGCCCTCGGCCACGATCTCGCCGGCCTGGCGACGGGCGTCGGCCAGCTGGGCCTTGTGCTCCTCGAGGAGTCTGCGGGCCTCGGCCCGGGCCTCGGCGGACTCGTCCAGGGCGGACTGGATGCGGTTCTCCCGCTCCTCGACCATTCCCAGGATGGGACCCCACGCGAAGCGACGGAGCATGAAGAGCAACGCTCCGAAGATGACGACGGTCCAGAGGCTGAGCCCCAGGTTCACGTCGACCAGCCCCGGGCCGTCCTCGGCCGCCGCCAGCATCGACGGGGTGATCCCCAGGGCCACGATGCCCAGGGGCAGGATGTTGAATGTCTTCATCAGGCTTCGTCCATGAGGAACGTTCGGGTCGGCCTCCGGAGGCTCCGGCCCCGGCGGGACGAACCCGCCGGGACCGGTCCGGAGAGGAACTCGAACGCGCTTAGAGAAGCTTGAAGAGCAGCGCGATCACCAGCCCGAAGAGGGCGGCACCCTCGATCAGCGCGGCCAGGATGATGGCAGCGGTCTGGATGTTACCGGCAGCCTCGGGCTGACGGGCGATCCCGGTGGCCGCGGCCTCTCCGATCTTCCCGATGCCGAAGCCGGCGCCGATCACGGTCAGGCCGACGCCGATCCCGGCGCCGAGGAGGCTCATGTAGTTCTTGGCCGACTCGGCGTCCATCACGTTGGCGGCGTCCTGAACGGCGGTGAGCATGGCGTGCAGCATGTTGTTGTCGACTCGGTTTTGAGGGTTCCTCTACCAGAAAGTGCCCCGCTCGGGGCGGTGCGACCCCGACGGGCCGCGACGAACATCAGAGGTCAGTGCGCGTGCCGGATCAGCCCCACGAAGACGGAGGTGAGCATGGCGAAGATGTACGCCTGCAGGAACGCGACGAAGACCTCCAGCACCATGACGGCCGAGGCCAGCAGGGTGCTGCCCAGACCGACGCCCCACTGGGCGGCGCCGGCGAAGACGAAGATCAGCCCACCCAGCGCGAAGACCAGGGTATGCCCGGCGGTCATGTTGGCGAAGAGCCGGACCGCCAGAGCGAAGGGCTTGGTGAGCTTCCCCAGGAATTCCACGGGGGTCATGATCAGCAGCATGACGGCCCGCATCGCGGGATGCATGCCGTGGGGCGCGTAGAAGATCGTGCCCATGTACCCCTTGAAGCCCAGCGCCCGCATCCCGGAGATCTCCACCAGGATGAAGGAGCACACCGCCAGGGCCGCCGTCACGGAGAGATTCCCCGTCGCGGATCCACCCCAGGGCACCAGTCCCAGCAGGTTCATCGCGAGGATGAAGAAGAAGAGGGTCAGGATGTAGGGGGTGTAGGCGTCGGCGCCGTGGCCGATGTTCGGCCGGACCACCTCGTCCCGGAAGTAGAGCACCAGCGACTCGATGGCGTTGGCGAAGCCGGTGGGCGCCTTTTCGGGGGAGCGGCGCGTGACCACCCGACCCAGGAAGGTGAAGACGACGAAGACCAGGAGGGCAGCCACCAGCATGAGCACGACATGCTTGGTGGGCGCCAGGTCCACGGTACCGAGGGGCCCGAGGTTCACGTACCAGCCGGAGGGGAGGTGGAGCGCGCCCCAGGGCAGCTCGATCTCCCGGGAGTCCACCAGGTGGTGCATGATGGTCTCGCCGAGATTGAACCCCTCCGAGCCGTGCTCGGCGGTCTCGGCGGCATGCCCCGCGGCCTCCTGGGCCGCCTCCTCTAGATTACGAAGGAAGCTCATCGTCCAGTCACGCGCCCGGTCCTGAGTTCAACGCCATGTGATCGACGTCATCGGGTTCATCCCGCCCGGGCCGGAAGAAGGCCGGCTCGAGCAGGAGCATCACGAACAAGAATCCAGCCAGTCCCACCAAGGAGGTCACCGGGTCCAGGGCCTCGTAGCGCCAGGCCGCGATCCCCATGGCCAGCACCGCGGTGAATCGCGCCCCGGTGCTCCACGCCCACGTGGCCAGAAGCCGGGTCGGCGTGGTCCCCCAACGGAGCCGGGCGGCGAAGGCCGCGACCTGAAGCGTCAGCGCCGCGATTCCCGCGACCCGGAGCCCCGTCCTCTGTTCGACCTCCAGAAACCGGTCCAGCAACCAGACCGTTCCGGCCACCAGCGTGAGACAGGTGACGAGGTATCCCGCCCACCGTCTCACTCCTTCGGCCCCACACCCGCCCTCGGGTCCAGCACGAGATGGCGGTACATGCTGTAGAAGCCACCTCCCGCACCCACGAACGCGCCGAGGATCGTCAGGGCCGGCGTCCAGCCGAGCCAGTGATCCACCTTCCAACCCACCCAGGTGAAGAAACAAACGGCCAGGGCGAACTGAAACCCGAGGCCGGCGTATCGTCCTGCGGCGGCGAAAGCCGTGGTCCTCGCCGCCTCCTCCTGGTCCTGCGGAGCGTCGTTCGGCATCGCGTCCAATGGGGTGCAGAGCCAGCAAAAGGTAACGCTTGTGAAAAATCCCGCAAGCGGATCCGACGGCCATTTCCGGAGCCCTGGGAGAGGCCCGGGAACGCCGTCCGGACGGACCCGTGAGACCGAACCGGACACCGCGCCGTCGCTTGACCCGTGTCCCGTCGGGGATCTAGGTTTTTCGCCCCTTCCGACCACCGTCCCCACGACGGTTCCGGAAGCTCTTCCTCCCCAGGCCGGAACCGACCTGTATGGCTGCCGACAACGCCCTCGCGGTGGACGACCGCGACCTCGCTCTCCTCGACCGGGTCGCCCAGGTGTCCGTCGCGCTCCGCTCCGAGGTGGAGAAGCGGATCGTGGGGCAGCACGAGATCGTGGACGGGCTGTTGACGGCGCTCCTGGCCAACGGACACGCCCTGCTGGTCGGGGTTCCCGGGCTCGCGAAGACGCTCCTGGTCTCGACGGTCGCGGAGGCGTTGGACCTGGAGTTCTCCAGGATCCAGTTCACGCCGGACCTGATGCCCACCGACATCACCGGCACCGAGGTGATCGAGGAGGACCGCTCGACCGGACGACGGGTGTTCCGTTTCGTGAAGGGACCGATCTTCTCGAACATCGTGCTGGCGGACGAGATCAACCGCACCCCGCCGAAGACCCAGGCCGCGCTGCTCCAGGCGATGCAGGAGCGCATGGTCACCGCCGCCGGGCAGACCTACCCCCTCGACGCACCCTTCTTCGTGCTGGCGACCCAGAACCCCATCGAGCAGGAGGGCACGTACCCTCTGCCCGAGGCACAGCTCGACCGGTTCATGCTCGAGCTCCAGATCGGCTACCCCTCCCGGGAGGAGGAGGAGGAGATCGCCATGACCACCACGGGCGTGGCCCGACCGGAGATCCACCCGGTGGTCAACGCCGGGGAGATGGTGGAGCTTCAGCGGCTGGTGCGCCGGGTGCCGGTCTCCCCTTCGCTGGTCCGACTGGCGGTGCGTCTGGCCCGGGCGACCCGCCCCGGTGACGACGACGCCCCCGAGGTCTCCCGCCGCTACGTGGCCTGGGGCGCCGGCCCTCGCGCCAGTCAGTACCTGGTGCTCGGTGCCAAGGCCCGGGCCGCCTCCCGGGGAGACGCGGTCCCGTCCTACGACGACGTGCGCGCCGTGGCGCCCGCGGTCCTCGCTCACCGGGTCGTCCTGAACTTCGAGGCCGAGGCCGACGGGAGGACGCCCCGGGACGTGGTGGCGGAGCTCGTGGAGCAGAGCCGTCAGTGGACGTAGACGGGTGATGAACGACGCCGACGGCCCATCGGGTCGAAGTAGCCGGAGGGGGCGACGATGACCGTGGTGTGGGCCGTCGCGGTCCTTCTCCTGGTCCTGATCTCGGCCCTCATCACCGCCGGGGAGTCCGCGGTCTACTCGGTGACGTCCACCCGGCTCCGCACCCTCCTGGACGAAGGATTCGACGGCGCCACGGCGCTCATGCAGATCCGCAGCCGGCCGCCCCAGCTGAGGGGCGCGGTCCACGTTCTTGCGACCCTCCTGAACTTCACCGCCCTGGGCCTCGTGGTGGTGCTCGGGGCTTCCGTCGGAGGCACGCGGTCCGCCGTCCTGTACCTGGTGGCGGCCCTCCCCCTCGTGCTGTTCTTCGCGGAGATCCTGCCCAGGGCACTGGCGGGTCGCCGCCCGGTGCGGATGGCCCTGGTGGCGGCGCCCGTCCTCCTGGGCTCGATCCAGCGCTTCGGATTCATCCTCTCGCCCTTCATCCGGCTGGAGGAGGCCCTGACGGGGCGGGATCGGGACGACGACGGCGATGCCTCGGAGCGGGAGGTCCGGGAGATCGCGATCCTGGGCCGCGAGGAGGGAATCGTGGACCTGGAGGAGCATGTCCTGGTGGAGCGGGCGTTCCGGCTCGACGAGCTGAGTGCCTTCGACGTCATGACTCCCCGGGTGGACATCTTCTCGTGGAAGGACGACACCCTCCTCTCGGAGGTGGTGCAACGGCTTCCCGAGGTACCCTACTCCCGGGTGCCCGTGTACGCCGAGTCGGTGGACGACATCACCGGGATCGTGTACGTGCGCGAGGCCTACGAGACCTGGGTCGCCGGGGGGAAGGACCTGCCCCTGGCCGCCCTGGCGCGGGAGCCCTTCTTCGTGCCCGGCTCCATGTCCCTGGCCCAGCTCCTCCGGGACTTCCAGGGCCGCCGGATCCACATGGGCATCGTGGCGGACGAGTTCGGGGGGACCGACGGCCTCGTGACGCTGGAGGACGTCCTCGAGGAGCTGGTGGGGGAGATCGTCGACGAGACGGACCGGGAGGAGGACGAGATGCAGCAGGTCTCCCACGACGAGTGGGTGGCCGACGGCGGGGTGGACCTCCGGGAGGTGAACGAGGCCTTCCGGGTCGACCTTCCCCAGGACGAGCACCGCTCCCTGAACGGCTTCATCCTGGACGAGCTCGGCTACGTGCCGGACGCCGGCGAGTCCCTCACCCGGGACGGCGTCGTCATCGAGGTCCTGGAGGCGTCGGACACCCACGTGATCCGGGCCCGGATCCGCCGGATGGACGAAGCGGCGGCGGATCAGGACGGCGAGGTGGCCTGATGGCCCTCCTCGTCCCCTTCGACGGGGTCCGGCCCGAGGTGCATCCGTCGGCCTTCGTCGCACCCACCGCCGTCCTGATCGGCAACGTGCGGGTCGAAGCGGAATCCAGCATCTGGTTCGGCGCCGTCCTCCGGGGCGACAACCCGTCGCATCCCATCGTCATCGGGCCCCGCACCAGCATCCAGGACCAATGCGTCGTGCACGTCGGGGATTGGGGTCCGACCCTGGTCGGGGCCGACGTGACGCTGGGGCACGGGGCCGCCATCGAGTGCTGCGAGGTCGGCGACGGCACGGTGGTGGGCATGAACGCCGTGATCCTCCAGAACGCGGTGGTGGGGGAGCGGTGTGTGATCGCCGCCGGCGCCGTGGTACGGCAGGGTGCGCAGATCCCGCCCCTCAGCCTCGTGGCGGGGGTCCCGGGGGTGGTCAAGAAGACGCTCGAGGGCCGGTCCGCCTCGTGGGTGGAGGGCGGCGGCCGACACTACGTGGAGCTGTCGCGGTCCTATCTGCGCCAGGGCATCGGCCGGCCGGAGGCGGCGGAGCGGGGAGGCGACGGATGACCGAGGGCCCGGGCGCTCTGCCTTCCGGAAGCCCGGCCGATCCCTCGGCACCCGGCCCGGCCGGGGTACCGGAGGCCCAGGACCCCCGGCGGCGTGGACGGGTCGAGACAGGCACCCCGGGCCGGCGCTGCGAACTCTGCGGCGGGCCGGTGCTGGACCGGCACTGCAAGGTCGTCTGCCTGAACTGCGGCTTTCAGCGGGACTGCTCCGACCCCTGATCCCGCCGGCGCGGTCGGCTCAGGCCCCCACGACCGTGTTCCAGTACCAGTCCAGGATCGCGTCTCCCCACACGTAGGCGATGGCGGCGCCGACGGCCAGGAAGATGCCGAAAGGGATCAGACGGTCGGTCAGCCGCCTCGTGAGTCCGAACACCAGGACCGCCACCGCCGACCCCAGGAAGATCGTCAGCGCCCCGCCCCAGACGCCGATGAAGGCGCCCACCATCGCCATCATCTTCACGTCCCCACCACCCAGGGCGGAATCGACGCCCATGTCGTCCAGCCGCTGGGGATTCGTCTTTCGCAGGTAGAACGTGCCCGCCCGACCCACCAGCCAGAGCCCGAGGGCCCAGACGACGGCCCCGATCAAGCCCTGGTAGAAGGTCGGTCCGCCGGGGGCGAAGGCCAGGGCGAGCCCCAGCACCGCCCCTCCCAGGGAGAACTCGTCCGGGATGATGTAGAAGCGGGCGTCGCTCACGGCGATCCCCAGGAGGATCGTCAGGAAGAGGGCGCCGCGGAGGGCCTCCCACGACAGGCCCAGCTGCCAGAACATGCCGGCCCAGACGAGCCCCGTGGCCAACTCCACGAGCGGGTACTGCACGGAGATCCGGGCGCTGCATCCGCGGCACTTCCCCCCGAGCATGATCCATCCCAGGACGGGGATGTTCTCGTGCCAGCGGATCCCCCTCCCGCAGTCCGGGCAGCGGGAAGGAGGCGAGACCACCGACTCGTCCTGCGGCCAGCGCAGGGAGCAGACGTTGAGGAAGGAGCCCAGGGTCAACCCCAGGACTCCGGCCAGGGGCCAGATCATCCAGCTCTCGATCACGAGCGTTCCTCCAGAAGCCGGTCCCGGGACTCCTGAGCCACGGAGTTCACCGACGGGCCTCTCGGGTGAGTTCATGGAGGAGGATGGCACCCGCCACCCCCACGTTCAGGGATTCCACACCGCCGGGCATGGGGATGGCGAGCGTGGTCGTCGCCCGGGCCGCCACCTCGGGCCGACATCCACCTCCCTCTCCACCGAGGGCCAGCGCCCAGGCGCGGTGGGCGGGCGCCCGGTCCACCGGCGTCCCGCCCGCGTCCGCCCGCAGGAGGGGCAGACCGGAGGCGTCCAGGGCCGGCGCCGCCTCGTCCCAGGGCTGATGCAGCACCGGAATCCGGAAGGCCGTGCCGGCAGCGGCCCTGAGCGCCTTGGCGCTCCACACCTCGGCCGTGCCGTCCAGAACCACCACGGCGGAGCAGGCGAAGGCCGCCGCCGCCCGGACCAGGGTACCGACGTTGCCCGGATCCTGCACCCCGTCCAGGACCAGGATCCGTGCGGACGGATCCCCCCACACGCCGGCCGGATCCGGCCGGGGCTCCTCGGCGACCAGGACGATCCCCTGGGGCGCGTCGGTCCCGGCCACGGCGGCCATCTCGGGCTCGGTGACCTCCTGGACATCGGGGATGGCGTCCAGGGCCCAGCGGAGATCGGGGGTAGCCAGCTCCCGTCCCCGGGGACTGACCAGCACGAAGCGAGGACGGGCCCCCTGGGCCAGCGCCTCCTCCACGGCCCGCACGCCCTCCACCAGGACCAGGCCTTCCCGCTCCCGGGTCCGGCGCCGGTGGAGCCGCCCCACCAGCCGCCGGCGGGTCTCGCTCAGGGTCACGGCCGCCTCCGTCCGGATCGGGCACCGCGCCCCGCACCCCGCGCGCCGCCGACCGCACGCCGGGTGGGAACGCCTGCCGGGCCCGTCTGGTACCCCCCGGTCCGATCGAGCCCGCCGCTCCGGTCCACGTCCTTCCCCCGATCGCATCGCCCATGGCCTCGCTCCCCGTCGCCCTCACCGTCGCCGGCTCCGACTCCGGGGGCGGCGCCGGCATCCAGGCCGACCTCAAGACCTTCCATGCCTTCGGGGTGTTCGGGACCAGCGCCGTGACGGCGATCACCGCGCAGAACACCCGGGGCGTCACCGCCGTCCACCCGGTTCCGGTGGAGGTCGTCCGGGCGCAGATCCAGGCGGTGGTCGAGGACCTGCGGCCCCGGGCGATGAAGAGCGGGATGCTGGCCACGAGGGCCCTCGTCGAGGCGGTGGCCGACGCCCTGTCGGAAGTGGCCGGGGTCGGGTACGTCCTCGATCCGGTCCTGGTGGCCACCAGCGGAGATCGGCTGCTGGAGCGCGACGCCGAGGAGGCCCTCGCCCGACGCCTCCTTCCCCTGGCGACCCTCGTCACGCCCAATCTCCACGAGGCGAGGATCCTCACCGGGCGGACGATCGAGACCGAGGCGGACGCCGCCGCCGCGGCCCGTCAGCTCGTCGAGATGGGTGCCGGCGCGGCCCTGGTGAAGGGCGGCCACCTGGCGGGAGACGAGGCCGTGGACGTGCTCTGGGACGGCGAACGGGAGCGGGTGTGGCGCCGGCCCCGGATCGACACCCGCCACACCCACGGCACCGGGTGCACCCTTTCGGCGGCGGTCGCCGCGGGGCTGGCCCGGGGCCTCGACCTGCCCGCGTCCGTGGACCGGGCCCTGGACTTCGTGGGCCGCGCCATCGCCACCGCGCCGGGGCTCGGGGCCGGACACGGGCCCCTGAACCACTTCGTGCGCGTGGATCTGCCCGACGACTGAGCGGCTCATCCCCGGCCCCCCATCCGGGCGAAGACCCCCAGGATCAGCTCCCGGAGGCGGTCCCCCGCCGCGGCCGCCACCTCCATGACCTCGAGGTGGGAGAGGGGCTCCCCCGAGCGGCCGGCCGCCAGGTTCGTCACCAGGGAAAAGCCCAGGCACCGCATCGCGCCGGCCCGGGCCGCCAACACCTCGGGGACGGTGGACATCCCGACCACGTCCGCCCCCAGCCGTCCAAGCATCCGGATCTCCGCCGGCGTCTCGAACGAAGGTCCCCGGAGCCCCGCGTACACGCCCTCCTCCAGGGAGACGCCCTGGGCCTCCGCGACCTCCCGGGCCAGGCCGCGCAACCCCGCATCCCAGGCCTCGGTCATGTCCGGGAAGCGGGTCTCCCCGGGCCACACCGGGCCGGTGAGGGGGGAGCATCCCTGGAGGTTGAGGTGGTCCCGGATCAGCACCAGGGCCCCGGGCCGCAGGGACTCCGTGATGCCACCGGCCGCGTTGGTGACGACCAGGGTGTCGGCCCCGACCGCCCGGGCCAGCCGGACGGGCGCAGCGACGGTGTCGGGGTCGTGGCCCTCGTACAGGTGGAAGCGCCCGGCCTGGACCAGCACGGGAATCCCCTCGAGCACCCCCGCAACGAAGCGTCCTCGATGGCTTTCCACGGTGGGCTCCGGAAGGCCCGGGACGTCACCGAAGGGGATCACCACCGGATCCGGCACTGCGGAGGCCAGGGGGGAGAGCCCCGACCCCAGGACGAGGTGCACCCGGGGCACGACCGGGAGGCGGGCAGCCAGGCTCTCCCGTGCCCGTTCCAGGGCATCGGGGGTCATGGGAGCATCGAGCGATGGGGCCGGGACACGCGGAGCGGCTCGGGGGCGTCGGGGGAGCAGGACACTCCTTTCAACCTACGGCTTCAGAACCACCCTCCGAAACGGACCTGATCCCGGGGCAGCACGACGTGGGACCGCTTCGCCTGGACCAGTCGTGGATTGCGGAACACGAAGATCAGCACGAGGCCGGCCACGAAGCCGCCGATGTGGGCCCAGAACGCCACCCCTCCCGAGGCGGTGGGCCCGAAGACCCCCAGCACCTGCAGGAGGAACCAGTATCCCAGGTAGAGGAAGGCAGGCAGCTCCACCACGGTGAAGAAGATGATGAAGAAGAAGAAAGTCTTCACCCGGGCCCGGGGATACAGGAGGAGGTACGCCCCCATGATGGCGCTGATGGCTCCGCTGGCACCCACCATGGGCAGGACCGACGAGGGCTCCGACCACATGTGCGCCGCCGCCGCCGCGAGCCCACACAGGAGGTAGAAGACGAGGAAGCGGAGGTGCCCCATGGAGTCCTCGACGTTGTTCCCGAAGATCCACAAGAACCACATGTTGCCGATCAGATGGCCCCACCCCCCGTGCAGGAACATGGACGTGAAGAGGGCGGCCACCCCGACGCCCCCGGGCCGGCAGGGTCCCTGACGCCAGTCTCCTCCGCCCATGATCTCCGCCGGGATCGCCCCCCAGGTGCAGACCGAGGCCTCCATGGCCGGCCCCGAGAAGCCCGCGCCCTGGATCAGCACCCAGACGCCGCACGTGGCGAGGATGATCCCGACGGTGATGATCGGGGGGAGCTCGGTGGGGTTGTCGTCACGGAGGGGGAACATGGTCCCGGACTACCGCGCAGCGACGGCGTTGGGTCCCTCGACCCGAACGGCAGGCCTGCCACTGTGGCCGCAGGGGCCCCGGTCCCGGCCATTCTGACCGGGAATTCCGCCCCGACGGGCCGTTGCGGGCCCCTTTCCGCCCGGCACGCTCGTTGCACCTCCACACCGCTGCGCTCGGGTCGGGACCCGTCCGGTCCGGTGACACACTGATGGACAACGCAGCCAGATCAAGGAGAGATCGCTCATGGGCAAGGTCATCGGAATCGACCTGGGTACGACGAACTCGGTGGTGGCGGTGATGGAGGGTGGAGAGCCCGTCGTCATCCCCAACGCCGAGGGTGGACGCACGACCCCGTCGGTCGTCGCCTTCACGAAGGACGGGGAGCGGCTGGTGGGCCAGGTGGCTCGCCGTCAGGCCATCACCAACCCGAACAACACCATCTTCTCCATCAAGCGCTTCATGGGTCGGAAGGCCTCGGAGGTGCAGGAAGAGGAGAAGCTGGTCCCGTACGACGTGCAGCACGACGCTCAGGGCCGGGTCATCGTGAACGTGCCCAACGCGGACAAGACGTTCACGCCCCCCGAGATCTCCGCCATGATCCTGCAGAAGATGAAGCAGACCGCGGAGGACTACCTGGGGAGCGAGGTCACCCAGGCGGTCATCACCGTCCCGGCGTACTTCAACGACTCGCAGCGGCAGGCCACCAAGGACGCCGGCAAGATCGCCGGCCTCGAGGTGCTCCGGATCATCAACGAGCCCACCGCAGCGGCGCTGGCCTACGGGCTGGACAAGAAGAAGGACGAGAAGATCGCCGTCTTCGACCTGGGAGGCGGTACGTACGACATCTCCATCCTGGAGCTCGGTGACGGCGTCTTCGAGGTGAAGGCCACCAATGGGGACACCCACCTGGGCGGGGACGACTTCGACCAGAAGGTCATCAACTGGCTGGTGGAGGAGTTCAAGAAGGACCAGGGCATCGACCTGTCCCAGGACTCCATGGCCCTCCAGCGCCTCAAGGAGGCGGCGGAGAAGGCCAAGATGGAGCTCTCGACGACGATGAGCACGGACATCAACCTGCCGTTCATCACCGCCACGCAGGAGGGTCCGAAGCACCTGAACCTGACCCTCAGCCGGTCCAAGTTCGAGCAGCTCTGCGAGGACCTGATCAACCGGACCATCCCTCCCATGGAGAAGGCCCTGAAAGACGCAGGGCTGACCCAGGCGGACATCGACGAGGTGATCCTGGTCGGTGGCTCCACCCGGATCCCGAAGATCCAGGAGGTGGTGAAGGGCTTCTTCGAGAAGGACCCCCACAAGGGTGTGAACCCCGATGAGGTCGTGGCCGTCGGCGCCTCCATCCAGGGCGGCGTGCTGGCCGGGGACGTGAAGGACGTCCTGCTGCTGGACGTCACGCCCCTGTCGCTCGGCATCGAGACGTTGGGCGGCGTGATGACGCCGCTCATCGAGCGGAACACCACGATCCCCACCAAGAAGTCCGAGACGTTCTCCACCGCGGAGGACAATCAGACCACGGTGGAGATCCACGTCCTGCAGGGCGAGCGGAAGATGGCCGTGGACAACAAGACCATCGGCAAGTTCCAGCTCACCGGGATCCCGCCGGCACCCCGGGGCATGCCCCAGGTGGAGGTGACCTTCGACATCGACGCCAACGGGATCCTGCACGTGTCCGCCAAGGACAAGGCCACGGGCAAGGAGCAGAAGATCCGGATCGAGGCCTCCAGCGGGCTTACCGACGCCGAGATCGACAAGATGGTCAAGGACGCCGAGGCCCACGCCAAGGAGGACGACGAGATCCGCTCCAAGGTCGAGGCCCGCAACCAGCTCGACTCCCTGGTCTACCAGGTGGAGAAGGACTCCGGGGAGTGGGGTGAAAAGCTCAGCTCGGACAGCCGGAGCCGCCTCGAGAGCGCGGTGGAGAAGGCGAAGGAGGCCCTCAAGGGCGACGACGCCGACTCTCTCAACGCCGCCCGGGACGAGCTGATGCAGGCCTTCAGCGCCGCCGGCCAGGAGATGTACCAGGCCCAGGCCGCCGAGGCGCAGGCCGCGCAGGAGGCCGAGGGGCCGGGCGAGACGGAGGCCGCCGGTGAGCCTGCCGCCGAGGCGGAGGCCGAGGCCGACGAAGAGGTGGTGGAGGCGGACTACGAGATCGTCGAAGAGGACAAATAGTCCCGTCCCGCGTGGGCACGGGCCCGCGCGCGCTACCGCGCGCTACGCAGTAACGCGCGGGCGGGGCCTGAAGGGGCCTCGCCCGCGCGGCGTTCCGGAGTCGGGCCTCCGGGCAACCCCGCCTCCCGGAGCGGCATCGGAGACCAGGGACGCGTGTCGGGATCCAGCGCGCCAGATGGCATCGCGGATTTCGATGCGCGTCACCCGGGGGATCCGCTCCCCCGAGGCGTGTGTAGCACATACGCGACGTCGGATCCCTTCCCGGGCGTCGCGAAGACATCGGCACCGAAGAAATCAGCAAGAGGATCGAAACCAATGCACGACCCACTTCGCAGCAAAGCAAAGGTCGTCTTCTACACGGCCGTCGCCTTCCTCGTCGGCATCGGCGTGGCTTCGGGCCTCGGATGGACCGAGACCTCCCTCGCCATGCCGACCGTCGACGAGGCATCCCAGGTCGACCCCGAGGCCGTCCGTCCCGCCCGTGACCTGTCGGCCGCCTTCGTGAACCTCGCCGAGGTCGTCACCCCGGCGGTGGTCCGGGTCGAAGCCCGGCGCCCCCTCGGCGCCCGGAACACGGCGGTCCCGGAGCAGTTCCGCCGCTTCTTCGAGCAGGAGCCCGACCGGGGCAACACCCCGAACGGGAGCCAGTGGGCCGGCGGGAGCGGGTTCATCTTCTCGTCGGACGGGTACATCCTGACCAACAACCACGTGGTGGAGGGCGCCGATGCGGTTCGGATCGCGTTCTCGAACCGCCGGGTTGTCGAGGCCCGGGTGGTTGGGACCGACCCGTTCACGGACGTGGCGGTCGTCAAGGTGGAGATGGACGCCCCGCTTCCCACCCTGTCCTTCGGAGACTCGGACGACCTCGAGGTCGGGGAGTGGGTGCTTGCCGTCGGCAACCCCGGCTTCAGCGGGGGCGCCGGTGAGCTCGACTACACCGTGACTGCGGGGATCGTCAGCGCCCGGGGTCGGGGGCTTCGGCTCATTCAGCGGGAGCTCAACCAGCAGTTCGGTCCGGACTCCGAGCTTCCGGGCTACGCCATCGAGGACTTCATCCAGACCGACGCGGTCATCAACCCCGGCAACTCCGGCGGACCCATGGTCGACATCGAGGGCCGTGTGGTGGGGATCAACTCCGCCATCGCCTCCACCACCGGGTTCTACCAGGGCTACGGCTTCGCCATCCCGATCAACCTGGCCCGGCGCGTGATGGAGGACCTGGTGGAGTACGGGAATGTCCGTCGGCCACGCCTCGGGGTTCAGATCACCGACGTGCAGCCCGAAGATGCAGAGATCTACAACCTGCCCAACGTGGCGGGTGTTCTGGTCCAGGAGGTGCCCGCCGACGGTCCGGCCGCCGACGCGGGGCTGGAGCGGGAAGACGTCATCGTGGCCATCGATGGCGATCCGGTGACCTACGTGGGTCAGCTCCAGGGCAGAGTGGCCATGTATCGTCCCGGCGACCGGGTCGAAGTCACCGTGTACCGGGACGGCCAACCCCGGGACTTCACGATCCGGTTGGGCGAGGCGCCCCTCGACGAGGTGGCGGCCATGCCCGCGGCGACCGCCGAAGCCGCGGAGGAGCGGCTGGGGATCTTCGTGAGTGACCTGGATCAGGAGTTGGCGGACCAGATGGGCTACGAGGATGCGCGGGGCGCGGTGATCACCCAGGTGGTGCGAGGCAGCGCGGCCCAGCGCCGCAACCTCTTCCCCGGGGACCGGATTCTCGAGATCAACGACACGCGCATCGCCTCGGCCGGCGATGTCCGGGACGCCCTGGGGGCGGTGGAAGGCGGTGAGGTGGTCCGCTTCCTTGTGGAGCGGTCCGACGGCTCGTCCCGCGTGGTGAACGTCCGGGTCCCGGCGAACTGACGCCCCGGGAATCCCGCGCCCGAGAGACGGAAGGGCAGGTCCTTCAAGGGGCCTGCCCTTTCTGGTTATCTTCCACCTCCTGTCCGCGAAAGTGGCGGAACTGGTAGACGCGCCAGACTTAGGATCTGGTGGCCCCGTGCCGTGGGGGTTCGAATCCCCCCTTTCGCATCCGGGGATGTCCGGGCCCCGCCACCGCCTCCATCGTCCCGTATCCTCCTCGATCGAGCAGCTTCGCATGACCATCGACGCCTCGTCCCTCAACATCGACGTCCAGGAAGGCGAGCGCTGGCGCCGCACCGTGAGCGTCACCGTCCCCGCCTCGGCAGTCTCGGAGGAGCGGCGGAAGATCGCCGCCCGGCTGGCCACACGCCTCAAGCTCCCGGGGTTCCGCTCCGGCAAGGTGCCGGCTGCGGTGATCGAGCAGCGGTACGGAAGCGCCCTGAACCGGGAGCTCCTGGACCAGGTCGTGGGTGACGTGTACAAGGAGGCGCTCCGGGTCCACGACCTGAAGCCCATCTCCGAGGGGGAGGTCCAGGACCTGGACTGGAAGCCCGAAGAGGACCTGGTCTTCTCGATCTCGTTCGACGTGCAGCCCGAGTTCGATCTCTCCCGGGTGGGGGGCTTCGCGGTGGAGCGCCGCAAGGTCGAGGTGTCCGCCGAGGAGGTGGAGCGGGTCCTGGACCGGCTGCGGGACCAGAACGGCGAGTGGGCGCCGGCCGAGGAGGGGCGGGCCGAGAACGGCGACCTGGTGTCGGTCACGGTGAGCCGGCTGGAGAACGGTGAGGTGCTGGGCGACCCGCAGGATTACGACCTCCTCCTGGGCGAAGGGGACGCCATCCCGGACGTGGAGGCGGCCATCGCCACCCTGGCACCCGGAGAGGAGGGGACCTTCGTGGTCACCTTCCCGGACGACTTCCCGAACGAGGAGCGGCGGGGCGAGCAGGAGGAGCTCCGCATCGAGCTCAGGGAGCGGAAGATCCGCGTGTTGCCCGAGCTCGACGACGCCTTCGCGAGCTCGGTGGGTGACTTCGCCGACCTCGACGAGCTCAAGGCCCGGGTGAAGGAGGACCTGGGGCGGGAGGCCGAGAACCAGGTGGAATCCGAGATCCGGGCCCGACTCGTGGACTTCGTCGCCGAAGCCAACCCCTTCGAGATCCCCACGTCCATGGTCGACCGCTACGTCGACTCCGTCGTGGGCGGCAACCGGGAGCAGATGGACGAGGAGGTCATGTCCCGCGTCCGGGAGCAGATGCGTCCCGAGGCGGAACGGGCGGTCCGACGCATCCTGATCGTCGAGAAGATCGGGGAGACGCAGGGCCTCCGGGCCACGGAGGAGGAGCTGGACGACCGCATCGAGCAGATCGCCGAGCGCTCCGGGGCCGACGTGTCCAAGGTCTACGCCGACCTGCAGAAGTCGGGTCGCATCGAGGAGCTGGAGCGGACCATCACCGAGCAGAAGGTCTTCGATTTCCTGAAGGAACAGTCCACCATCACGGACGCGAGCTGAGAGCATCCATGCCGATCTATCCGCCGTACGTCATCGAGCGCACCAGCCGGGGTGAGCGCAGCTACGACATCTTCTCCCGGCTCCTCATGGACCGGATCGTCTTCCTGGGGAGCGGGATCGACGACAACGTGGCGAACATCATCGTCGCGCAGCTGCTCTTCCTGGATGCCGAAGATCCCGAGCGGGACGTCCACATGTACATCAACTCCCCGGGCGGGAGCGTGTACGCGGGCATGGCGATCTACGACACCATGCAGCACATGCGGGCCCCGGTGGCCACCTACTGCGTGGGGATGGCGGCGTCCATGGGCGCGATCCTCCTGACGTCGGGCGCGAAAGGCAAGCGGAACGCGCTGCCGAACTCCCGGATCATGATCCATCAGCCTTCGTCCGGCACCCAGGGCACGGCGGCCGACATCGAGATCGCCGCACGGGAGATCCTGGACATCCGGGAGCGTCTCAACGCGATCCTGGCGAAGCATACCGGCCAGTCCGTGGAGCAGATCGCACAGGATGTGGACCGGGATCGCTTCATGTCTCCCGCGGAGGCGGCGGACTACGGGCTGATCGACACGGTGCTCTCGGGACCGCTTGGGAGTGGCGAAAAACCCGTTGACGCCACCAGTATTGTAGAGGGCGACGGCGACGAGGGGTGACCCTCTCCGTCCGATAATCCGACTCGGGACCATGCCATGAGTGACAAGCACCTCCGCTGCAGCTTCTGTGGTAAGTCGAAGGACAGCGTGAAGAAGTTCATCAGCGGTCCCTCGGTCTACATCTGCAACGAGTGCATCTCGCTCTGCAACGAGATCCTGGCCGAGGAGGAGGAGCGGGAACAGTCGGAACAGGCCGTCCCCAGCCCCACGCCCCGGGAGATCAAGGCGATCCTGGACGAGTACGTCATCGGGCAGGAGGACGCGAAGCGGGCGCTCTCGGTGGCGGTCTACAACCACTACAAGAGGGTCAACCACCACGGGGTCCTGGACGACGTCGAGATCGACAAGGCCAACATCCTCCTGATCGGCCCCACCGGCGTGGGGAAGACGCTCCTGGCCCAGACGCTGGCCCGGATCCTCCAGGTGCCCTTCACCATCGCCGACGCCACGACGCTGACGGAAGCGGGCTACGTGGGCGAGGACGTGGAGAACATCCTCGTCCGCCTCCTTCAGGCCGCCGACTACAACGTGGCGGACTGTGAGCGGGGGATCGTCTACATCGACGAGATGGACAAGATCGCCCGGAAGTCGGAGAACCCGTCCATCACCCGGGACGTCTCCGGCGAGGGGGTGCAGCAGGCCCTGCTGAAGATTCTGGAGGGCACGGTGGCATCGGTCCCGCCCCAGGGGGGACGGAAGCACCCGCAGCAGGAGTACATCCAGATCAACACCCGGAACATCCTCTTCATCTGCGGTGGAGCCTTCGACGGCCTCGAGAAGATCGTCGAGGCGCGGATCGGGAAGCGTGCGATCGGCTTCGCCGGCGAAGAGGCGCGGGTTCACGACCGGGAGGCGATCCTGCGTCACGCCGGCCCCGAGGACCTGCAGCGGTTCGGGATCATCCCCGAGCTCGTGGGCCGGGTGCCGGTGATGGTGGCGCTGGACGAGCTGGACGAGGAGGCCCTCTCCCGCATCCTGGTGGAGCCCAAGAACGCCCTGGTGAAGCAGTACGAGAAGATGTTCGAGCTCGAGGGCATCGGCCTCACCTTCGACAAGGAGGCCATCCGGGCCATCGTCCGGAAGACCCAGGAGCGGGGCACCGGCGCACGGGGGCTCCGGGCCGTGGTCGAGAGCGTCATGCGGGACGTGATGTTCGACATCCCGTCCCGTGAGGACGTGCGGGAGGTGGTGGTGACCGCCGAGGCGGTGGACCAGGGCGTCGATCCCCTGCTGGTCCTGAACCCGGGTCCCGAGAAGCGCAAGGAGGCGTGACCGCCTCCGGGATCGCGTCGGCCAGCGGTCCTACCCCGTCCCACCCCCCGTGCGCCCGCCGCACGGGGCGCTCCCTCCGGCCCGGCTTTCCCCGGGCCCACGGCCCCGGTAGGATTGCGGAGTCCGCCCTCTCCCCGCCCCCTCCGCCCTGCGCCGCATGCGCCTGATCCGGGCCGACGAAACCCTTCCCGTGCCGGGGGAGATTCCGGTCATCGCCCTCCGGGACCTGGTCTTCTTCCCCTACATGGTCCTCCCCCTCCTCATCGGGCGCCCGCGTTCCCTTGCGGCCCTCGAGGCGGCCCGAGACGAGGAGGGACGGCACGGGTTGGTCCTCCTCCTGGCACAGCGGGACTCGGGGGTGGAGGCGCCGGAGACCGACGACCTCTTCCCCGTGGGGACGCTGGCCCGGGCGGTGCAGGTCACGTCGCTGCCGGACGGCACGAGCCGGGTGGTCCTGGAGGGAATGGGACGCGCACGGGTGGAGGACTTCGTCCCGCACGAGACCCACTTCCGGGCCACGATCACGATGCACGCCGAATCGGAGTGCGAGTCCGATGCCGGCATCGACCCTGAGGTCGAGGCCCGGGCCCGGGCCGTGGGGAAGAGCTTCGAGGAGTACGCCCGCCTCCACGACCGGGTGCCGTCGGACCTCCCGGGCACCCTCCTGGAGACCCGGGACCGAGTCCGGCAGGCCCACCTGATCTCCGGACACCTCCTTCTGTCTCCGGGAGAGAAGCAGGCCCTCCTGGAGACCCCGGACGTGGCGGCGCACTACACCCTTCTGGCGGAGACCCTTGCCCGGGAACTGGAGATCCTGCGGATCGAGGAGCGCCTCGACGCCCAGATCCGGGATCAGATCGAGGCCGACCGCCGGCAGGTGTACCTGGGAGAGCAGCTCAAGGCCATCCAGCGGGAGCTGGGGTCCGACCCCGGCGAGGACTGGCTGGAGCTGGAGCGGGCCGTGGCCGAGGCCCACCTCCCGTCCCACGCCCTCGACCGGGTGGAGCGGGAGATGGGCCGCCTCCGGCGGCTGAACCCCGTGGCCCCCGAAGCCGCCGTCATCCGGACCTACCTCGACTGGGTCGTCAACCTGCCCTGGTCCGGGCGGACGCAGGACAACCTCGACGTCGGCCACGCCGCCGCGATCCTGGAGGAGGCCCACCACGGTCTGGACGAGGTCAAGCAGCGGATCCTGGACTACATCGCCGTCCTCTCCCTGGTGGGGGAGATGCAGGGCCCGATCCTCTGCCTGGTGGGCCCTCCGGGCGTGGGTAAGACGTCGCTGGGCGAGAGCGTGGCCCGCTGCCTGGGCCGGGACTTCGTGCGGGCGAGCCTCGGGGGCGTCCGGGACGAAGCGGAGATCCGGGGGCACAGGCGCACCTACGTGGGCGCCATGCCCGGCCGCATCCTGCAGGGCATGCGGAAGGTCGGGACCACCAACCCGGTCTTCCTCCTGGACGAGGTGGACAAGCTGGCCCGCGACTTCCACGGAGATCCCGGAGCGGCGCTGCTGGAGGTGTTGGACCCGGAGCAGAACGGCACCTTCGCGGACCACTACCTGGAGCTGGACTACGACCTCTCCGGCGTCTTCTTCCTGGCTACGGCCAACACGCTGCAGGGCATCCCCGAACCGCTCCGGGATCGGATGGAGGTCATCCGTCTGCCGGGCTACCTGGACACCGAGAAGCGCACCATAACACAGCGCTTCCTGTGGCCTCGCCACGCCCGGGACCACGGCCTCCCCCGGGACGCCTTCTCCCTCGAGCCCGAGACGGTGGACCGGATCATCCGGCTCTACACCCGGGAGGCAGGCGTGCGGGAGCTGGGACGCCAGGTCGGCACCGTGGCCCGGAAGCTCGCCCGGCAAGTGGCCGAGGGGACGCTGGCCACCGGAGGCGACCATCGGGTCCGGCCCGAGGACCTGAAGGGATTTCTGGGGCCTGCACCCTTCCTCCCGCCGGAGGAGGAGGCCGCCGACGCGGACCGGACCGGAATGGCGAACGGGCTGGCCTGGACCGCCGCGGGGGGCAAGGTTCTGGACGTGGAGGTCGCGGCCGTACCCGGGAGCGGGGAGATCCGCCTGACCGGGACCCTGGGGGACGTCATGAAGGAGTCCGCCATGGCGGCCCTGACCTATGCCCGGGCCCGGGCTCGCAGCCTGGGGCTCGCCCAGGATTTCCACCGGAAGCTCGACATCCACATCCACATCCCCGAGGGCGCCACCCCCAAGGACGGGCCCTCGGCGGGGATCACCATGGCGGTGGCGCTCGTGAGCGCCCTCACCGGTCGGCCGACGCCCCGGGACGTGGCCCTCACCGGGGAGATCACCCTCCGTGGACGGGTCCTGCCCGTGGGGGGGGTGAAGGAGAAGGCGGTGGCGGCCTTGCGGGAAGGGATGACGGTGATGGTGCTTCCGGCGGCCAATTCGTCGGAGCTCGAGCTGCTTCCTGAGGAGGTGCGGGAGGGGCTCCGATTCGTGCCGGTGCGGGAGATGGACGAAGTCCTGGCCGTGGCGCTCCCCGGGCTCCCGCTGACCGGGACCGTCGACGTCCCGGCGGAGCCTGGCATCACCTTGTCCCAGTGAACGGGCGCCGCGGTCCCCGGAGGCGTGAGCGATGAAGATCCGGACGGTGGAGTACGCCGGAACCGTGGCGAAGCCCGACGGGCCCCTTCCCGGCGATCTGCCCCAGGTGGCCTTCTCGGGACGCTCCAACGTGGGGAAGAGCTCGCTCATAAACCTCCTCTTGCGGCGGCACCGGAGCAAGATCGCCCACGTGTCGGGGCAGCCCGGAAAGACCCAGGCGGTGAACTTCTATCGGGTGAACGACGAGTTCTTCCTGGTGGACCTTCCGGGGTTCGGGTACGCCAAGGTCCCCAAGTCCCTCCGGGACGGCTGGAAGCACCTGGTGGAAGGGTACCTGGCCCGGGAAGAAGGGCTTCGGGGCGTGGTGCACCTGGTGGACTGCCGGCGGGAGCCCACGGAGCAGGACCTGGAGATGCTCGACTACCTCGCCGCCCTGGGGGTACCCACCCTCGTGGTGCTGACCAAGATCGACAAGCTCAAGCGCAGCCAGAGGGCCAAGGCCATCGCCGCGGCGACCCGGGAGCTGGGCATCGACCCGGATCAGCTGGTCCCGGTGTCCTCGAAGACGGGGGAGGGCCGGGACATCCTCCTGAACGCCCTGGCCGGCCTCCTGGCGGACGAGGTAGCGGACGCTCCGGACGAGGTGACGGACGCTCCGGACGAGGTGGCGGACGCCGCGGACGACCTGGCGGACGCTCCGGATGCATCCGGGGCGCGCGCGACGCCCTCAGGGCCGACGAACGAGGAGAGCTCATGACGCCTCCTGTGCGAGGGGACGTGCCCTCGGGTCGCGGAAGGCGCCGGGCGATGGGTGCTCTCTCCCTGCTCGCGGCGGCGTGCATGCCCGGCGGCGCCCCCCCCGCTCCGGCGGGTGGGACGGGTGCGGAGGGATCGCTCCGTCAGGACGAGATCACCGTCGACCTCCAGGTCCAGGACGTGCAGGTGCGCGTGACGCCGCTGCACCCGGAGGTCCTCCGGGTCACCGCCCCGGACACCCGCCGCCGGCTGTCGTCCCTGGTCCCCGCCGGGAGCGATGGAGCCCACTTCCTGGTGGCGGTCTTCACCGAGGCGCCCGGAGGCGCGGCCTTCGAGCCCCGCTCGCTGGCCCTGGAGAACCGGGGACGGCTCTTCCGGCCCACCGGGATCCGGGCCGTCACTCCCGGATGGGGGAGCGCCCGGCTGGAGCAGCAGGACGCGCAGCAGGCGGTCTACACCTTCTCGGACGAGGTGGACCTGGAGCTCCCCCTCACGGTGGTGGTGGGGTCGGTGCGAAGTGGGGAGTGGGCCAGCATCCTTCCCCGGATCGACGCGGAGCGGGCCCGGATCGGGGCGCCGGGAGGAGCGGCGGCGCCGGCTCAGACGTCCAGCTCGTACTTCCGGATCTTGCGGTAGAGGGTCCGCTCGCCGATCCCCAGGAGCTCCGCCGCCTTGCGGCGATTGCCGTCCACCTCGGTGAGGGCGGCCCGGATCGCTTCCCGCTCCATGTCGTCCATGGTCATGCCCGGGCGGTAGACGACCACGCCGTCGACGCCCTCGTCCCCGGCCTCGCCGTTCCCGTCGCCGACCGCCTCCCCCTCCTCGTCGTCCAGGAGATCGAGGATGTCCACGTCCCGGAAGCCGTCGCCCGGGGCGACGCCCCCGGCTGGGCCCGCCAGGATCCCCACCTCGGCCGCACCCGGAACCCGGTGGCCGGAGCGATACTCGTCGAACTCCTTCCGCAGGTCGTCCATGTCCATCCGCATCTCCACCAGCGTGCGGAAGATGAACTCGAGCTGAGGCCGAAGGGTGCCCTCGCCTCCGCCCTCGGCGCGGGGCACGGGGACGGGCAGGAGGTCGCTGCTCCCCCGCGGCGCCCGGACCTCGGCGGGGATGTCGCCCGGACCGATCTCCCGACCGGGCGCCAGGACCACCATGCTCTCCACCAGGTTCCGCAGCTCCCGGATGTTGCCGGGCCAACGGTACCGCTTGAGGATCTCCATGGCCTCCGGGGAGATGCCCACGAACGGGCGGTCGTTCCGCTCGCTGACCTCCTGGACGAAGCGTCGCACCAGGAGCGGGACGTCCGCCGCACGGTCCCGGAGGGGCGGGAGCTCGATGTGGAGGACGTTGAGCCGGTAGTAGAGGTCCTTCCGGAACTCCCCCAGGGCGACCAGCTGGCGGAGGTCCTGGTTGGTCGCCGCGATGATCCGGACGTCGACCCGGATGGGCTTCTCGCCTCCCACCCGGAGGAACTCCCGCTCCTCCAGGACCCTCAGGAGCTTGGTCTGGGTCGCCAGCGGCATCTCCCCGATCTCGTCGAGGAAGACCGTGCCCTTGTGTGCGAGCTCGAAGAAGCCGCGGCGGGAGTCGATGGCGCCGGTGAAGGCCCCCTTCTCGTGGCCGAAGAGCTCGCTCTCCAGCAGGGTGTCCGGCAGCGCGGCCACGTTCACCCCGATGAAGGGGGCGTGCCGCCGGGGGGACAGGGCGTGGATCCCGCGGGCCACCAGCTCCTTCCCCGTGCCGGACTCGCCGGTGACCAGGACCGTGGAGTTCACCGGGGCGATCTGGACGATCCGCTCCAGCGTCTCCCGCATGGCGTCGGTCTCCCCCACGATGCCGGTGACGTCCTGGAGGCGATGCCGTCCCATGACCCGGCGGGCCACCAGCACCACCTCGTCTGGGGTCGCCCCGGGTGCGAAGAGCTCGCTCACTCCGGGGGGCGCGGAAGGGGGTGCACCCGTCCCCGGCGCCATGAACCCGATCACCGGGATGCCCTCGCCCTCCTGGGCCTGGACGAGGAGGGGTGGAGGGGTGTCGAGACCCAGCCCTCCCGTGAGGAGCACCAGACCGGCCTCCCGACCCTCGATGTCCTCGTCCGGCGTGACCAGCTCGACCGGGTGCCCCTCTTCCTGGAAGGCCTTCCGGAGGGCGCCGGCCCGCTCGAGGTCGTGGGTCGAGATCAGGACACGCTCGTTCACGAAGCCTCCGGGCTCTCCGCGCGGTGGGGCGAGTCCTGGCCGGCCAGAAGCTCGGTGACGTGCGGGAGGAGAGGGCCGAGGATGGCGATCCCGTCCTTCACGCCGCCCGGGCTCCCGGGGAGGTTGGCGATGAAGACCCGGCCCCGGGCGCCGACCCTGCCCCGGGAGAGGGGGGCCAGGGGCGTGGCCGCCTCCCCCCGCCGGCGCACGGCGTCGGCCAGCCCGTCCGCGTCCCGGTCCAGGACGGGAAGCGTGGCCTCGGGGGTGACGTCCCGGGGTCCGAACCCAGTGCCTCCCGTGGTCAGGATCGCGTCGACCTCGCCGCCGTCGGCCCAGCCCAGGAGGGTCCGCGTGATCGTGAGCCGGTCGTCGGGGACCACGGCTCGCCGGGCGACGTCGTGGCCCGCCTCCGCGGCCCACGCCTCCAGCAAGGCACCGCTGGCGTCATCCCGGACGCCGGCGGCGCAGCCGTCGCTCACCGTGAGGATCCCCAGTCGAACCGTCACCGCTTGATGGACCCATCGGTGTAGAAGGGCGGCCGCTGCACCACCGCCGGGACATCGTGGCCCCGGATCTCCACGGCGACCTCGCTCCCCGCCGCGGCATGGGCCGTCTCCACGAAGCCCATGGCGATGCCCTCGCCCAGGGTGGGGCTCAGGGTGCCGCTGGTGACGGTGCCGACCTCCCGGCCGTCCGCGACGATGCGGTAGCCGGGCCGGGGGAAGCCACGGGAGGTGAGCCGGAGGCCCACCAGGCGCCGCTCCACCCCGCGCTCCTTCTGCGCCGCCAGGGCCTCCCGCCCCACGAAGTCTCCCTTGTCGAGCTTCGTGATCCACCCCAGGCCCGACTCGAGGGGGGTGTGCTCCTCGTCCAGGTCGTTCCCGTAGAGGGCGTATCCCACCTCGAGGCGAAGGGAGTCCCGGGCCCCGAGGCCCGCGGGGATCAGCCCGTCGTCCCGGCCGGCCTCCAGCAGACGGTCCCACACCTCCCGGGCCCGGTCGGCGGGGAGGTAGAGCTCGAAGCCGTCCTCGCCGGTGTAGCCTGTCCCGGAGATCACGGTGGGGACCCCGGCCACGGTACCCTCCACGAACCGGTAGTAGCCGACCTCGTCCACGTCGGGCTCCGCCAGGGGGCGGAGGATCTCACGGGCGGCGGGGCCCTGGAGAGCCAGGAGCGCCACCTCGTCGGAGACATCCTTCAGCTCCACGTCCAGGCCCTCGGCCCGGCCGAGGATCCAGTTCCAGTCCTTCTCCCGGTTGGACGCGTTCACCACGAGCATGAAGCGGTCGGGGAAGCGATAGACGATCAGGTCGTCGATGATCCCGCCGTCCTCCAGCGTCATGGCCGAGTACTGGGCCTGCCCCGGCACCGTCTTCGAGACGTCGTTCACCGTGACCCGCTGGATCAGGGCCTCGGCGTCGGGCCCCCGGACGTCGAACTCCCCCATGTGGGACACGTCGAAGAGGCCGGCGGCCTCCCGCACCGCCCGGTGCTCGGCCGTGATGCCCGTGGCGTACTGGACCGGCATCTCGAAGCCGGCGAAGGGGACCATCTTCCCGCCCAGCTCGAGGTGGGCGCCGTGAAGGGGGGTCTTGCGCAGGGTGTCGGACATGGTGGCTTCCGGTGTCGGGATCGGGCGGTCAGCCCATGAGCTCGGCCAGGAGGGCCTTCTGGGCGTGGAGGCGGTTCTCGGCTTCGACGAAGACCCGGGACGCAGGACCGTCGATCACTCCGGCGGTGACCTCCTCGCCCCGGTGGGCCGGGAGGCAATGGAGGAAGATGGCTTCGGCGCGGGCGCGGGCCATGAGGGCCTCGTCCACGCAGAACCCCTCGAAGGCGGCCATCCGGGCGGCGGCCTCCTCCTCCTGTCCCATGGAGGCCCACACGTCGGTGGTGACGACGGTGGTGCCCTCCGCCGCCTCGGCGGGGTCCCGGGTGAGGAGCACCCGGGTCCGCTCCCGGGCCCGGGCCACGATCTCCGGATCGGGATCATACCCCTCGGGGCAGGCGAGCCGAAGCTCGAAGCCCAGGACCGAGGCGGCGTTCAGCCACGAGTGGGCCATGTTGTTGCCGTCGCCGATCCAGGCGACCACGGCGTCGGAGAGGTCCCCTCCCGTCTCCTCCTGCATTGTCTGGAGATCCGCCAGGAGCTGGCAGGGATGGAGCAGGTCGGTGAGGCCGTTGATGACCGGGACCGAGGCGTGGCTCGCCATCTCCACCACCTCTTCGTGACTGAAGGTGCGGATCATGATGCCGTCGACCATCCCGCTCAGGACGTGGGCCGTGTCGTGGACGCTCTCCCCCCGGCCCATCTGGCTGGTCTGATCCGACAGGAAGAGGGCGTGCCCGCCCAGCTGGAAGGTGCCGACCTCGAAGCTCACCCGGGTGCGGGTGGAGCTCTTGCGGAAGATCATGGCCAACGTCTTCCCGGCCAGCGGTCTCCCGGTCTCCTCCCCGCGCTTCATGCGGCCCGCCCGGTCCAGGAGGGCGAGGAGCTCGTCCCGGTCCAGGTCGGTCACGGCGAGGAAGTCCCGCTTGGCGGTGGTAGAGGGGGAAAGGGAGTCGGAGGTCACGGTCGGCATGTCGGAAGGTGCGGAAGGAAGGGAACGGGGTCGTGCGCGAGGGCCGAGGCGGGGACTCAGAGGATGTAGCGTCGCAGATCCTCGTCGGCGGCCACCTCCTCGAGGCGCTCCCGGACGAAGGCGCCGTCGACCATCACGTCCCGGAGCTCTCCGTCGGGAAGATCGAAGAGCACGTCCTCCAGGAGCGTCGTCATGACCGTCTGGAGCCGGCGGGCGCCGATGTTCTCCATGTTCTCGTTCAGGCGGGTGGCGATGCGGGCGATCTCCCGTACGCCGTCGTCCGTGAAGCTGAGGGAGCCGCCCTCGGTCTCCACCAGGGCCCGGTACTGGGTGAGCAACGCGTTCCGGGGCTCCTGCAGGATACGGACGAAGTCCGTTTCGCCCAGGGAGGTCAGCTCGACCCGGATGGGGAAGCGGCCCTGTAGCTCCGGGATCAGGTCCGACGGCTTGGACACGTGGAAGGCCCCTGCAGCCACGAAGAGGATGTGGTCGGTGCGCACCAGTCCGTACTTGGTCTGGACCGTGCTCCCCTCCACCACCGGCAGCAGGTCGCGCTGGACACCCTCCCGGCTCACGTCCGGTCCCGCCGTGCTCCGGGTCCCCGCCACCTTGTCGATCTCGTCGAGGAACACGATGCCCATGTCCTCGGTGCGGTTGAGGGCCTCGTTCACCACTTCGTCCATGTCCACCAGTCGATCCAGCTCGTCCAGGAAGAGGATGCTCCGAGCCTCCGCCACCGTGACCTGCCGCTGCTTGGTCTTCTTCGGCAGCATGTCCTGCAGCATCTCGGTGAAGTTGAAGTCCATCCCGTCGCCCCCCATGGGCAGCATCATCCCGTCGACGGTGGGGGCGTGGGTGACCTCGATCTCCACCTCCCGGTCCTCGAGCTTCTCGTCCCTGAGGAGGGCCCGGAGCTTCTCCCGGGTCCGGGTGCGACGCTCCTCGATGGCCTCCTCGTCGCCGAGGCGGGATTGGACGCCCGTGGGGCCGGCCACCCACACCGGCGCGCCCTCCGGACCGGGGGCCGGGTCGTCGGCCCCGGCCTCGCCCGGGCCGGCCCCGCTGCCCGGAAGGAGCAGATCCAGGAGCTTCTCCTCCGTGCGGTGCTCGGCGAGCTCGGCGAGGTCGTCCTCCCGCTCGGCCCGGACCATGTTCACGGCCATGTCCACCAGGTCGCGGATCATGCTCTCCACGTCCCGGCCCACGTAGCCCACCTCGGTGAACTTGCTGGCCTCGACCTTCACGAAGGGCGCGCCCGCCAGGCGGGAAAGGCGCCGGGCGATCTCGGTCTTCCCCACCCCTGTGGGGCCGATGAGGATGATGTTGGAGGGCACGATCTCATCCCGGAGATCGTCGTCCACCCGCTGACGCCGCCAACGGTTCCGCAGCGCGATGGCCACCGCCTTCTTCGCCGCGTCCTGGCCCACGATGTACGTGTCGAGCTCCTGGACGATCTCCCGGGGCGAGAGCCACCGGTCGTCCTCGGACTCCGGCGTCGGCGCCGTCGCGGCCTGGGCCGGCCGGCCCGCCTGATCCTCGGTCATGCTCCGCTCCCGTCCGCCTTCAACTCCAGCACGGTGACGTCCTGGTTCGTGTAGATGCAGATGTCCCCGGCGATCATGAGGGCCTCCCGGGCCACCTCGGCGGCGCTCAGGTCCGAGTGGTTCACCAGCGCCCGGGCTGCGGCCAGGGCGTAGCCGCCGCCGGAGCCGATGGAGGCGATCTGGTCGTCGGGCTGGATCACGTCCCCGTTCCCGCTGACCAGGAGGATCTGGTCCCGATCCGCCACCACCAGCATGGCGTCGAGGCGCCGCAGATAGCGGTCCGTCCGCCACTCCTTCGCAAGCTCCACCGCGGCTTTGGCCAGGTTCGACGGCGAGCGCTCCAGCTTCTGCTCGAGATGCTCGAAGAGCGTGAACGCGTCGGCCACGGCCCCGGCGAACCCCGCCAGGATCTGGCCCTCTCGGAGGGCCCGGACCTTCTGGGCCCGGGTCTTCACCACGGTGTCGCCCATGGTGACCTGGCCGTCACCGGCCAGGGCCACGGCTCCGTCTCTTCGTACCGCCACCACGGTGGTGGCCCGGATGCGCCGGTAGTCCATGCCGCTCCGCTGTCGGGGGATCTCGAACGAGGACCCACAAACTAACAGGATGTGCCGGTTTGGCAGGAGTGGGGGTGAGACGCGGGAGCGGGAAGCGGACACCGCCGGCCGACCGGGCGTGGCGCCGACCGGCGCGTGCCGACCGCGGCGCTCCACCGGGCAACGCGTCCGTCCCGTCGATTACTCGGCCCGGGGGTGGGCCTGGCGATAGACCTTCTTCAGGCGCTCGGTGGTGGTATGGGTGTAGATCTGGGTGGTGGAGAGGCTGGCGTGCCCCAGGAGCTCCTTCACTGCGATCAGGTCGGCGCCCCGCTCCAGGAGATGGGTGGCGAAGCTGTGCCGGAGCGAGTGGACGGACAGCCCCTCCCCTTCCCCGGCCTCCTCCAGGACGTCGTGGACCGTGCGCTGGATCGAGCGTCGGGACAGCCGCTCCCCCCGGTCGCTCACCAGGAGGGCCTCCCGGTCCGGATCCGCGCCCCCGGCGCCCCGGACGGACGGGGCCACCTCGGCCCGGCGCAGCTCGTAGCGGCGCAGGGCCTGGACCGACCGGGCGGTCACCGGGACGATCCGTTCCTTCCGGCCCTTTCCCCGGACCTTCACCTGCCGGGCGGCCACGTCCAGGTCCCGGAGATTCATGTCGTGGAGCTCCGCCAGCCGCAGCCCGCTTCCGTAGAGCAGCTCCAGGATCAGCAGGGCCCGGGTGCCGGCCAGCGTGTTCTCGGCGGCCCTCGCCTCCGCCACCTCGAAGAGCGCCTCGGCCCCCTCCAGCGTCAGGTGGCCCGGGAGCGTCCGCTCCAGGCGCGGGGCCCGGATCCCCCGGGCCGGGTTCGCCTCCAGCCGGCCTTCCCGGTGGAGCCAGGTGAAGAAGCTCCGGGCCGCCGAGAGCTTGCGGGCCTGGGTCCGGCGGGCGAGACCCCGGCGGCGGAGCCAGCCCAGGAAGGCCCGGAGCGTCAGCCGGTCCACGCCGTCCCACTTCCAGGAAGCGGTGCCGGTGTAGTCCGTCAGGAAGCGCCCGAGGTCCTCGAGGTCCCGCCGGTAGGCGATCACCGTGTTGGGCGACAGATGGCGGCCGCGGTCCAGGTGGCGCAGGAAGCCCTCGACCGCATCACGGGCGGGGCCCTCGGGGACACCCCGGGCCGGAGTCATGACGACCCGGCAGCGCCTCGACGGGGGGGGCTCACGAGGCCCCCGCCGCCGGCGCTTCCGCCGTGGGCTGCGGGAACGTGTCCGGCTCCCCGGCCAGTTCGGCGAGGGGCACCCGGGGCTCCACGCCGTGCTCGGCCATCCACGCCAGGAAGTCCCCAAGCGCCCGCCGGGCCAGGGTCCGGCGCTTCTCGGCCTTGTCCCGGACCCGGGTGGGAAGCGGGTCCACCAGCCCCCAGTTCGAGTTCATGGGCTGGAAGTGCTTGGGCCGGCTGTCCCGCAGATAGCGCATCAACCCGCCCAGCATGGTGGTGGGCGGCGGCAGGACCGGCGTCGCGCCCCGGAGGACCCGGTCCAGGTTCAGGGCCGCCAGGATCCCGCTGGCGGCCGACTCCGTGTACCCCTCCACCCCGGTCAGCTGCCCGGCGAAGAGGAGGTCCGGCCGGTCCTTCAGCGATCCGTGGGCCGAGAGCCGGTCCGGGAAGCTCAGGTAGCTGTTCCGATGGATGGACCCCCAGCGGAGGAACTCGGCGTCGGCCAGCCCGGGGATCATGGTGAAGACCTTCCGCTGCTCCCCCAGCCGGAGCCGGGTCTGGAAGCCCACCATGTTCCACATCTGTCCCGCCCGGTCCTCCCGGCGCAGCTGCACCACCGCCCAGGGCCGGCGGCCGGTCCGGGGATCGGTGAGGCCGATGGGCTTCATGGGCCCGAAGCGGAGGGTGTCGTCGCCCCGGGACGCCATCACCTCGATGGGGAGGCAGCCCTCGAAGTAGGGCACATCGTCCCAGTCGTGGCCCTCGTGGACGTCCGCCGCCTTGAGGGCGGCGATGAAGGCGGCGTACTCCTCCTCGTCCATCGGGCAGTTCAGGTAGTCGCCGGATTCCTCGAAGCGGCCCGCCTCGAACACGATGGACTCGTCCAGCGACTCCCGGTCCACGATGGGGGCAATGGCGTCGAAGAAGGCCAGCCCCTCGTCGCCCAGCGCCTCCCGGATCGACGCGGACAGGGCGTCCGACGTCAGGGGACCGGTGGCCACGACGGCGGGCCCGTCGGGGAGGGTGGTCACCTCTTCCCGGACGACCTCGATGGCCGGCTCGGCCTCCACGGCCCGGGCCATGGCGGCCGAGAAGAGGCGGCGGTCGACGGCCAGGGCGGAGCCGGCGGGGACCTTGGTCTCGTCGGCCGCCCCGAGGAGGATCGAGCCCAGGAGGCGCATCTCCCGCTTGAGCTGCCCGTGTGCGTTGGCCGGGTCCTCACTCTTGAAGGAGTTCGTGCAGACCAGCTCGCCCAGGTCCCCGGTCTGGTGGGCCTCGGTGGACCGTACGGGGCGCATCTCCACCAGCCGGACCCTGTGGCCCCGCCGGGCCAGGCCCAGGGCGGCCTCGCATCCCGCCAGCCCCCCACCCACCACGGTGACGGCGGGTCGATCCCCCACGGGGCTCACTTCCTCGATCCCGAGGGGGCCTTCCCCTTCGAGCCGCGGGCCTTCGCCCTGGAGCCGCCCCCACCGGATTTCGCGCCCCCCTTCCCGGCGCCCCCCTTGCGACCCCGGCCGCGGCGGCCGCCTCCCTTGGCCGCCCGCTCCGCCAGGAGCTCCACGGCGTCCGCCATGTCGAGCTCGGCCGGGTCGGTGTCCTTGGGGACCGTGGCATTCACGGTGCCGTCGGTGACGTAGGGGCCGTACCGACCTTCCAGCACCCGCACATCGGCGCCGGACTCCGGGTGAGCGCCCAGCTCCTTGATCGCCTTGCGGCCGCCGCCCTTCTTCTTGTCGGCGATGGCCTGCAACGCCCCCTGGAGGTCCACGGTGAACATGTCGTCGTGGGTCGGCAGGTTGGCGAAGGTCTTGCCCCTGCGGACGTAGGGCCCGTAGCGGCCCAGCCCCGCCACCACGCTCTCCCCGGTCTCGGGATCGTCGCCGAGCGTCCGGGGAAGGGACAGGTAGCGCAGCGCCAGGTCCAGCTCCACGCTCTCCAGGTCCGCGTCCTTGGGCAGGCTGGAGCGCTCGGGCTTCTGGCCCTCCTCGGTCTCCCGCTCCACGTACGGACCGTAGGGGCCGACCTTGGCGTGGACCTGCTTCCCGGTGACCGGATCGTTGCCCAGGAACCGCTCGGTGGTCTCCTCGCCGTTCAGCGAGCGGGTGTTCTGGCACTCCGGATACGCGGAGCAGCCCAGGAACTCCCCGAACTTGTTGAACTTCACGAGCATGGGGCTGCCGCACTTCTCGCAGGTCTCCCCCTCGGCGGCCAGGATCTGCTTGAGCAACTCCTCGGAGATCTCGCTGCCCTCCTCCAGCCGCTTCTGGAGCCGTGGATAGAACCCCGCCAGGAGATCCCGCCAGACCACCTCGCCCTCCTCGACCCGGTCCAGCTCCCCCTCCATGCGGGAGGTGAAGTCCACGCCGAAGATGTTCGGGAAGACCCGGACAAGGAGCTTGGAGACGATCTCCCCCAGCGAGGTGGGGTGGAAGCGCCGCTGGTCGAGCTCCACGTAGCCCTTGTCCAGGATGTTGCTCATGATCTGGGCGTACGTGGACGGCCGCCCGATCCCCTGCTTCTCCAGCTCCCTCACCAGGCTGGCCTCGGAGAAGCGCGCGGGGGGCTGGGTGAAGTGCTGCCTGGGCTCCAGGCGCTCCAGGTCCGCCGTGTCGCCCCGGTCGATGGCCGGGAGAGGCTCGAGGTCGTCGAGGCGGCGGTGCTCACCCACCTCGGTGGCCTCGGTGTAGAGGCGCATGAAGCCCTCGAACTTCACGACCGACCCGGTGGCCCGGAACAGGTAGCGCCGTCCTCCCTTCCCTTCGATGTCGAAGTCCAGCGTGGTGGTGTCGAAGACCGCCGGCGCCATCTGGCTCGCCACGAAGCGGAGCCAGATGAGCTCGTACAGCGCGGCCTGGTCGTCCTCGAGGTAGCGTGCCGCCTCGGCGGGATGGAGGGTGACGTCCGTGGGCCGGATCGCCTCGTGGGCCTCCTGGGCGCCCTTCTGCTTGTTGCCGCCCCAGAGCCGGGGCGAGGACGCGTTGAACTCCTTCCCGAACTCCTTCCCGACCCAGCCCCGGGCCTCGGTCACGGCCTCCTGGGACACCCGCGTCGAGTCGGTCCGCATGTAGGTGATGAGCCCCACGGTGCCGCGGTTTCCCACGGCCTGCCCCTCGTAGAGCCGCTGGGCCGTGGACATGGTCCGGCGGGCCGAGAAGCGGAGTCGCTTCGCCGCCTCCTGCTGGAGGGTGGAGGTGGTGAAGGGGGCTGCGGGGTTCTTCCGGCGCTCCCGCCGCTTCACCTCGGTCACCGTGAAGGGCCGGCCCGTCACCGCCTCGAGCACCTCGGTGGCAGCGGCCTCGTTCTCCAGGGTGAAGGCCTTCCCGTCGATCTGGTGGAGCTTGGCCTCGAAGGGCTGCTCGTGGGTCCGGAGGTGGGCCGTGATGGACCAGTATTCCTGCTCCTTGAACGCCCGGATCTCCTCCTCGCGCTCGCAGATGAGCCGGAGGGCCACGGTCTGCACCCGGCCGGCGGAGAGCCCCGGCCGGATCGGCTTCCACAGGAAAGGGCTGACCTCGTAGCCCACCAGGCGGTCCAGGATCCTGCGGGCCTGCTGCGCCTCGACCTTCCGGTCGTCGATCCGCGCGGGCCGCTCGAGAGCCGCCTGAACGGCCCGCTTGGTGACCTCCCGGAACTCGACCCGCTTGAACCGGTCCCGATCCTTCTCGTAGCCGAGCAGTTCCGCGACGTGCCATGCGATCGCCTCCCCCTCCCGGTCCGGGTCCGTGGCCAGGATCACGCTGTCGGCCTTCTTCGCCCGCCGCTTGAGGTCGGTGATGACCTTACCCTTGCCCCGGATCACGACGTACTTCGGCTCGAAGCCGTTCTCCACGTCGACCCCGAGCTCCTTCGTGGGGAGATCCCGCACGTGGCCGACCGAGGCCGCCACGTCGTAGCCCGGGCCGAGGTACCGGCCGATGGTCCGGGCCTTGGCCGGCGATTCCACGATGACGAGCTGGGTTCCCTTCGGCATGTCACTCACTGGATGCGGCCGTCGGCGTCCTGCCGTCGCGCCATGTGATTCAAGATCGAGTCCGCAACTTCTAAGGGCGTGGCGCGGCTCGTGTCCAGATGGAGCGCCGCCCGCCGGTACCACCGCTCCCGCTCCCTGAGCAGGTCCGACACCGCGGCCAGCGCCTTCGCGTCACCGGGCCCGCCGGTCGCCAGGAGCGGGCGGCTCCCCGGGGCGTCCCCCGCCCTCCGGATCGCCTCTTCTGCCCCAACCCGGAGCCACACCGAGAGGACGTGCTCGGGCAGCTCGTCGAGCCGACCCGGCGCCGCCGCCCACCCGCCGCCCGGCGCCAGGACCACCCGGCGCTCCCCGAGCAGCCGACGGGTCAACGCCGCCTCCCGCTCGCGGAACCAGGGCTCCCCCCGGGTCTCGAAGATCTCCCGGACCGTGAGCCCCTCCTCCTCCTCGAGGAGCCGGTCCACGTCCCGAACGGGCCACCCGAGACGATCCGACAGGAGGGCGGCCACCGAGGTCTTCCCCGAGGCCATGAACCCCACCAGGAGAACGGTCTGCCAGGGACCGTCCGCAGTCACCGGGGAACCGACGTCAAAGCGGCCGCTCTCCATATCCACGGTCGCTCAGGTACGAGAGGTATCCGTCGAAGTTCCTCCGCACCTCCTCCATCGAGTCGCCGCCGAACTTCTCCAGGAAGGCGTCGGCCAGCACCAGGGCGACCATGGCCTCCCCCACCACCGCGGCCGCCGGCACGGCGCTCACGTCGGACCGCTCCGTGGCGGCGTCCGCCTCGGATCCGTCCCGCAGATCCACACTGGGCAGCCGATTCCGGAGCGTGGAGATGGGCTTCATGAAGCCGCGGACGATCAGGGGCTCCCCTGTGGTCACCCCCCCCTCCAGCCCTCCCGCCCGGTTGGACGCCCGGCCCATGCCCCCCGCCCTGCCCCGCTCGTCGTCCCGGACGATGGGATCGTGCACCCGGGTGCCGGGACGCCCGGCCGCCGCCACACCCTCCCCCACCTCCATGGCCTTGATCGCCTGGATCGAGACCAGGGCCTGGGCGAGCCGTCCGTCGAGCTTCTCGTCCCAGCTCACGTAGCTGCCCAGGCCCACCGGGAGCCCGGTGGCCACGACCTCGAAGACGCCCCCCAGGGTGTCGCCGTCCTCCTTGGCCTGGTCGATGGCCGCGATGATCGCCTCGGAGGCCTCGGGGTCCAGGCACCGGAGAGGGTCGTCGTCCACGGCGGCGTTCAGGTCCTCGGGAAGGGCTTCGGGCCGCGCGGCCTCGATGCCCCCCACGGCGGTCACGTGGCTCCCGATGCGGACCCCGAACTCGGCGAGGATCCGCTTGGCCACGGCCCCGCAGGCCACCCGAGCCGCCGTCTCCCGCGCGCTGGCCCGCTCCAGGACGTCCCGGGTGTCCCGCCGGGCGTACTTCAGCACGCCCACGAGGTCGGCGTGCCCGGGGCGGGGCAGGTACATGGACCGAAGCGCCTTCGGGTTCACGTCCGGGGGCGGCGGCTCGTGGGCCATGGCCGTGCGCCAGTTCTCCCAGTCCCGGTTCCAGATGAGCATGGCCAGGGGGGAGCCCAGGGTCTCCCCCAGCCGGAGCCCGCTCAGCACCTCGATCCGGTCGGACTCGATCTGCATGCGGCGCCCGCGGCCGTACCCACCCTGCCGCCGCTTCAGGTCCGGGTCCACGTCCCGGTCGGGGACCAGGGCCAGGCCGGCGGGGACCCCCTCGAGGAGGGCCAACAGCCCTCGGCCGTGGGATTCGCCGGCGGTACGGAAGCGGAGTCGGTTCATCACCATGAAGTAGACGGGGGACGGGCCGGGGCCGGACCGACACGTTCGCGCGACCGGCTCGGGGACCGGACCGGCCTACGATAGAACGGGCGCGGCCCCCCACCAAGGGGAGACCGCGCCCGGTTCCGGCCCCGAGGGACCTTCAGCGACGACTCAGCCTCCGAGCCGCACCGGGTGGTTCCTCAGGATGTCGGCCTTGGTCACCGGCACCACCACCACTCCGCCGGAGGAGGTGGCTCCGAAGAGCTTCACCACCACGCAGGCGTCCTCGGTGATGCCGTCGGGCGCGATGGGCGTGTTGAAGTTCTGTCCCGTGTAGAGCTGGATCGCGTTGCCGACGAAGTTCCCGCGCCGATCCGTGATCGGGATGGTGGAGCAGGTCCGACCGGCGTTGTCCGCCGGGAAGGGCAGGATCGCCCGGAGCGGCCCCGTGATCACGTCCCGGATGGTCACCCGTCCGATGGGGTCGCCCCCCCGCTGGGTGTCGAGGATGTCGATGGTCCGGTTGCCGGAGCCCACGAAGGCCATGTGCACGTCGGGGATGTAGACCCCGTTGGTGAGGTTCGTGAGCGTCCGGAAGTTGGCGTGCAGCGGGTGGAACGCGATGCCCTGGGCCTGCCCGGCGTTGGGGATGTTCCCCTGCCCGAAGGGCCGCAGGTCCGTGTCGAAGAAGTAGGCGAAGTCGCCCCGGGCCCCGACCAGGGTGCCGTCGTAGTTCACGCCGACCCCCCGCACCTCCTCGGAGGCGTTGGTCAGGAAGTCGCTGACCGGGATGATCCCGCTCAGGGCGGTGATGTCGTTGGGGCTGGCCTCGTACATGAGGACCCGGCCGAGTCCCTGCGTCGCGCCCTCACCCACGGCCACCCAGCCGCCGTCCCCGGAAGCGTCCACGTACGTCGTGTCCGAGAAGCCCACCGTCTCGACGTTCCACCGGGCACCAGGCACGATGTAGGAGTCGGACCCCTGGCTCACCAGCTCGGCCCACGCGGTGGAGGGGTTCTCTCCCTGACCCGCGCCCCCGGTGATGACCTGGTCGGGGAAGCCCGGCACGTGGTCGAACAACGTGAGCTCCGCCACCGGCATCATCCCGCCGTTGCCGTCGGGGACCGAATCCACGGCGGTGCCGATGGAGTCGATGTGGGCCAGGGCCCAGAACTGCTGGGCCTCGTCCGTCTGCCCGTGCTCCACGAAGAGCTTCACCTCGGACTGGTCCGCGGGCTGGGGATAGTAGGCCTTCCGGGCCGTACCCAGGGCCCCCGTGGCCGTGGTCGTGGTGGAGTAGATCACGTTGCCGAACGAGTCCACCGCCATGAACTGCGGACGGTCGGAGAACGCCGCCTCGCCGGCCTGCGGCAGCGGGAAGACCACGTACTCGCCCGTCGTCTCGTCGAGCTTGACGTCGAAGAGCACCACGTCCGGCGTCAGCAGTCGCTGATTCTCGACCTCCACCTCGGTGTTGAGATCCACCACCGAGAAGTTGGTCCCGCCGGAGTTGGCCACCCACAGGGAGTCCCCGTTCCGGCTGAACGCCATGCCCCACGGATTCGACCCCACCCCGATGGCCGTGCCGAACTGCTCCTGATCGAGGCGGAACACCTCCACCCGGCCACGGCTCACGTTCGAGAGGAAGAGGTTGCGACGGGTGGTGTCCACCCGGGCGTCCAGGATCTTCCCGCCGTTGGGCAGCAGGACCGTGCGACCCGCCACCACGATCAGGGTGAAGCGCAGGCCGTCCTGATCCAGGGCGATCCGCTCACCGGTGGGCAGGGCCGAGCACGGGAAGGTGATGCCGTCGTCGACGGCGGCTCCGCAGTTCCCGTTGCCGTCCACCATCCAGGCGGTCACCTCGTACACGAGGGTGTCCGGCAGGGACAGTGAGTCGACCCCGATGATCGGGATGCCGAACTGCCGCGAGATGGACCCGGTGCGCGGTGGCACGTAGGGCGCCGCCACCTGCCGCACCACGGTGTCCGGTCCCGTGGGCGACGTCACGCGGACCGTGTAGCCCACCGAGGCCACGCCGACCCCCGCCACGTCGTCACTCCCCGTGATCTGGATCGGGATCGAGTCCCCGAGCTCCACCCGGTCCCTCGGGGACGCCGTCAGGGTGAGGCGCGGTGCCGTGGTGTCCACGGCGGTCGACTCCTGGATGACGTTCACCGTGATGGGTCCGTCCCCACCGGTGAGCCCCAGGGTGTTGGTGGCCCGCACGGTCAGGGTGAACGGCCCCTCGGCGTCCGCGGGGATCGCCACGGTGGTGTCGACGACGATGGAGTCCGTCGGGGGGTTGAAGGTCCGCCGCAGGGTCGCGTTCACCGAGCCCTGCAGGTAGAAGTCCATGCTGGAGATGGTCTCCGGGTCCTTCGCCAGCGCGCTGATGTTCAGGGTGAGCCCCGCCTGGACGGTCTGGCCGTTCTGGGGCCCCAGAATGCGCACGCCGGGCCCGCCCAGCTGCACCCGCACCGTGTCGGCACCCATGTTGCCGTCCCGGTCGAAGCCCTGGGCGATGATGTTCGTGAACTCCTTGATCGTGTCCTCGACCGGGAGCAGGAACCGGGCGACGATCGTGTCCCGGACCCCGCTGAGCTCCACTTCACGCGCGGTGAATCGGGGGAAGCGGACGTCGGTCCCGACGTTCGGGTCACCCCGGACGGTCTCGCCGTAGAACACGACCTTCTCGATCCCGATGTTGTCCCGGAAGCGGGCCTCCACGAAGACCGAGTCCTGCAGGGGCAGGGCGGTCGAATCCCCCCGGGGGATGGTGATCTCCACCCGGGGCACGTCCTGCTGCAGGCCCACAGGGCCGCTGAAGGCGTTGTTCCCGTCGCAGGCCGCGGCAAGGACCACGACCGCGGCCAGGGCCAGCCCCCCGGCACGCCGCCGGGCGGTCGAATGCGCCATTCTCTGTCGCATGTTCAGGGCTCCAGTAGGCTCAGTTCCCCAGGTCCCGCACGATGTTGGGGGTAACCAGGATGATCAGGTCCCGCTGGATCTGCTGCTCCCGGGTCGTCCGGAAGAGCCCGCCGATCAGGGGAAGGTCCATGAGGAGAGGAATCCCCGATCGGACCTCGCTCGTCTCGGTCACGGTGAGTCCACCGATGACCACGGTCTCGCCGTCCCGCACCAGCACCCGGGAGCTCGCTTCCTGGGTCTGGAAGATCAGACCCACGTCGGAGTCGGCGACCACCGGGGCGGAACGCTCCGCCTCCAGCTCCAGCAGGATGTTGTTGTCGGCCGTGACGTGGGGGGTCGCCTGGAGGATGATTCCCGTCTCCTCGAAGTCGACCGTCGCCTGGGGCAGGATCGCGCCACCCGCACCGCCGGCGCCGCCGGCGCCCGGAGCCGCACCGGCCCCACCGCCCGCGCCGCCTCCGGCCGCACCACCGGCCGAGGCGTCGATGACCCGCAGGGGGGTGCGCTCACCCACCTGGATCCGGGCCGTCTGGTTGTCCAGCACCGTCACCGACGGCTGGGCCTGGATGTCCGACAGGTTCCGGGACTGCAACGCGTCCAGGAAGGTGACCAGGGTGTGCCGGCCGATCACCAGCGAGCTCAGGAGCGTCAGGCTCGGGCTCGGCACCCGGGCGTTGGCGTTCCCCAGCGCGGCCAGGGACGACCCGCCCAGGGACACCACGTTCGTCCCCTGGGCCGCCTGCTCCTCGGGGAGCTCGATCACGCCGTCCCCGTCCAGGTCCACCGCGCCCGGCGTCACCAGGTTCAGCTGGTTCCCCTGGGAGTCCTTGAGGTCGTAGGTGACCCCGAGCTCGTCCAGGTCCGTCCGGTTCACGAAGATGATCTTGGCCTGGATGGACACCTGGGGCGTCCGGATGTCCACCGTCCGGATGAGCTCCTCCACGTCCCGGTGCACCCGCTCCACGTCGGAGACGATGAGGGCGTTGCTGCCGGGGGCGGCGGACACGGTTCCCCGGTCCGTCGTGAGCCCCTCCACCGCCACCGAGAGCTCCTCGGCGGTGGCGTAGTTGATCCGGTAGGTCCGGGTGTACGGCGGCTCGACGGTCTCCCGCGTGGACAGGCTCTCGATGTTGTCCACCCGGATGATCCCGGAGGGCAGCTCGGTCGCCACGAATCCGTTGCTCCGCAGGATGACGTCCAGCGCCTCGTCCCAGGGCTGCTGGTCGATCTTCGCCGAGATGGCCCCCTGCACCGCGTTCCCGGAGACGATGGAGCGTCCCGAGTACTCGGCGAAGGTGAAGAGCACCTCTTCGATGGGCGTCTCGGTGAACTCCACCGAGATGCGCGGCTCCTGGGCCTGGACCGTCTCCGTGGAGACGGGGCGCACTGTGGGCGCCGCTTCGCTACGCGGAGCCGCCTGGGCCGAGGGGCCCGAGGACCAGGGTTGGAAGGTCCCGGTCCGACGCTCCAGGGAGACCTTCACCCCGCTCGGCGTGCTGATCACCTCGTAGGGGACCAGCTCGTCCAGCTCGAGGGTGAGCCGCACCATGTCGTCGGAATACTGGGTGCTCGTGAGCGACACGATCCCCCCCCGGGCGATGTCCAGATACTGCTCGCGGGCGAGGCCGTGCTGGGCACCGGTGAGGTCGATGATCAGGCGCGTCGGCGCCTCCATCGTGAAGTGCCGCGTATCCACCTGGCCGTCCACCGCGATCACGACATCCGTGGTCAGGGCGGTCGGGGCGATGCGCACCTCGCGCACCGGTGAGGTGAACGCCACCAGCAGCCCCGTCCAGAGGGCTAGAATCGAGTTCATCGTGAGCCTCCCTGGCCCCTTGTCGGAAGCAGCATTTCACGTCGCTCGGCGAGTCCGAATTCTTCGACGTCCACAACGATCCGGTCCTGGCGGATGGCCACGATCCGGACATTCCCCCACCGCTCGCCCG
>DATHRY010000087.1:0-3377 GCA_035464715.1 Longimicrobiales bacterium
CCGCCCTCCCCCGGAACACGTTGCAATCAAGTTGAGTTCGTAGGGCGGTACCCGGAGCGCGCATGCGCCTCCGGAGCACGGGACGCATTCCGGCCAACACGCCACGGAGCGCTGGTCTAGACCGTCCGACGCCGGACCCGCCGATGGCGTGCTGCGTTGCCCGCCGGTGTTCGGACGAGGTGCGTCCGCTGGAGGCGGTGGCAGTGGCTCTTTCGAGGCAGGGCTCAGCCGCAGGTGCCTCCACAGAACCGTTTCAGGCGTCACGGCGCAGGTTTGGCAGCCGTGGAGGCGCCTCGAGACACGACCCCCAACGAGGGAGAAGCCGATGAACGACAGGCGAAGCGACGCGCGCACGGCGGCCGGACTCCTGGCGCTGCTGCTGATCGTCCCGGCGGGAGCGAGCGGCCAGCTGCCGGACCCGGGGATGGACGTGGACGCGGCGAACACCGCGCTCGTGATCACCGACCCCCAGAACGACTTCCTGAGCCCCGAGGGGGTCACCTGGGGCGTGGTCGGCGAGAGCGTCACCGAGAACAACACGGTCGAGAACATCGAGCGCCTGCTGCGGTCCGCCAAGGAGGAGGGCATGCAGGTCTTCGTCTCGCCGCACTACTACTACCCGACCGACCACGGCTGGCAGTTCGGAGGCGCGCTCGAGGTGCTCATGCACAACATCGGCATGTTCGACCGGGTGAGCCCGCTCAGCCTGGAGGGCTTCGAGGGATCCGGCGCGGACTGGCTGGAGCGCTACAAGCCCTACCTGGAGGACGGCGAGACCGTCGTCTCCAGCCCGCACAAGGTGTACGGCCCGGAGACCAACGACCTGGTGCTACAGCTCCGCAAGCGGGGCATCGACCGGGTGATCCTGGCGGGCATGTCGGCGAACCTCTGCACGGAAGCGCACATGCGGGAGCTCCTGGAGCAGGGCTTCGAGGTGGCCGTGGTAGGCGACGCCACGGCGGCCGCCAAGCTGCCCGGTCTGAACGGCTACGAGAGCGCGATGGCCAACTTCCGCTTCATGGCCAACGCGCTGTGGGACACCGACACCGCCGTCCAGAAGATCATGGGGGAGTGATCGGAAGGGCGAGCGAGGAACGGGTCATCCGAGCTTAGGCCCGCGCCCGACCGGCCGGCGAAGCCATGCCGGCCGGTCGGCTGCACGGGGACCAGCTTCGGGCCCATCCCGTCTCACCTTCCCGGCAGCGCGAACGCCATGAGCCTGGAATCGGTGTTCCCCTCGGCGGACGTGGCCACGACCACGAACTGCCGGCCGTCTCGTGTCTGGTAGGTCATGGGGTTCGAGAGCCCCCGAGAGCCGTCGAGATCGCCTGCCCATAACGTCTCCCCCGTACCGCCGTGGAAGGCGTACAGCTCGAAGGCGCCACCGCTGATGAACACCAGCCCGCCGGCGGTGGCCAGCGGCCCGGCGAAGGTGCCATGGGGAGGCCACTTGAAGACCCCGAGAGGGGGGAGGTCCAGCCCCTGCAGCAGGGGGTGGTTTCGGATCGCGGGCGAGTCCCCCAGAGGGACCTGCCAGAGGTAATCGCCCGTGTCCAGGTCCAGGGCGCTCAACGTGGCATACGGCGGCTTGTGGATCGGGATGCCGTCAGCCGCCTCCAGCAGCGAGGCAGCGCTGCGCACGTAGTCGACTTCCGCATCACCCGGGTCCGGCCTGGCCAGCGCGATCAGTGTGGGCAGATTCGTGGACCTGACGTAGAGCACACCGTCTCGCGGGTCGAACGCCCCGCCACCCCAGTTGGCCCCGCCGGCCTCACCGGTCACGACGGTGCCCTCCAAAGACGGAGGCGTGAAGATCGGACCCATCCGATAGCCTTCTACCGCCTCCATCGCTCTCGCCCGAAGCTCGGGCGTGAAGTCGACCAGGTCGTCCAGGCTGAACCCCTGCTTCATGAACGGGGCGGGCCTCGTCGGAAACGGTTGGGTGGGCGAGGCCCTCTCGCCGGGCACATCGCTGGCTGGCACGGGCCGCTCCTCGATGGGCCATACGGGATCCCCGGTGACGCGGTCGAAGACGTAGGCGAACCCGGTCTTTCCCAGGACCACGACTGCATCGATGGTGCGCCCCTCGACCGTGATCGTCACGAGGTTCGGCGGCGCGCTCAAATCGTAGTCCCAGAGTCCGTGGTGTACGGTCTGGAAGTGCCACACCCGCTCGCCCGTCCTCGCGTCGAGGCACACGATGGACTCGGCGAAGAGATTGTTCCCCTGTCGGTGTCCACCGTAGAAGTCGCTCGCGGGCGTGCTGACCGGCAGGTACACCAACCCCCGCTCATCGTCGACCGTGATCGGACCCCACACGTTGGTGGATCCGGTGTGGGCCCAGGAGCCGTCCTCCCAGGTGTCGTTGCCGAACTCCCCTTCCTGCGGGATCGTGTGGAAGGACCAGACCCGCTCGCCCGTGCGTGCGTCGAATGCCTGGACGTCGCCCGGCGGCTGCCCCCGGTAGTCCATGTAGTCGGGGATGCCGCTCCCCACGATGACCAGGTCTTCGAACACGGCCGGAGGCGACGTCTGCGAGTAGTGCAGGCGCGTCATCACCGGCCATGCGAGGTCAGCGGTGAGATCGACCTCACCCTGGTCGCCGAAGGTCGGAATCGGCTCCCCGGTCGTCGCATCCAGGGCGATGAGTCGCCAGCGCGAATTGAGGAAGATCCGGCGCTCCCGGCCGTCGGTCCAGGTCGCGACGCCCCGGTGGTGAAAATCCGAGGATAGGTACAACCGACCCCACTCCCAGGCCCGGGGGTCGTAGCTCCACAACTCGGTACCGGTGCCGGCATCCAGGGCGACGACGCTGTTGTACGGCGTGCTCAGGTACAACGTGTCCCCGATCATGAGTGGCGTCGCCTCGAACGGTCCCGGCCTCACCGCCCCCTGCCCACGGGCCGGCGTCTTGTAGCCGGGGATGGGCTCCTCCGCGGTCTCCCACGTCCACGCGAGCTCGAGGCGATGGACGTTCTCACGGTTGATCTGCACCAGGGGGGAGAACTTGGTGCCGCCGGGGTCCCCGCCGTACGAGGGCCATTCCTGTGCGTCGAGGCCCGAAAAGGCGAGTAGAGCCGACAGGGCCAAGGCGGCAATGGTCCTTCCCCGCTGGCAGGGGCAATCGGTCATGGACCACCTGGAGGCTTTCGTCCCGCTTCTTCTTTGTCCCGCGAGTCGCCTACCCACCCACCCTCGCGAAGGTGTACATCGCGCGCCCGGCGCCGATGTCCACCACCAGGGTGTCCGATTCGATCGAGTACTCGAACGTGACCGTCTGCCTCGTCGCCATCGCGACCGGGTGCTTGGCCACCAGGATCTGCAACCTGAGGGTCGAGCCCGACACCTCGTACGTGCCGGAATTGGCTCTGAAGGCG
>DATHRY010000088.1:0-7520 GCA_035464715.1 Longimicrobiales bacterium
CTTCACCCGGCCCATCGTGGACCACGTCCTGCGCAACTACGACGCGGTCCTCAAGGTCGACGGGGAGATCGGCGACAAGAAGCTGTACGACCCCCGCTCCTATCTGAAGGCGGCGGAGCAGGCCATGTCGGAGCGGGTGGCGCAGGCCTGCAGCGACCTGCGGAGCGACGGCAAGAGCCTGTTCAAGCAGGTCTGAGGAGGGCGGCCGCCGCGAGATCGAGGCCGCCCCGGGATCCGGAGCGGCCTACCGGAACAGCCCCGCGGCGTCCCAGCGCCGGATGGTGGCCTCGATGAGGTCGCCCATCTCCTCGTTCACACGGGCGTAGTAGGTGGCGGCCCGCTCGGGATCGAAGTCCGGGTACCCCTGCCCCTCCTGGTAGAGGACGATGGAGGACGGGTAGGGGAACGGGGTGAGCCCCGCGGAGCGGGCCGACGCCATCTCCGCGTCGTAGCGCTCGGGGTGTACGTGCTCCGGGACCACGGCCTGCACGTACGCGGTCTCGTTGTTGCCGGCGTGCCCGCCGTCCTCCCCGAAGACCTCGAACACGACGTCGGCGGTCGCCGACCACCAGTTCGTCACCAGGGTGCGCACGCGGTGCGCCCGACTCACCCGCTCGGCGACCCGGTTGAGGATGGCGGTCTGGGGGCCGCCGTGGCCGTTCACGATCACGAGGTTCAGGAAGCCGTTGCGGGCCAGCCCGGTGAGGATGTCCTCCACCAGGGCCTCGTAGGTCTCCTCCCCCACCGAGAAGGTCCCCGGGAAGGCGTCGAGGCTGCCCGTCACCCCGTAGTTCAGGGTCGGGGCCACCAGGGCGTTCAGCCGGGGGGCCAGCTCCCGGGCCATGGCCTCGGGGGCGAGGTTGTCCGACCCGTTGGGCAGCACTCCGTGGGGCTCCAGCGTACCCACGGGGACGAGGACCGTCTCGACCCGCTCGGGCACCAGCTCGGCGAACTCCTGCCACCCCAGGAGGTTCATCTCCCGGGTCGTGGGCTCCTGTGCGCCGAGGCCGCCGGCGGCGACCGTCAGGAGGGTCAGGGCCAGGGCGGACCGGAGGGTCGTCGGGGCGAGTGCCGCAACGGGGATGCCGAGGTGCCGGGGCTCACGGTGCATGGGGCGCGGGGGTGTGCGGGGCGGGGGTCGACCGGGAGCCGCATCATGCGGCGGGCCCGGGCCCGCCGACAAGCCGAGCCGTCCCCTCGAAGGGGGAGGCAGGATCCGCATTGACTCGAAAAGCGCGTAAACATTTCTTCAGGAGCGCGTTCAATGCGATGTCCGGTCGTGCCGTCCGAGGACGGCCGACGATTTCATACCGAGGATCTCCCCATGATGACCCGATCCCCTCGTCCACCGTCCCGGATCGCCCGATGGGGTGTGGTACCGCTGGTGGCCCTCGCCGCAGGCCTGGGCGGGTGCTATCCCGGCAGCACGGACCTGGGCGACGACGAGTACGACATCGTGCTCACGATCCGGGACGAGTCCGTGGATTTCGGCGCCTACCGGACGTACGTCCTCCCCGACACGGTCATCCACATCGAGGACCGAGACGGCGTCATCGAGCTGCCCCGGGACCAGGACGATCTGATCCTGTCGGTGGTGGCGGCGAACATGGAGTCGCTGGGCTACGAGCGTGAGCTCGATCCCGAGGCCAACGGCAGCGACCTGGTCCTCCTGGTCGCGGCGGTGGGGACCGAGTCGGTGGACTGGTTCTACGGCTACTGGGACTGGTGGGGATGGTGGCCCGGGTGGGGCTACTATCCGCCCGGTTTCGGACCGGGGTGGGGGTGGGGCTACCCCCCGGGCTACATCGGCGCCGTCCGGATCGAGCAGGGGGGCGTGCTCATGACCCTCGTCGACCCCGCCGCCGTCGACTCGGACTCCCAGGAGCTGCCGGTGGTGTGGGCCGGTGCCGTCCGCGGCCTGCTGAGCGGCGGGAACGCGGAGGGCCGTCTGACCGACGGCATCAATCAGGCCTTCGACCAGTCGTCCTACCTCGGCGCCCGCTGATCCCCGCCCTTTCTCGATCCCGGGGCGCCTCCGGGCGCCCGCGACATCCCGAGACCACCATGCCCGACCTGCGAATCCGATCGAAGCGCTCCCCCCTCCCCTTCGTGGGGGCGGTGCTGCTCGCCTTCCTGCTGGGGGCGGGTCCCACCGAGGCACAGACGCGGTGGTGGAGCGGCTTCACCTACCAGGTGTCCATGGGGCAGCAGGATACCGACCTCTTCTCCGACAACCCGAGCTGGCGGAACTTCGGCCTCGACTTCCGAGCCCTGGTGAGCCCCCGGGTCTCCGCCGGCCTGTACACCGGCTGGCACACCTTCGACAGGCAGGTCGACGGGACCCTCTCCCTCGGCGGCGTCGACGTGTCGGGGCTGCAGCGCCGCTACGCCAACGTCTTCCCCCTCCTGGCCACGGGCCACTACTACCTGGGGTCCGGACGCACCCGCCCGTTCCTTGGATTGGGGGTCGGCACCTACTGGATCGAGAACAAGGTCGAGGTGGGCCTCAGCTCGATCACCGACAGCAACTGGCATTTCGGGCTGGCTCCGGAGCTCGGGGTCCTCCTCCCCATCGGGCGGGGGCCGAGCACGTATCTGAGCGTCCGCTACAACCATGCCTTCGAGGCCGCAGACTTCCAGCACGCCTTCTGGACCTTCGGTGTCGGGATCGGCACCGGATTCTGATGTACCGAACCCTCAACCATCCGTTCAACGCAAAGGAGAAATCGTGAGAAGCCAAGCGCTCGTGATCGCTTCCGCCCTGTTCCTGGGAGCATGCGCTTCGGGTCCGTCCATCCAGACGGGACCCGACGCCGAGATGACCCACGACGGCCTCGTCCGGGTGGACAACACCGCCATGCAGCTGGTGTGGGTCCGACCCGGGGCGGATCTGTCCGGCTACGACAAGGTCATGCTCCAGGGGGTGGGGATCGAGTTCCGGCCCGTGACCCGGTCCGCGAACGAATACGACATTCCCGAGGATGCCCGGGAGAGGCTCCGGGGCATCTTCCGCGACGCCTTCAGCGATGCCCTGGGGGACAGCGATCGGTTCGAGTTCGTGACCGAGCGAGGCCCCGGCACCCTCCTGGTCTACGGCGGGCTCACCGACGTCGTCTCCCGGAACCCCGGGGATCCAGGCGGGCGGGACGCGGTCTGGATCCGGGAGATCGGCGAGGCCACCATCGTCCTCGAGGCCCGGGACTCCGAGACGGAGGCGATCCTCGCCCGGGCGGCGGACCGTCGGATCGCCGAGAACATGGCCGGCAACCTGACCAGCACCAACCGGGTCACCACCCAGACCGAGGTCCGGCGCCTGGCCAACACCTGGGCGTCGCAGCTCCGGCAGGGGCTCGAACGGCTGATGGACGCCGGGCCGCTGGGCGGCGGCTGACGGCGGCTGAGTCCGAAGGGAGGCGGCCCGCGGAGCGACCGACCTCTTCTGCGGGACCGGGAGTGCGACGGAGGGCTCACCGCAGGGGTCCCTCCGTTTGCACCCGGCGTGTTCTGCGTATAACCTACAATGCTCGTAACATTCTGTTTTGCAGGAGGTTAGGTCTTGTACGGTTTACGAATTGCTCGCGCTCCTCTCGCCTTCCTTCTCGCCGCCGGTCTGGCCGGATGCGACGGTGCCACCACGGTGACCGAGCCCCCGGTCGCCGATCAGCCGACGCTGGACGTCCGCTCCGAGACCGGCCCCTTCACGGGCTTCTCGGCCCCGGTCTTCGACGTCTCGACGACGCCGGACGGGAGTCTCGTCGCGGTCAGCGGGACCTCGGTCTACGAGATCGACGGATCCGGCATGACGGAGGTGGCCGCCGTCCCGACAGCGCCCGGCTCTGGCCTGAACGGGATCGCCGCCAACGGGCGTCGTGATCTCTGGGTCACGAGCGCGGGGCAGGACCTAGCTGTCGGAGCGGGCGTGTGGCGGGTCTCCGCCGGGAGGACGACCCTGGTGGGCGACATCGAGGCCTTCGAGACCGCCAACGACCCCGACGCCCTGGCGGGTCCGGGGTGGAAGAACGTGGCCTGTGAGGGGGATCCCCGGAACGGACCCTACACCGCGGGCCCCCAGTCGAATCCGTATCACCTGACGTCGCATCGGGGCGGCGCACTGGTGGCCGATGCCGCCGGGAACTCGCTTCTCCGTGTCGGTGCCGACGGCTCCGTGGAGCTGGTGGCGGTATTCACGCCACCCACCGGCGACGGATCGGACTGGCAGGTCAACTTCGTGATCGAAGGGACCGACGGAGAACCGGACATCCCCTGCTACGTCCAGCCGGTACCCACCTCCGTGGCGGTGGGCTCGAAAGGTCGATCATATGTCGGTGAGTTGACGGGGCTCACCCTCCCGCAGATCGGAGGCGCCCCGGCCCCCGCCTGGTCCCGGGTGTGGGAGATCGATGCCGGAGCCACCGGGGTGACGTGTCCCTCGGATGCCTGTCGGGTCGCCTTCGACGGCTTCACCTCCATCGTGGATGTGGCCATCGGACCGGAGGGACATGTCTACGTCCTCGAGATGGATGAAGCCGGCTGGTTCGCCGCGACCACGGGTGGGGCCACCCACGGGACCCTCAGCCGGTGCGATCCCGGGTCGGGGGTCTGTGAGGTGGTCACCGAGGAACTGTTCCTCCCGGGCGCCCTGACCTTCGACAAGTGGGGCGGGCTCTGGGTCGTGAACAGCAGCCTCTTCGCCACGGAGATCGTGAAGATCGACGCGGCATCCTGAGGTCCTTCCCTCTCCGGACCCGACGCCCCGCCGGCCCTGGTGCCCGGCGGGGCGTCGTCCGTTCCCGGTTGCTCCGCTCCGCGCGCCCCCGCTAGTCTGGCCCGGTTCGTTCCCCGAGCCAGGTGAAGATGAGCCCTCCCCCCGACGACGGATCCCGCCGGCGGCGACACGCTTCCGTCACCGACCCCGAGGTGAGGGCCCGCCACGCGGCCTACTGGCGCAGGAACCTCCGCTACCTGGTCGTCCTGATCGGGGTGTGGTTCGTGGTCTCCTACGGCTTCGGCATCCTCCTGGTCGAGCCCCTGAACCGCGTACGGCTCCCCGGGACGGGCTTCCCCCTGGGCTTCTGGTTCGCGCAGCAGGGAAGCATCTACGTCTTCGTGGTCCTGATCTTCGTCTACGTCTGGCTCATGAACCGGCTGGACCGGGAGTTCGACGTGGACGAGGGGGACGAGGCGTGAACGTCCAGGCCTGGACCTTCCTGCTGGTGGCGGCCTCCTTCGCCCTCTACATCGGGATCGCGGTCTGGTCCCGGGCCTCCACCACGAAGGACTTCTACGTGGCGGGCGGCGGGGTCTCCCCCCTGGCCAACGGGATGGCCACCGCCGCCGACTGGATGAGCGCCGCGTCGTTCATCTCCATGGCGGGACTCATCTCGTTCATGGGCTACGACGGCTCGGTCTACCTCATGGGCTGGACCGGCGGCTACGTCCTGCTGGCCCTCCTCCTCGCCCCCTACCTGAGGAAGTACGGGGCCTTCACCGTCCCGGACTTCGTCGGGGACCGCTACTACTCGCAGACCGCCCGGATCGTGGCGGTGGTGTGCGCCATCTTCGTGTCCTTCACGTACGTGGCGGGGCAGATGCGGGGGGTGGGGATCGTCTTCAGCCGGTTCCTGGAGGTGGAGGTCACCACCGGCGTCCTCATCGGGATGATGATCGTCTTCTTCTACGCCGTCCTGGGCGGGATGAAGGGGATCACCTACACCCAGGTGGCCCAGTACTGCGTCCTGATCTTCGCCTACATGGTGCCGGCGATCTTCCTGTCGCTGATGATCACCGGCACGCCGATTCCCCAGCTCGGCCTCGGCGGCGTGGACCAGGCCTCGGGGATGCCGCTGCTGGAGCGCCTCAACGGGCTGCACGCGGAGCTGGGCTTCGCCCCGTACACCGACGGCACCAAGTCCACCCTGGACGTCTTCTTCATCACGGCGGCCCTCATGGTGGGGACCGCGGGGCTCCCCCACGTCATCATCCGCTTCTACACGGTGCCCCGGGTCCGGGACGCCCGCATCAGCGTGGGCTGGGCCCTGATCTTCATCGCGCTGCTGTACACCACGGCACCGGCGGTGGCGGTCTTCGCCCGCACGAACCTGATCGACAGCGTGTCGGAGACCCCGTACGAGGACGTGCCGGCCTGGTTCACGACCTGGGAGGACACGGGGCTGCTGACCTTCGAGGACCGGAACGGCGACGGGCTGATCCAGTTCACCGGTCCGGGCGCCGCGGTGGAGAACGAACTCACCGTGGACAACGACATCATGGTCCTGGCGAACCCGGAGATCTCCGGGCTGCCGGACTGGGTGGTGGGGCTGGTGGCCGCCGGAGGGCTGGCGGCGGCGCTGTCCACGGCGGCGGGGCTGCTCCTGGTGGTGTCGTCGGCGGTGAGCCACGACCTGCTCAAGCGGGCCCTCCGTCCCCAGATCACCGAGAAGGGCGAGCTGATCGCGGCCCGGGTGGCGGCGGGCGCGGCCGTGATGGTGGCGGGGTACCTGGGGATCAATCCGCCGGGCTTCGTGGCCCAGGTGGTGGCCTTCGCCTTCGGGCTGGCGGCCTCGTCGTTCTTCCCCGTCATCATCCTGGGGATCTTCTCCAAGCGCACCACCCGGGAGGGCGCGATCCTGGGGATGGTGAGCGGGATCACCTTCACCGCCGCCTACATCGTCTGGTTCAAGTTCGTCCACCCCGAGCTCAACACGGCGGACCACTGGTGGTTCGGGATCAGCCCCGAGGGGATCGGCACGCTGGGGATGCTCCTCAACTTCGCCGTGACCATGGTCGTGTCCCGGTTCACGCCGGAGCCGCCCATGGACGTGCAGATCCTGGTGGACGGGGTCCGGGTCCCCAGGGGAGCGGGAGCGGCCCACGAGATCTCTGCCTGACACAGCGTCCAGACCGCCCCCTCTCTTCACCGCTCGGTCCAACCTCCCGACGCCTGACGTGGGCAATTCCCGACGGCGGTGACGACCCTACGGATATACTGTGGAACCGCAGGGCCCCGGGCGATCCTCCTCGGTGAAGAACCACCGCCGCCCACACGGTGATGGAGACGTACGTCCACAGCTCAGGGAGGATCCGACCATGGCGCGCCACCCTTCCCCCGCCCAGTCGCTCGTTGCCTCGCCCCTCTCACGCCGCTCGTTCGTGCGCACCGCTGCAGGTGTGGCCGGAGCCCTTGGGGCCGGAATGCTCACGTCCTGTGATGATCCGCCGACCGGGGTCCATTCCCCCGTGGCCGCCGCCAAGGGGGGCAACGGAGGCGGAGGAGGGAAGGGAGGTGGCGCATCCCCCCGGAACCAGCTGAGGATCCCCTCAGCTGGCTCACCTCCCAGCGCACTGACCGTGGGCGAGACCACCGTGGATCTGGGCGGGGGCAACCTCTCCCAGGTGTGGACCTACAACGGTCAGTTCCCCGGGCCGACAATCGTGGTCGAGGGAGGATCCATGTCCGCGCCGGGTGATCGGGTGACGATCGACCTGTACAACGATCTCGCCGACGAGACGATCACCCACTG
>DATHRY010000089.1:0-3422 GCA_035464715.1 Longimicrobiales bacterium
CCCCGGTTACACCGAGATCCTGATCCAGTGGCTGAGACGGCGCTTGAGCCCGGCGTAGGCCGGGAAGAGCGCCTCCAGCTCGTCCAGGTCGTCGATCCACTCGGACAGGCCCACGATCACCAGGAAGTCGGGCAACCCGAAGAGCGCGGACCACCCGCCCACCACGAGGGCCACCTCACCGTCCAGGACCATGCTGCGGTTGTTCTGGTTGTGGGAGCCGATGGCGAAGAAGATGGCGATTCGGGACAGGACCTCGGGGGGGAGCTCCTGGCCGTATCCCGCCAGAATCACCCGCGTACGGGGAAGCAGGGAGTCGTTCATGATTCCCGGATCCCGGTCCTCCCCCCGTCGCACGGCCTCGTTCCGGAGGGCCAGCTCCTGGAAGTAGATCCGGAAGGACTCACCCACCTCGGGCCTTGAGAGCAACTCGTCCCACGCCTCCCGGGTGGCGAAGTAGTTCGCCTTCATGTGCAGCTTCGGCGGGGATGCCTCCGCGCTGCCGTGGTCGTCCTCGAAGGCCGGATCCAGCAGCTCCTCGGCCATGGATGCGAGACCGGCCACCACATCCGGGTGGAAGCCATAGAAGTCCCGGAGCCACGGGGTCTCCTCCAGCGCCTGGCTGAAGGCCTCGAGCTTGTGGCCCACGTCGCCGACCGGGAGTCGGGAGTCGTAGAGCCCGACGCGGATCAACCCGCCCAGCTGACGGAGTTCGTCCTCGAAGATCTCACCGGCCACGACCACCCTGGTGAGCGCCTCCTGGGCCCGGGACATCTGGGGGAACCCTGCGCTGGGAGCGTTGGCGATGGCGGGGGCGATGATGAGGGAGCGTCCGCCCCGCAGGGCGTGCCCCAGGAGCATCGAAGCCCAGAAGTGGGAGCCCCAGATGGAGTCCGGCGCCTTGATGACGGACCCGGGGGGCATGAGGCTGTACAGGGTGGCCTTGAAGACGGAGACCGGCTTGAAGCGGAACCCGATCTGGTTGTGGAGCTGGACGTCCCAGCCCCAGTCCCCCATGGCCTCCAGGCTGTCGGCCACCATCTGGTCGTAGTCGGGCGCCCGCGCCTTCGGTCGCAGCTCCCAGGGGATCTCACCCGCCTCGAGTCCCTGATTGAGAAGCAGCTGGCGCGCGGCGTCCTTGAGGGAGAGGAGGGCCGGCCCCTGGGCCATCATCGAGCGGTCCTCCCAGGACGCCCCGACGTAGTGCTCGCCCACCCCCATGCCGGTGTAGATCGCCCTCCCCTTGTAGGGGTCCTGCTCGGTCACGTCGTAGAAGGTGATCTTCCGGTGGTCCCGCATGACGATGTCCGGGAGGCCCATGAAGAACGGGAAGATCTCGTCCGTCCAGAAGGAGGCGTCCGGTGGGTTGGTGACGCTCACGTGGACCTTCACCACGTTCTCGATCCACCCCTCTCCGAAGTGCCGGGCCTGGGACTGCATGAGCTGGGAGCTCGCGACCGCCGTCCTCAGCTCCGTCTGGAGCGCCGCGATCGAGTCCTCCCAGCTCCAGAACGCGTCCGGCAGATCGATCTCGTGGTTCAGGGGGTCCTGGAGGAGGTCCAGCCAGAGCCGGCCCCGGTTGGCCAGGAAGTACATCTGGTCGATGAAGATCAGGTACTGGGGGATCCGGCCGACCTCGTCGTACCTCCGCACCCGTTCGATCAGCGCCGGAAGGTAGGCGCCCACCACCTGCCGGAACCCCTCCTCGTCGGGGTCCCCCTCGGAGTTGTATCCCCGGAAGTCGTGGGTCCAGAGCACGTGGTAGTCCTCGGCGTCCCGGATCATCCTCTGGAGCTGGACGAGGAAGAGGTCGTTCTCGATGTACCAGCGCTTGTTGCCCCGGGTGAGGGGCTGGCGGGTGGCGCGCGCCACCAGGGAATCCAGCTCGTGTCGCTCGTCGTGCTGGTCCGGCTTGAGCGCCAGCTGGAACGGGAGCCAGACGAACCGCGAGTCCTTCCACTGGTCCAGGTTGCGCGCCCGGATGTCCTCGATGAGGGCGAGGACCTGGGCGAAGGTCCACGTGGTGGCCCGGAGCTCCTCGAATTGCAGCGGCGTCTCCTGCGTGAGCCACTCGTAGAACTCCCCGGAGGCCGCCGCGCCGAGGCCCCAGGTGGAGTCGGGGTCCTTCTTCTGGCCCAGGAGGCGGTTGTAGGGGAGCAGGACCTGATCCAGGATGATCTCACGGGCCCGCGCCGAGGCGGCGATGCCGAAGGGCGTCGTCTCCCCGCGGGGGAGGCCCCGGCCCGAGGTGGCGATCGAGAACGCCCGGTCCAGAGCCCGGTGGTAGGCCTCGACGTCCTCCACGGGGGAGCGGACCCCGCCACCGTCCCCGGCACCCGACGACATGTGGCCCTTCAGCTCGTCCATGTGCGCGGCGAACTCCTCCAAGGCGTCGTCCGAGCTCCAGTCCCACTGCTCCGTGTAGGGCACCGTGAGGCGGTTCACCCAGTGGGCCGCGGTGTCTGCCGTCTCCAGGGCGTCGACCAGGGTGGCGTCGGGGATGAGGAAGATCGGCGGGGGCTCGGGATCGGCCAGCTCGACGTGATCCTGCCGCGGCCTGGAACGCCCGACGTACGGCTGTCCGAAGGGGAGCTGAACACCGATGTTCACCGAGTGGCCGCGGGTGGGCAGGTAGTCGATCCGCAGTCGGCCGCCCGGCACGAGGATCCCGCCCCGCTGGAACGGGTGGATGATGGAGAGGGCGAGGTCCACCTCGGTGTCCCGGAAGTTGTAGTCGGCTCCGACCGCGAGGCGCGTCGCCGGCGAGTAGAGCCCCAGGCGGGCGCCGCCGTCCACGCCGCCGGATGCGGAGATGGTCCCCCGGGTGCCGGCGTACACCTCACCCAACAGCCCCAGGGCCGCCATCATCGGGTTGAGGAGATCGCGATACACGCCGAGGTTCGCGTATGCCGTGACCTTCGAGTCGTCCTCTCCGTGGACGCCCGCGGAAAACCCCGCCGCCCAGCGCCAGGTCGGCGGCACGCCCATGGAGACGGTGTGTCCGCCCCGGTTGGGTGGCAGGACCTCCTGGGCGGCCAGGGCGCCCGCGCCGACGAGCCCGGGCGCAGGGAGGGCGGTCCACGCGGCCACGGCTAGCCCGGCCCACCTCGCCGCGGCGAACCCCCTCTTCTCGCTCGTGCGGTACATGGGCGGCTCCGGGCTCAGAACTCGTACGTGATCCGGAGCATGGCCATGCGGCCGACCGCCGGAGCGCCGATGAACGACTGGTAGGCCTCGTCAAGCACGTTGCTCACGCCGACCTGCACCGTGGCCGCCGACCTCGGGATCCGGTACCCCGCCGTCAGGTCCACGAGGGCGTAGGCGTCGATCTGGCCCTCGAACTCGGTGGCGCGGAAGGGGAAGGCGTCGGTGTAGCGGACGCGGGCGGAGGCATTCCAGCCCCGGACCTCGTCCCGGTAGGCGAC
>DATHRY010000090.1:0-5940 GCA_035464715.1 Longimicrobiales bacterium
TTGCCCCGCTTCCGGTCCACCACCGGGGCGCAGATCCCCCGCCCGTCCTCCGGCGCGAAGGCCTCCACCAGGGCGTCCATGTGCCGGACGTCGATCCACGGCATGTCCCCGAGCACCACCATGGCGCCGTCGACCCGATCCGCGACGGCCTCGATTCCCCGGGCCACCGACGTGCCCATCCCGGCCGCGTAGGCAGGGTTGACCACGAACTCCACCGGCAGACCCTCCAGGGCCGCCCGCACCGCCTCGGCCTCGTGCCCCAGCACCACGATGACGGGCTCCAGGGCGGCGGACCGCACCGTCTCCGCCACCCGCCGGACCATGGGTACGCCCCCCACCTCGGCCAGGAGCTTGTTGACCTCGCCCATCCGGGTGGAGCGCCCCGCTGCCAGGATCACGCCGGCCACCCGGGGACCGTCCCCTCTCCCCGACCGCCGGGGCCGCCGGGGCTGGGGCCGCTGGGCCGGCTCCTTGAGCAGCCCCCCCACGCCCAGGCCCGACAGGTCCAGCTCGGCCATTCCGCGTCCCGCCACGACCCGTTCCAGAATCCAGTCGAAGCCGTTCCGCCGGGGCGATCGGGCGCAGCCCGGGACGCCCAGCACCGGGACGTCGCCGCACCGTGCCAGGAGGGTGAGGTTGCCCGGATCCACGGGGATTCCCAGTCGGAGGATCTCGCCCCCCACCGCCCTCACCGCCGCCGGCACAACGTCGTTCCGGTCCCCGACCGCCGAGCTCCCCAGAACCAGGACCAGGCCGGCGCCTGCGGCCAACGCCTCCTCCAACGCCCCTCGAACCTCGTGGGGGGTGTGCCCGACCTCCGCCACCATCTCCAGGCTGCCACCCAGCGCCGCGATCCGCCCCCGCAGGACCTCCGGGGCCTTCCCATGCACGGATCCGGACGTCCCCGGCCCCGTCGTCAGGACGAGGGCGGCCCGGACCCGGCGGAACGGGGCGACACCGAGGGCGTGGCCGTCCGCCGCCACCGCCTCGCATCGCGCCACCACCTCCGCCGGTGCCGCGAACGGGATCACCTTCACCGTCGCCAGCAGATCGCCCGGGTGCACAGGGACCTCGGGACCCAGGGTGGAGACCCCGATGGACTCGTCCACCTCGTTCACCCGCCGGATCCGCCGCGCGTCCACGGCGAAGACCCCCGCCTCGGCGGCGATGACGTTGCACCGCCCCGTCCCCGGAGGCCGGACCTCGGTACCGGGCCCGGCCAGCGCCCGAGCCACCCGCTCCGCCGCCTCGTCCTCGCCCACGTCCGCGGGGTCGAGCAGGGCCACTGTCACCTCCTCCACCCCCGCGCCCTCCAGGAGCGCCACCTCGTCGGGGCCCAACCGCAGTCCCTTCCGCAGACGCCGTCCGTCGGGAAGGCGGAGGGAGTGGGCCAGGATGCCGCCGCGGGCGGCCGCCGGGGGGACTGGACCGAAGTTCACGGTGTGACCCGCACCTTCACGAGAGCGCACCAGGGCGTCGCCCTACTCACGGATCCGCGATCTCCGTCTCGATCACGAAGACCCTGGACCGCATCCCGCCTGCCTCGTCCGTCGTCGATCAGACCAGGACGGCCGGGGACGTCACGAGGGTCGGTGCGTCCACCAGGCCGAGGTCGATCTCGATCTCGGGGTCGTCCGCCTGGTTCATGATGAAGTACACTGCGGCCACGATGACGAGGATCAGAGCGATGATCCCCAGGATCGACGTGATGCTACGGGTCGTGTTGGCCATGGTGGGGCGGCTCCGGAAACGTGATTTGAAGGATCCGTCGGCACCCCGCAGGCGGCGATGGTGCCGCCGGGATCGGGGTGCCGAAGGGAGGTTGCGCGAAAGGTACGAGCGGAGCTGCCCCCGGGCGAGCGGCGCCGCGACGGGATCGAGGCCGGGGCCGGTGGGCCGCGCCATGATCGTGGCTACGTCGGTACGCACCCGGATTCATGGGCGCCGGCGAGACCGGCGAGGAGCACGATCAGCCGGCCCGCCGCAATCCTCCCCCTACGCACCCCTACGTATGGAGTCCGGACCCCGTAGCACCGAACGTCGTCATATCACGACGTCAGGAGGGCGCCATGAGAGCCGAGGCACGGCGACGGCAGATGTTCCGGAGGACCTGCCTCAGGTGGGTAGCGCTGGCGTGCACGGTCATCGTCAACGGGGGCTGCGCCATGGTGGTGGGCGGCCTGATCGAGGGAGCCGTCGGTGAGAAGCCTGGCCAGAGGAGCGGGGCAGGCCTCAACGCCCCCCCCCTTTACGGCGCCGCACGGCCCCTGGGCGAGGACGTGGCACGGAGCGTCTATCTCCGGGGGCCCACGCCGGGCTGGGAGTACGAGGTCGCCCGGTTCTCCCCACGTGCGCCGTCGACCCTGGTGCGCGTCGACTTCTTCCACGGACGGTGCCCTGGGCTCCACTTCACGGGCTGGCGGCCCGACGGCCCGTTCGACCGGGGAACGGAGGCCTTCTTCGGGGACGTCGGGATCGCCCACCGTCTCCCGGCCGACGTGCCCTACCTCCGATTCGGAGCGGTGGTGCTCGTCGGGGCCCCCGCCGCTCTCGCCGGGGAGATCCTTGCCTGGCTGCCCGAACGCGGACCGGGTACGTGCATCTCGATCGGACTCCCCCTGGTGACCTTCGGCAGAACCGGCGGGCGGAGCGCGCTCCGGTAGGGGCGAGCCCTGCGCCCGGACCGGGTGACCCGCAGGCGCTCCGGGTTCGCGCTCACGCCCGGTGCCTCCATCCCGCATCTGGCGCGAAGGCTGGGGCGTAGCCAACGTTCGGATCCCCTTCGTGGAGCATGCCGGGCCGAGGAGCGCGCATGTCGTCTATGGCGGAAGATTTTCCCTTCCGGACGTCGATGAGCCTGGAGAAGGTGATCGACTTCTGGATGATCGAGCGTGATCGCCCCGGGTCCCCGTGGGCGGTGCAGGCGCGCGAGGTGCTGCGGCGGCTCGAAGACGCCCCCGAGCTCCGGGGGCCTCGCATCGAGGTCGAGGCGGCGCGTCGACATCCGCAGCTCGTGCGGATGCTCCTGAGCGCCCACTTCCCGGACACCGCGGAGGGCGCCTACGGAAGCGCCGGTCCACCCTTCTCCTACGAGTCGATCTTCGCCTCTCCCGGCACCGAGCGGCTCGGCGTCCTGGAGGAGGAGACCCTCTACGCCGGCACCCGTTTCGAGCCCGAGCTGTTGGCCCGTGGGACGATCATGGCGGGCTACGAGCTCGTGTTGCGGTTCCTGTACGGGATCGACGTGGACTTCGACCCCCCCCTGGTCGTCACCGTCCCGGACCCGGACACGGGGCTTCAGCGGCACTTCCACAAGATTTGGAATTCCCGGTTCATGACGGTCACGGCCCTGGAGGGGACCCGCCGACTCACGGACCACGAGCTGGAGGAGCTGCTCGCCGAGCCGATGGACCTGGAGCGGTGGGCACGCCTGCTGCCCCCCGACCGCTTCGAGTTCGGGGGCCTCTCCTTCACGTGGGCGATCGAGGTGACCGTCTCGGAGGCGAGCTCCCTGCTCAAGGAGGCGCTGCTCCGTGAGGACGCGCTGTCGACGCGGGTGCGCGTGGAGGAGCTCGAGCTCCACATCCAGACCCTGCTGGGGCAGCGAGACGTGGAGATCGGGCTGATCGCCTTCGACCGAGACGGAGGCATCGAGGCGATGGATCGCGCCATCCCCCTGGGCAAGAGCCTGCTGCTGCGAAGGGGCGCCGTACCGGAGTGTCCCCATCGCGAGGCGTCGAGCTACGCCGAGTCCCTCCAGACGGCAGCGCCCCAGGTGATCCGCGACCTGGCGTCGTGTGACTTCGCCACGGGGTACGAGGCGAGCCTGGTCCGGGACGGGGTCCGGAGTCTCGCCCTGCTTCCGCTCTATGTGGACGACCGCCGGGTCGGCCTCCTGGAGGTGGGCTCACCGACGCCGGGCGCGGTGACCATGTACCAGGCCTTGAAGCTCAAGGCCGTCACCTCCGCCTTCGCGACGGCCCTCCGACGGAGCCTGGTGGCCCGGGAGGACCGCATCCAGTCGGTCATCAAACAGACGTACACCGCGATCCACCCGGCCGTGGAGTGGCGGTTCCGGGACGCCGCCGCGCACGTGCTGGGCATCGCCGACCACGACGATCATCCGGACCAGGGCGAGATCGTCTTCCCCGACGTCTATCCACTGTACGGCCTCACCGACATCCGCGGCTCGTCCGACTTCCGGGCCCGGGCGATCCAGGCGGACCTGACGGCCCAGATCGACGCGGCACGTGAGGTCCTGACCCAGGCCTGCGCGACCCGCCCCCTCCCCGCCCTCGAAGCGCTCGGCTACCGGCTCGATCGACTCGCCGCGCGGGTGGCGTCCGGCCTGGTCTCCGACGAGGAGAGCGAGGTGCTGGAGTTCCTCGCCGCGGAGGTCGAGCCGCTCATGGACGGATTGTCGGCCTTCGGAGCGGCCGTCGCCGAGCGCGTCCAGGCCTATCGCGCGTCGCTGGATGCCGAGCTCCGGATCGTGTACCGGGAGCGGCGCGACTTCGAGGCCGGCGTGGCCCGTTTCAACGAGGTCGTGTGCGCGGTCATCGACCGGGAGCAGGAGGTCGCCCAGGGCGTCTTCCCGCACTTCTTCGAGCGCTTCAAGACCGATGGCGTGGACTACAACCTCTACGTGGGCGAGTCCATCGCGGAGAGGGGCGGGTTCGGGCCCCTGTACCTGCACAACCTCCGGCTCTGGCAGCTCCAGCTCGCCAGCCGCATCCAGTGGGAGCTGGACCGGACCCGGAGCGAGCTCCGGGCGACCCACCTCATCCTGGTCCAGGACCACCCCCTGTCCGTCCGCTTCCGGGTCGACGAGAAGCGCTTCGATGTGGACGGCGCCTACAACGTGCGCTACGAGCTGGTGAAGAAGCGGATCGACAAGGCCCGGATCCGGGCCACCGGCGAGCGCCTCACCCAGCCCGGCACGCTGGCCGTCGTCTATGCCCGCAGCCACGAGGCCGCCGAGTACCGGCACTACCTCGAGTTCCTGATCGACCGGGGGTTCTTCGAGGGTGCCATCGAGCACCACGACCTCGAGGACATGCAGGGGGTGCTGGGCCTGAGGGCGTTCCGGGTGGCGATCCCCACCGCGGCGCCCGCCGAGGTCCGCGGGCGTTTGAGCCTGGGAGACGTCCAGGAGGTCGCGGCGGGGGTGCCGGAGCCGGAGCGGACGTAGAGAGGCGCGATCGCCCCGGGAGGCTACCGGCGGATCCGGATCCAGGAGAGTCCGTCCCCTCGCTCCGAAGCCTGTATGGGAAGTACGGCACCCAGGTCTCCATTCCGGAGGAACAGGACCGGGAAGTACTCACCGGCTGGATCCCGCACGCGGCCGCCGTCACGGACGCGCCAGGCGTCGACATCGAGGGCGGGGGTCGTCCGGATCGCCATCGGGGACGAGGACGGGTCCACCAACCCGACCCGGGCCCGCAGATCGTCGCCCAGTCCGGAGAACCAGGACAAGCCCAGGAGTCCGTCGGGGCCGCGGACGAGGAAGGGGTAGTAGACCGGATCCGCCCCGTCCACGAGGTCGTGGATCTCCCACGATCGGCCATCATCCCGGGAACGTCCGAGCCGCAGCACGGACCCTTCGCTCCACAGGGAGAAGAGCGAGCCGTCCTCTCCCCAGGCGAGGGGTTCCACCCACCGCGGCACCTCCTCCCAGTCACGCTCACCCGGCGCCGGGGCGAGGCTCCACGACCGGCCACCGTCGCGGCTCACCGCCACCTGGTCCGCCTCGGGGTCGACACGGCTGCCGGACGCGGACCCGGGTGCGATGCGAACGGCCATCTCCCCGGCGGGGCCCATGGCGAGGTGGCTGGAGCCGCCGGCGTCGGCGATGCGATCCACCTCCACCCAGGTCTCCCCCCGGTCCGCGCTGACGGCATGACGGACACCCTCCCCGTCGTTCCAGACCACGTGGGCCCC
>DATHRY010000091.1:0-1608 GCA_035464715.1 Longimicrobiales bacterium
TCCGGGGGTGCCGGTGATCTTCTACGTGGGGGAGATGACCCGGGACCGGGTGCCGCCCAAGGGGTCCAGGGGGATCACCGACTCGCCCGACGAGCTGCTGCACCTGGTCATGGACGCCCTGGAGCGGGGGTAGGCGCCCGACGGCGGCGGGGATCTTGCATGGGCGGAAGGGCGTATGGATCCGCCGGCCGGGAGACCCCCTCCACCGGGCCGGTCGCCTCAGCCAGGGAGCGCCCATGTCCGCCCTCGTCCCGACCCGCCCGATCCCGGACACGCGGACCCGCCGCCGGCCCGGTCGCCTCGCCGGCATGCTCTCCGCGGCGCTGATCCTGGCCGCCTGCGACGCGGGCCAGGAGGGCGCCGAGACCGAGGCGGGTGTGGACTCCGGGGCCGCGCAGAGCGCGGCGGCGTCGAGCACCTCCGGGGCGGCCGACTCGACGCCCACCCCGCCCACCCCCGACGCACCCCGCGACGTCCCGTTCCTCGCCGAGCCCGACCCCACCCTGGAAGACGCCGTCCGGGCCGCCTCGCCCGACTACACGACCGAGCTCGTGGACGTCTCCCAGCCGGGCCAGCAGGCCCGCTACGTGTACGGCCGCACCGACCTGAACGAGGATGGGGTGCCCGAGACCTTCGTCTATATGCTGGGCTCGATCTTCTGTGGGTCCGGCGGGTGCGATCTGATGCTCTTCACGGGAGGGACCGAGGGCGCCCCCTATCGGCTCATCCAGACCTTCCCCATCTCCCGCACGCCGGTGATCGTCTCGCCCGATCGCACCGGCGGCTGGAACGATCTGGTGCGGTCGGAGTCCGGCGGCGGCGCGCCCTCCTCGTACCTCCGCCACTACTTCGACGGCACGCAGTACGTGGAGGTGGAGCGAACGGTGGTGGGTCCCGACACGGAGGCGCCCCCGGGCGTGGAGGTCCTGTCCGGCGAGGTGACGTACGACGCGGGGGTGCCGCTGGCGCCGGGGGGGTGAGGGCCCAGGCGGGCTCGTCGATCCCGCCGGCGAGGGTGACTCACGACGCGGGGGTCACCTCCACAGCCAGCCCCGGCAGCTTCTTGAAAGCCCGCACGTCCCGGGTGAGGAGCGTCAGCCCCCTGGCGACGGCGGTGGCGGCGATCCACAGGTCGTGGGCGCCGATCGGCGTGCCGGCCTCGGCGAGATCGGCCCAGAGGCGGGCGTGGGTCCGTGCGGTGAGGATGTCCAGGGGAAGCACGGGAAGCTCCGCCAGGATTCCCTCCACCCAGGCGGCGCGCCGGGCCCGCACCTCCGGCGTCGCGGCCCGGTGGACCCCGTGCAGCAGCTCGCTGGCGGAGATCACCGACACGTGCATCTCCTCGTCGGCCCGCCCCTCGGTGAGCGCCGCGGCATCGAGGCGCCCCCGCTCCAGGTCGACGAGGACCGAGGTGTCGATCAGGACGCCCACGGATCCTCCGGCGGCGCCAGCGTCCGGCGGGACGCGTCGAGGTCGTCGGCCAGGGCGTCCGCCTCCGCCGGGGCCAGACGGGGAATCCGGTCCAGGATCCCGGGCAGGTCCCCGAGGCGGCGTCCGGCCGGCGGGGGCACGAGCTCCACCACGGGCCGGTCCCCCCGGAGCACGGTG
>DATHRY010000092.1:0-4390 GCA_035464715.1 Longimicrobiales bacterium
CATCCACGGATCGACGATGGCCAGCTCGATCGAGCGGAGGCCCGGGTCGGTGTGCCCGGGTCGGGGCGGCTGGCCGTCCGTCTCCGGGCGGGCTGCCCGCACCACCGCCACGGGACGGTCTTCCAGGAGGGCGACGCGCACCACCGCGTCGGGATCGCCGGCCCCGGTCCGGAGCCGGGGGAGGCGCCGGAGGAAAGGCTGATCGGCCGGTCCAGCGGCCCGGAAGTCCACGGGGAGCTCCACATCGGGAGCATTCATCGGGCGGTTCATGGGATCCCTCCTCCTGCCGTCCGGTCACGGGCGGAGCCGGGCCACTTCGGTCCGGTCGCTGCGCGCTTAAGATGTCGAATACGGGCCGTCGATGGACCCGCTCGAACCACAAGAAACGTTCAGCTTCCCCGAGGCGCTCCGTGGAGATCCCCGGCCCGGGTCCGTCCCTCGGCCTGCGCCAGGAGCCGGTCCACCTCGCGCTCGGCCTCCAGCTCCCGGAGGAGGTCGTCCGCGGAAGCGAGGACCCGACCCAGCGCCTCCGCGTCCCGGAGCACCACCGTCCGGTGGATCTCCGACAGCTGCCCCAGGATCCCGGCCACCCGTGCGTCCAGCACGTCCTGGAGATCGGAGATGGATCGCCCATTCCCCGTTCCCGGGCCCACGGTACGGGTCTGGAGCAACCACTCGATGCGCCTCAGGTCGTTGAGCAGGAGCTTGAGCCGCCGGACCAGAAGTCGGGTCCGTCCCCGGACGCCCTCGTCCACCGACGGGTGCCTCAGGACCCGGTCCGCCATGGCTTCGGCCACCTCAACCCTCGGGTCGTGCCCGCTCTCGGCGTTCAGCGCCCGCTCCACCCGGAGGATGTCCCAGCGCCGCAGGACATCCCGGGCCAGCCGCGGTTCGCGGGTGATCGGCGCCAGAAAGAGGATGCCCAGCAGGGCGAAGACCATGATCAGGAACTCCACCGGCACCTGTACCCCGACCACCACGGGGAGGGTGAGGGCCAGCACGGCCGCCCCGAGTCCGGCCCCGAGAAGGAGTCGATAATAGGAGGCCAGGACCTCCTCCGCCTCGTCGACGACCCGAGGCCGGATCGACGGCTCCAGCTCCGTCCCGTCCTCCACACCCCTCCGCTCCTCCATCCCCGCCTCCGTGGGTACACGCCACGCTACGCCACGCCGCACCAGCAGTAGTGAAACCACCATGCCCCCTCGTACGGTTCCCTCGGGTATGCAACGGTTCCGTCGCGGACGACCCGCCTTGGACGCACGAAGCCCCCGATGTCCGCGGGGACACCGGGGGCCGTGGCGAGCGTGGGAACGCCTCAGTCCGCGAGGTGCTTCAGCGCCGCGTTACGGAGGGTCGCCCACACGAAGTCGTGGACGTCCAGGAGGTCCCGGGGCTCGTGCCCCGCGGTGTTCAGCCGCTGGCGCACCGCCCGGGCCACCCGCCGGAAATTCCGGTACGACCGTCGCTTCGGCTTGCGGCTGTAGCTGGCCGTGGGCGCGATGTTCGCCGCCTGTCGCATGAACGCGGAGCGCCGGACGCAGACGTGGTCGTCGGGGAACACAAGGGCCGGCAGCACGGTGGTGAGGCGCCAGGCCGGCCGCCCGCCGCCCACGTCCGAGACCACCTTCACCCAGCGCTTGAACCTCGGTCCGAACGCGTCGTCGCCGTAGAGGAGATGCGTCAACGACTCGGCGAACCGGTTCTTCTCCTCGGGCTCCATCCCGCGAAGGCTCTTCACCTGCTTCAACGCCACCAGGTCCGTGCTGGACAGCATGTCCAGCACCGCTCCGGTCAGATGCCCCTGCCGGTCCGAGGCGATGGCCTGCTCGCAGGCTTCTCGGGAGAGGATCTCCTGGGCCCGCTCGAGGATGGGCTCCCGGTGCCGCTTCAGGGCCCGACCCTCGCCCCGGCGGTGGCGCTCGATCCAGGCGTCGCCCTTGAAGCCGTCCGGGAACAGCTCCTCGAAGAGCGCGACCTGTTCGTCGAAGCTGCAAACCGGCTCGAGGGGCTTCGGGCGCTTGCCGCCCTTGTGGGCCGCCACGGCGCTCTCGAGATCCGAGACCAGCGCCTCTTCGGACCCGGGCACCTCGTCCACGGGCTTCATCAGGGAGTAGTAGCCCTCCCTGAATTTCCGGAGCCTCCCGTCCTCGAACTGGTAGGCCCTCCGGCCTCCCTTCTCCCAGGCGAGGATGGCCACGCCCCACTCGGGGCGCTTGGTGTGTCGATACAGGCCGTCCTCGTGGTCGAGCGTGCGATTGGTGACGCTCTTTCGTTCGTCCGGAAGCTTCGTGGCGGTTGAAGCCATCTTGTCCTCGGATTGCGCGAGCCCGCCGGGCGCGAGGGCGACCGGATGGGCGCTGGGAGACAGGTTGTCCGACCGCCGAACGGGCCTCGCCGGTGGCGTCCTGCCACGGCGAATGAACGGGTCCTGGGCGGCCTCCGGAGAGCCCATATTTCGGGCGTTCTCTGGACAATGCGAACGTAAGTATAATCGAAATATCGACTTACGTCAATGGCAGGGCTCTTGCTGGATTTTCCGGTAACCCCTTCGCCTCCCGGGCGCCGACGGTCCGGGCGGGGGCAGTTGCGCGCTGGGGGCCGGTCTGCGCCTCGGGAATCGGCCGCGGAGAGCCCGTGCCCGCGAGCCGCTCGGGAGGTCGGGCTCGGAGGCACGCGGAGGCGGCGAGAAGGTCCCACGGTAGCTGCGCCGGACGGGGCGCAGAGGGACGTGAAGTGTGCCGCCGGGCCGTCAGGTCCCGGGGCACGCCCCCCGGGCGAAGGGGAGGGAGAACGCCGGGTCGGCGTCGTCGCCGAGCTCCCCGTAGACGTGCGCCGTCAGCGAGTCGGGCCCGATGCGCACGTACTCGATGGCCTTGGGAAAATCGTGCTCCGCGAGCTCCGCGCGGAACGCGTCCCGCCCCATCGTGACGATCGGGAAGGTGGTCGGCGGGCGGCCGGCGGGGGAGGCGCGATACGCCCATCCGGTCTCGGTCGTCTCGATCCGGAGGAATTCGAACGCCGCAGGCCTTCCCGGTCGGAGGGTGCGGGAGAGCCCCAGAAGGATGCCTCCGCCCGGAGCGGTCCACAGCTCTTCGGTGCGCGTCTCCCCGGATCCGACCACCCAGCAGCCGGCCATCCACGCCAGCTCGGGGGCGGGCTCCTGGGCGCGACAGGATGCCGCGACGAGCAGGACGAGGCCAGGGACGACGGCCGCCGCGCGCCTCTTCACTTCAGGCCTCATCGAGGTCGGCCACCCGCCGCCGACATTCTTCCACCCCCGACTCGACCCCGGCGTCGGCATAGAGGCGCTCGGCCTCCCGCCAGAGCTCGGCGGCCTCCCGGCTCCTTCCCTCGGCCTCCCGGACCAGCGCCAGGGGACGCAGCGTGTTGGCGAGCTCCAGCGGCGGGGTGTCGGCGTCGGCCCTCCGGATCGCCAGCGCCTCCTCGCAGCACGAGATCGCCGCCAGGAGATTCCGCGACCGGAGCTGGAGAAGGCCGAGGTGACGCAGGACGTGCGGCAGCCGCGGCGAGACCGGCGTCTGCCGGGAAAGCTCTGCGGCTTCGGCGTACCGCTGCGTGGCCGCGTCCACTCTCCCGGCGTCGTGATCCACCTGAGCCACGACGCTGAGGGCGAGGATCATCCCGTCTCGACCGGTCGCATCGGACGCACCGGCCCGGGCTGCGTTCAGGGCCTCCCGAGCGGCGGCCTCGGCAGCGGCCAGATCGCCGCGACGACGCGCCTCCAGGGCTTCCTTGGCATGGGTCACCACGGTGCTCAACGGCGCCTCCGGGACGGGTCTTGGGATGAGAACCACCGAGGACATCTCGGCCCCACGATGGCCCCGAGACCGCCGGAACGAAAGGACCGGGGCCAGGTTGCCCGCAGGCGGGTCGCGCAGTTTACCCCATGGTTACGCGGCAGGGATGCGCGATCCGGTCGTCGAACGCCATTCTTGCCCATCATGCCATGACGACGCTCATGTCATCGCCGGGCACACCCACGAGGACGACCATCTGGGGACCCGTGGGGTCCATGAGCACGTGAGCGGGGCGGTCTGCGGTGCCTGGTGGTCCGGGTAGACCTGCGCATGCGAATCACCGTCGAGGCTGTGGACCGGTTCGGCCGCACGTACACGGCCGGACGCTGATCCGCCCGCCACCCAGGGCCCCTTCGTCCCTCCGAGGCGGCCGGAGCGTATGCGGCCTTCCTCCGGGTTCCGGAAGGGCGAAACGACGCCCGCCCCCGGACAGGCCGGGAGCGGGCGGGCACAGCTCTCTCGTCGATGTCGCTCCGGGGGCATGGGTCGAACCGCCCGAGCGACCACAGGATCAGCGGCGGGACACCGCTGCCAGGCTGAGCCCCATACCGAATGCGAGAATGGCACCGGCG
>DATHRY010000093.1:0-10011 GCA_035464715.1 Longimicrobiales bacterium
CCATCACCAACCTGATCCCGGCCCGGGTCGGCGAGTTCGCCCGGGCCTACACTCTGGGGCGCCTGGAGCCCCGGGTCTCGGTGAGCGCCGCTTTCGGCTCCCTGGTGGTGGAGCGGGTGATGGATGGGCTGGTCCTGGGCGGCTTCCTGGTGGCGGCGGTGTTCTCCCCCGGCTTTCCGGAGCTGGCTCCCGAGTCCGGCCTGGCCGGTGTGCTCCGGGGCGCCATGTCCCTGGTGGCGATCCTCCTGGCCGTGCTGCTGGGCTTCCTGTTCGCGCCTGGGCCGGTCATCGCCGCGGTGAACTGGGTGGGGCGGTTCCTTCCGAAGGGTGCGGGCCGTCTCCTGAACGACGTCCTGGCCGCCTTCCTCGATTCCCTCGACGTGGTCCGCTCCCCGATCCTCCTGCTGTTGGGCTTCGGGTGGACGCTGGCCTTCTGGCTCTTCCACGGCCTCTCGTTCCATCTGGCCATGCTGGCCTTCGGGATCGACGAAGGGTTCGTGGCCGCGCTCTTCACCGAGGCGGTGGTGGGCTTCGGGGTGGCGCTGCCGGCGGCCCCGGGGTTCTTCGGCACCTTCCACGTCTCCGCCCAGTTCGCCCTGGAGCGGGTGTACGGGGCCGACCCGGCAGCCACCCTGGCCTTCGCCTACGGCTACCACATCGGGGGCTTCATCCCCATCACCCTCATCGGGCTGTGGCTGATCCGATCGGTGGGCTTCTCCATGTCCGAGATGGCCCACTCCGAGGAGGCGGTGGAGGAGGCCGTGGAGGCGTCGACCGCGGGAGCGAAGCCGGCCGAGGGGCGCCCCACGGGGGCTGGCGGCCCGGTGGAGGAGACCGGCGAGACGTCGACCCGGACCGAATCCCCGGCGGAGGGACGGCACGGCCAGGGGGCCGGCGGCCCGGCCCCGGACGACCCGAGGGGGACCGGAGGCCCGGCGTGAGCCCCGGCACGGGGCGGACGCTCCGGATCGACGCCCCGGCCAAGGTCAATCTGAGCCTGAGGGTCCTGGAGCGGATGCCCGACGGCTTCCACCGCCTGGAGACCCTCTTCCAGGCCGTGGACCTCCGGGACGCCCTGACCGTCTCCACGGTGCCCGGCGACGACGTCGCGCTGGATACGGCGGGGGCCGAGGTGGGTCCCCCGGAGGAGAACCTGGTGGTCCGGGCGGTCCGGGCCTTCCGGGAGGCGACGGGAACGGCGACCGGCGTACGGATCCGGTTGATGAAGCGCATCCCCGCCGGTGCGGGCCTCGGGGGCGGGTCGTCGGACGCGGGGGCGGCGCTGCGGCTCCTGGACCACCTGCACGGCGATCCCCTGGGGCGGGACGCGCGTCAGGAGCTCGGAAGCGGCCTCGGTGCCGACGTCGCCTTCTTCGCCGGGGAGGCGGGCTATGCACTCGGGGAAGGGCGGGGGGAGCGGCTCCGGGGGCTGCCACCGCTCGCCCGGCGAACCCTTCTCCTGGGGCTGCCGCCCGTGCACGTGCCCACCGGACCGACCTACGGAGCTCTGGCCCGCCATCGGGCGGGCTCCGGGCCGCCGCCCCCCATCCTGGAGGGGACCGCTCCCCGGGACTGGGAGGCCGTGGCCGCTTGCGCCGTGAACGACTTCGAGGCGGTGGTGCCCGGCGCGCACCCCGCCGTGGCGGCCGCCCTGGGCGCGCTCCGGGCGTCGGGCAGCCCCCTGTCCCTGCTCTCCGGGAGCGGAGGGGCCGTCTTCGGCCTCCCGTGGTCCGACGACCCCGAGGTGTGCCTCCGGGAGCTCCGGGAAGGGACGCCAGAGGTCCGGTGGGTGGCGGCGGCCACCCTGGACCGGCTTCCGGAGCCGTGGGAGGTGGATCGGGGGGGCGAAACGGGCTAGAGTCCTCTCCACCGCGTTCGCGCGCTGGCCCGTCGTCTAAGGGCAAGACACCGGTCTTTGGAACCGGCGATGGTGGTTCGAATCCACCCGGGCCAATGTCCACCTCCTCCGGCCCCGTTCCCAGGGTGAGCCTCTTCCGCCTCTCCGCCATGCCGGTCCTCCTGGCCGCCGCCGGGCTCCTCCCCGCGGCGGGTGCGGGGCAGGTCGCGGACTCGGCGGAGGTCCACGGTGCCGCCCGGGACGCGCAGGCGGCCTTCGAGCGGGCCCGGCTCCGGAACGCGCCCGACGCCGTGGGAAGCTGGGGAGGCGATTGCGACGAGATCGTGGGGCGCATGTGTCTCCGGCTCAGGGAGACGGGGGACTGGTGGCCCGGGCCCCCGGATCCCGACGACGTCGCCGCCCGGGACGAGCTCCTCCGTGCGCTGTCCCGGGCCGGAGACGCGCTCCCCGGGGATCTCTGGATCCTGGCCCAGCGGACCTACTACCTGTGGGAGGCGGGCCGCCCCGAGGCGGCTCTCCCGCTCCTGACGCCCTGCCGGGTGACGCCGGCGTGGTGGTGCGACGCCCTCGCGGGCTATGCCCTCCATCGCTCCCATCGCTTTCCCGAGGCCGCCGAGGCCTTCGACCGTGCCCTGGCGGGGATGCCGCCCGGCGACGACGGGCTGTGGCGCGACCCCCGCCTGGTCGTCGACCGCGAGGGCCGGGAGACCCTGGATCGCGCCGGTCAGGACTGGGGGCGCCTGGTGCGGCGGCTCTGGGCGCTCTCCGACCCCCTCTTCCTGGTGCCCGGGAACGACCGCTGGACGGAGCACATGGCCCGGCGGGTCCAGGAGTTCATGCACGAGGACGCCCGCAACGGCTACGGCCTCCGCTGGGGAGGCGACCTGGCGGAGACGCTGGTCCGCTACGGACCCGAGATCGGCTGGGAGGAGCGTCGACCCCGGCCCGGCGAGGTCGCCGCCGCGTCGGACGGGATCGGCCACCAGCACCCCGAGCTCCGATCCCTGGTGGCACCGGGACGGGCCATGGTCGCGCCGTCGGCCACCGAACCCCAGGACTGGAACCCCGGGGACCGCCATCTCCCCCGGAGCGGATACGCCCCGGCCTACGCGCCGGTGATCCTCCCGGCCCCCGGTGCCTTCCGGCTCGTTCCCCGGGGCCGGACGCTGGCGGTGGTGAGCGACATCGCCCTGCCCGAGGACACCTCCTACCACGCCGCCCACGGTCACCCGCCGCTCCCGAGGCCCCAGGGACTGGGGGACGGGGCGCCGCGGTTCGGCCTCTTCGCCGTCGACCCGGACGGCCGGGTGGTGGCCCGGGCCGAGGGGCCCGACGGTCGGCTGGCCGTCACGGTCCCGCCCGGCCGATACATCCTGAGCGCCGAGGTGTGGGCGCCGGACTCCCTGCGGGCCGGACGGGTTCGACAGGGGGTGGAGTGGACCGGTGTCCCGGAGGACGTGCCCATGATCTCGGATCTCCTCCTGGCCGATCCGGCCGCCGGCGATCCCGCGTCCATGGACGCCGCCCTCCCGTGGCTCCGCACCGGGGTCGACGCCGAACGGGTGGCGCCGGGGGAGACCATCCTGGTGGCGTGGGAGCTGAGCGGATTGGGATGGCGGCCGGCGGAGCCCCTGCGCTACGAGCTCGGGTTCCAGGAGGCCGGCGACGGCTTCTTCCGACGGGCCGGGCGGTTTCTGGGGCTGGTGGGAGATCCCTGGAGCCAGGACCTGCGCTGGTCCGAGGAGGGCCCCCCGGCGCCCGGGCCCTTCTTTCGCGCCACCCGCCTCACCTTTCCGCCGGACATGGCCGAAGGCGCCTACCTGATCCGCCTGGAGGTGGGGATGGAAGGGCGGCAGTCCCTGGTGGCGGAGCGGGTGGTCCGGGTGAGTCGGGATGCCGGCTCACGTTGACGCCCCTGGCGGGCATTTCTAGCTTTCCAGGCTGTTACTTTTTCGCCAGAGCCGCCGTCCCCCCGAGTCCCATGCCATCCACCTTCAGCCGCGGCCCACTCCTGCTGCTGTCCGGCCGCGCGAACCGGCCGCTGGCCCAGGAGATGGCGGACCGCCTGGACACCTCCATCGACGTCGCCACCATCCGGGATTTCGCCGACGGCGAGATCTTCGTCCGGATCGACCGGAACGCCCGGGGGCGGGACGTCTTCATCGTCCAGCCCACGACGGCGCCGGCCGAGAACACCATGGAGCTGCTCCTCCTCATCGACGCGGCCCACCGGGCCTCGGCGGCGAGGGTCACTGCGGTGGTCCCGTATTTCGGGTACGGGCGGCAGGACCGGAAGGACCAGCCCCGCGTGGCCATCGGGGCCAAGCTCATGGCGAACATGCTCGTGGCCGCCGGCGCGGACCGCGTGGTGAGCATCGACTTCCACCAGCACCAGATCCAGGGCTTCTTCGACATCCCCGTGGACCATCTCTACGCGGCCCCGGTCCTGACCAGGTACTTCCGGGAGAAGCAGCTCGAGGACCTGGTCGTGGTGGCCCCCGACGTGGGGTCGGCGAAGATGGCCCGGGGCTTCTCGAAGCGGCTCGGGGGCAACTTCGCCATCATCGACAAGCGGCGGCCCCAGGCCAACACCTCCGAGGTCCTGAACGTGGTCGGCGAGGTGGAGGGCAAGAACTGCCTTCTGACCGACGACATGGTGGACACCGGCGGCACGCTGGCCAACGCGGTCCACGCGCTGAGGGAGCGGGGAGCGAAGCGGATCTTCGCCTGCGCCACCCACGCCCTCCTCTCCGGAAACGCCTCGGAGAAGCTCGCTGCGTCACCTCTGGAGGAGTTCGTGGTCACGAACACCATCCACGTGCCCGAGGAACGCCGGTTCGAGCAGCTGACCATCCTTTCGGTGGCCGGACTGCTGGCCGATGCGGTGCAGTACATCCACTCGAACGAGTCTGTAAGCCAGCTCTTCGAGATCAAAGACAACGACTGACGGTCGGGAACCGATCCCCTGGCCACCCGGGCCGACCGGGCCCACGACGTGAGGAATCAACGATGAGACAAGTTGCGAACCTGAAGGCGGAGAAGCGGACGGACACTGGAAAGGGTGTCGCCCGGAAGCTCCGGGCCGGGGGCCGCGCCCCGGCGGTGGTCTACGGCCAGGGAGAGGAAGCCCTTCTCCTCACCGTGGACAGCCTGGAGACGATGAACCTCTTCAACCACATCTCGGTTGAGAACACCGTCGTCGAGCTGCGGGTCGAGGGGGAGAAGGAGCCCATCCAGACCCTGGTGCGGGAGGTCCAGCTCCATCCCTTCCGCTCCGAGCTCATCCACGTCGACTTCTACAAGGTCCAGAAGGGCGTCGAGGTCGAGGTGACGGTTCCGCTGCACGTCCACGGGGATGCCCCCGGCGTGAAGATGCAGGGCGGGGTCCTGCAGCAGGTGGTGCACGACCTGCCGGTCCGCTCGATCCCCTCCGAGATCCCCGAGGAGCTCACCGTCGACGTCTCGGGGCTGGAGATCGGCGATCAGATCCTCGCCGGTCAGCTGGAGATCCCCGAGGGCGTGACCCTGCTCCTGGACGACGACCACCTGGTGGTCCTGGTCTCGGCGCCCCGTGCCGAGGAGGAGCCGGAGGAGGAGGAGGACGCGGACGAGCTCCTCGAGCCCGAGCTCGTTGGCGAGGACGGCGATGCGGCGGAGGGCGAGGCCTCCGACGGCGACGACGAGGAGGGGTGATCCCCCACCGGCGTCCCCGGGCGGCGTGAAGGTCGTCGCAGGGCTCGGGAACCCCGGTGCACGCTACGACGCCACCCGGCACAACGTCGGGTGGTGGGTGGTGGACCGGCTGGCCTACGACTGGTCCTTCGGGGCCTTCCTCCGGCACGACCGGGCGATGGTCACCCACGGACACGTGGGCGGTCACGAGGTCCGGCTGCTCAAGCCGGTCACCTTCATGAACCGGAGCGGCGCGGCGCTGGCCGAGCTGCGGCAGGACGAGGAGTTCGACGTGGGCCGCGACCTGCTGGTCGTGGTCGACGATGCGGCACTGGACGTGGGGCGCGTACGATTCCGTCCCTCGGGCAGCGCGGGGGGGCACAACGGCCTCCGGTCGGTGGAGGGGGTCCTGGGCACCCGGGACTACGCCCGCCTCCGGATCGGCGTGGGCCGGACCCCTTCGGGGATGGATATGGCGGACTGGGTCCTGGCCGAGATGCCGCCGGAAGACGAGGACGCGGTGACGGCGCTCCTGCCGGAGATGACCGAGGCCGTGGAGTGCTGGATCGAAGACGGGACCGAGGCGGCCATGAGCCGCTTCAACCGATAGCCCGGGAGCCCCGGGATGCGAAGGGGAGGGATCGTCCCGCCCCCGTCAAATCACTGGACAGAGGATCCGCGAGATCATGGACTTCGTCGTATTCGCCGACTGGGCCTGGCTCCTGGGAGTGTTTGGACTGGGCACCGCCGCCGGGATCTACGGTTACGTCAAGAAGCAGCCCGCGGGCAACGAGACCATGGTGGACCTGGCCGACCAGATCCACGATGGCGCCATGGCCTTCCTGAGGCGCGAGTACACGGTGCTCGCGGTCTTCGTGGTGGTGGTGGCCGCTCTCCTCTCCTGGGCCATCGGCCCGCAGACCGCCGTCGCGTACCTCTTCGGCGCGCTGTGCTCGGTCTTCGCCGGCTTCTTCGGGATGAAGGCCGCTACCCGGGCCAATGTCCGGACGTCCGCCGCGGCCAACTCGGAGGGGCAGGGGAAGGCGCTGCGGGTGGCCTTCTTCGGTGGCGCGGTCATGGGCCTGGCCGTCGCGGCCCTCGGCCTCCTCGGCCTGGGCTCCCTCTACTATTTCTTCGCCTCCGACGCGCTGCCCAGCGAGTACGGCCGGTTCAGCGAGATCGTCTCGGGCTTCGCCATGGGGGCCAGCTCCATCGCCCTGTTCGCCCGGGTGGGCGGCGGCATCTACACCAAGGCCGCCGACGTGGGCGCCGACCTGGTGGGCAAGGTCGAGGCGGGCATTCCGGAGGACGATCCCCGGAACCCGGCCACCATCGCCGACAATGTCGGGGACAACGTGGGTGACGTCGCCGGGATGGGCGCCGACATCTTCGAGTCGTACGTGGGCTCGATCGTGGCCACGATCGCCATCGGCGCCACCTCCGCCACCATGGCCGCCAACGTCTCCGCCGCGGTGGCTCTGCCCATCGTCACGGTGATGGTGGGTCTGCTGGCCTCCCTGGTCGGCATCGGGATGATGAAGGCGCTGGAGCGGAGCAACCCCGCGGCGGCGCTCCGGAACGTGACCTTCATCGCCGCCGGCCTCTTCCTGGCCGCGATGTGGGTGGTCATCCAGGCGATGGACTTCCAGATGGCCGCTGCGGACGGCACGCTGTTCCCGTCCTGGGGGCCCTGGGCCGCCCTGGTGGCCGGTACGTTGGTCGGGATCTTCATCGGGCTCGTCACCGAGTACTACACGGCGGCCGGCCCGGTGCGGAAGATCGCCGAGGCGAGCCAGACCGGTTCCGCCACCAACATCATCTCCGGCCTCGCGGTGGGGATGGAGTCCACGGCGATCCCCCTCCTCCTGATCTGCGTGGCGATCTACGCCTCGTTCGCTTTCTCCGGGCTGTACGGGATCGGCATCGCCGCCGTGGGGATGCTGGCCACGGTGGGCGTGACCATGTCGGTGGACGCCTACGGGCCCATCGCCGACAACGCCGGCGGCATCAGCGAGATGAGCGGCCTCGGGCCGGAGACCCGGAAGATCACCGACTCCCTGGACGCCATCGGCAACACGACGGCGGCCATCGGGAAGGGCTTCGCCATCGGCTCCGCGGCCCTCACGGCCCTGGCCCTCTTCAGCGCCTACTCCTCTGCGGTGGGACTGCAGGAGACGGGGATCGACATCGTGAATCCGCTCGTGGTGATCGGTCTCTTCGTCGGCGGCATGCTGCCCTTCTTCGTGGCCGCCCTGACCATGACGGCCGTGGGTCGCGCCGCCGCCGGAATGGTCGACGAGGTGCGCCGCCAGTTCCGGGAGATTCCCGGGATCATGGAGGGCACCACCAAGCCCGATTCCGCCCGCTGCGTGGACATCTCCACCCGGGCGGCTCTCCGGGAGATGATCCTTCCGGGCATCGTGGCGGTCTTCGCCCCGGTCGTCGTCGGGTACTTCCTGGGCGTCGAGGCCCTGGGTGGCCTGCTGGCGGGTGCCACCGTGACCGGCGTCCTGATGGCCCTCTTCATGGCCAACGCCGGCGGCGCGTGGGACAACGCCAAGAAGTACATCGAGGGCGGCGCCTTCGGCGGGAAGGGGTCCGATTCCCACAAGGCCGCCGTGGTGGGTGATACGGTGGGGGATCCCTTCAAGGACACCTCGGGCCCGTCGCTGAACATTCTGATCAAGCTCATGAGCGTGGTGTCCCTGGTGCTGGCGCCCTGGTTCGTCCGGGTCCATGGTCTGGGGCAGGACACCGGGGTCTCCTCGATCGTCGAGCGGGTGCTCTCCCTCTTCGGGTGAGTTCCGGCTGTTTTCGGTGGGTGACGCGGGCCCGGTGCCGACACGGCGCCGGGCCCGTCGTCGTCCCTGGCTGCGTCGGGCGGCCGCCGGCCGGGCTCGGCGTTGCCGTGCCGGACCGACAGGAGCCCACGGCGCGGGCGTATGAGAGATCGATGGGGGCAGAGAGAGGCTTCTCGAGAACGGGGGACGCGTTGCAGGTCGTGATTCGACGGATGGCGGGCATCCTGGCCGTGGCGGGCCTCGCCGCTGGGCTCCCGCTGCAGTCCGAGGCCCAGACGGTCGAGGGAGAAGTCCAGGAGGCGTCGGTCCGGGTCCTGGTCCGGCTCCTGGACGAGGGCGGCCAGGCGGTGGCGTCCCAGGTGACCGATCCGGCGGGCCGGTTCCTCTTCGCCGCCCCCGCCGGCGGGCGGTACCGCGTCCGGGCGGAGCGACCCGGCTTCCAGCCCCGGGAAGGCCCCATGGTACGGGTGTCCGCCGGAGCCCGCACGGCGGCCACCGTGGACTTCCCCGATGTGAGGATCTCCCTGGCGGCGGCCCCGTCTCCGTCGCCCGGGCAGTGCCGTCCCGTCATCGGTGGCCGGGACCGGCTCAGCCTGGCCTGGGGCTCCGTGCGTACGGCGGCCGACATGGCCGCCTGGAACGCCCGGCGGGGTGAGCTCCGCTTCGACGCCCGCATCCACCGGCGCCAGCTCGAGGCCGACGGCCGCACGGTGCTGCAGGCCGACGCACCCGTGGAGCGGACCGGCGTCACCCGCCTGGACGCGGCGGTGGAGCCCGGGGACCTGTTCGACAACGGGTTCATCCGGGAGGACGCGGACGGCGGTACGCGGTACTTCTCCCCCACCCCCGAGGTCCTGGCCGATCCGGACTTCTCCATGCGCTACTGCCTCCGGCTCCAAGGCCCGCAGGGCGCGCTCCTGGGACTCGCGTTCGAGCCCCGGTCCGATGAGGGGTCTACCGAAGCCCGCCCCAACGTCGCCGGGCTGGTCTGGCTCGACGCCCGGGAGGGATTCCCGATCCTCCTGGAGTTCGCCTACCGCAACGTGGACCCGATGGTGGTTCCGGCGTCGGCCGGCGGCACCAGCACCTTCACCCTGCTCCCCGACGGGAGCTGGGTGACGGCCGAGGCGAGCCTCCGGATGCCGCTCCTGCAGGTGGTGGACGCCCGGGAGGGACGGGTGTGGGAGGTGACCGGGCTCCGGGAGGAGCGGGCCCGCCTGATCCGGGTCCACGGCACGGACGGGACGTGGAGCCTCACGCCCCGGTCCGGGGCCGTCGAGGGAACGGTCACCTTCGACGAGGGCACGCCGCTGGAGGGGGCGCTGGTCGAGCTGGTGGGGACCGGCCGGGGGACCCGCTCCGACGCCGACGGCAGGTTCCGCTTCGACGGTCTTCTGGACGGCGTCTACCGGGTGGCCGCCGATCACCCCAGGTTCGACGCCCTGCCCATGGGCCCAGGCGTACCGGCGGTCGAGGTGATCTCGGGCGAGACGGCCACCGTCGTGCTGGCCCCGCCCAGCGCCGAGGAGGCCGCCCTTCAGCTATGCCCGTCGGACGCGGGCGCCGGATCGGTGATCCTCACGGGGCAGGTGGTGGACTCCCTCTCCGGCGAGGTGCTCGTCGGCGCGCCGCTGACCGTCCCCGACCCCGACCCGCGCCGCGAGGGCACCCCCGACCACG
>DATHRY010000094.1:0-13502 GCA_035464715.1 Longimicrobiales bacterium
CTCACACCGGCGGAGATCCGTGCCTGGTGGGAGGACGTGCTGGGGGCTGGAGGCGACGGGCCCTGAGCGGTCGGTGGATGGCGAAGGTGGAGGCCCCGGAGAGTCTGTGGAAGGCGGCCGGTCGGGCGCGGTGGATGCGGCACGCGTCCGGGCGCCCGGGACCGACCGGTTCGCCGGCCGGAACCGAATGAATCCTTCTGAAGGGGGAGGACCGATGGACAGGCGAGACTTCGTGAAGGCGGGAGCGGCCGCGGCCCTGGGCGGAGGCATGCCCCTCGCGGTGCCGAGGCCGGTCCGGGCCCGGACCCTCGGCGCCGATCCCATCCGGGTCGGCCTGGTGGGATGTGGGGGACGGGGCACCGGAGCCGCCTTCCAGGCCCTGAGCACCGAGCAGGACGTGCGGCTCGTGGCCATGGCCGACGCCTTCCCGGACCGGGTGGAACAGAGCCTCCGGAACCTCCGTCAGGCGGCGGAGGAGAGCGTCGTCGACCCGGACCTCGCCGCCCGCATCGACGTCCCGGCCGAGCATCGCTTCTCCGGCTTCGACGCGTACCGGCAGGTGCTCCCGCTCGTGGACGTGGTGATCCTGGCGACACCTCCGGGCTTCCGCCCGCTCCACTTCGCCGCGGCGGTGGACGCCGGCAAGCACGTCTTCATGGAGAAGCCGGTGGCCACCGACGCTCCCGGCATCCGGGAGGTCCTAGCCGCCGCGTCCCGCGCCCGGGAGGCCCGCCTCAACGTGGTGGTGGGACTCCAGCGCCGGTACCAGACCGTGTACCGGGAGTGGGTGGACCGGATCCAGGCCGGGATGATCGGGGACGTGGTCCTGGGGCGGGTCTACTGGAACGACGGCGGCGTCTGGGTGCGGGAGCGCCAGCCGGACCAGACGGAGATGGAGTACCAGATGCGCAACTGGTACTACTTCACCTGGCTCTGCGGCGACCACATCGTCGAACAGCACATCCACAATCTGGACGTGGCGAACTGGGTGCTCGGTGGACCTCCGGTCCGGGCCCAGGGGCAGGGTGGGCGGCTGCTTCGGACGGGTCCCGACCACGGCCAGATCTTCGATCACCACTTCGTCGAGTTCGAGTACGAGGGCGGGGCGCGGGTCCTGAGCCAGTGCAGGCACATGCCGAACACCGACCACCGGGTCACGGAGGCCTTCCACGGCACGAGCGGGACGGCGCCGGCGCCCGGCCGCATCGTGTCGGCCAGCGGGCACCCGCTCTTCGAGCACGACGACGAGGGCGATCCCAATCCCTACCAGGTCGAGCACGACGACCTCTTCGCCGCGGTGGCGGCGGGGGAACACCGGTACTCCGACGGCGAACGGGGCGCCATCGCCACCATGACCGCGATCATGGGGCGGATGGCCACGTACTCCGGGCAGGTCCTGGAATGGGAGGAGGCGTTGGCGTCCGACGTGAGCCTCATGCCGGGTCGCTACGCATGGGACGCCCCGCCCCCCGTGGTCCCCGACGCCGACGGCCGCTACCCCATCCCCCAGCCCGGGGTGAGCCCGGCCTTCTAGGGGACGCGGTGGCCGACGAGGGGGCGTCGCCGTGGGCGCGCTGCGCCGAAGGGCACCCGTGAGGGCGGGCCGGCCGGGACGCCGGCCGCCGGCGAGCCGTGGACCGGGACCTGCGGGGTCGGCAGTGGTCCGGTGGACGGCATGGGCCACGGTCCTCTGCCTTGGTTGCGCCGAGCCACCGGCCGCCGACGCTCCCGGGGTCCTTTCCACCCCGGAGGCCCCCGGCTCCCCCATGGAAGCGTGGGGGTTCGACGGCCTCTACATGGGGACCGAGGTCCGACTGACCCTCTGGGGGCCCGATTCGGTGGCGGCGGCCTCGGCCGCACGACGAGCCATGGACGAGATCGGGCGGCTGGACTCCATCTTCAGCGACTACCGGTCCGACAGCGAGATCGCCGGCCTGGCGGCGGCGGCGCCCGAGGCGGTGCCTGTGAGCGAGGCCCTGATGGACGTCCTCACCCGGGCCGCCGAATGGTCGAACCGGTCCGGCGGCGCCTTCGACGTGACCGCAGGGCCTCTGACCCGGCTGTGGCGGTGGTCCGCCCGCCGGGGGGAGCTGCCTGCGCCGGCCCGGCTTCGAGAGGCCCTGGACCTGACGGGGACGGAGGGGCTCGACCTCGAGCCGTCCCGGGGGCGGGCACGACTCGCCCGGGCGGGCATGTCGATCGACCTGGGCGGGATCGCCAAGGGGTGGACCGCCGACCACGTGCTCAGCGTGCTGCGGGAGGACGGGTTTCCGGTGGCCGTGGCGGACCTGGGCGGGGACGTGGCCCTGGGGGACACTCCTCCGGGGAGGGAGGGGTGGCGGGTGGACCTGCCCGGGGGCGGCGCCACTCTGGGCGCGGGCCGCGCCGTGGCCACCTCGGGAGACGAGGCTCGACAGCTCGTGGTCGGGGGCGTCCGCTACTCCCACGTCGTGGATCCCTCCACCGGCCTCGGCGTCGTCGACGCCCCCACCGTGGTCGTTGTTGCCCCGGACGCCACGACGGCCGACGTTCTCGCCTCGATCCTGACCGTCCTTCCGGAGGTATGGGGGCGCGACCTGGCCGAGGCGACGCCAGGTGTGGCCGTCCGCGTCCTGCATCCGGACGGCTCGAGCTGGGAGACGAACGACTTTCCCCGGCCGCACCGGCGGCCCCCACCGGACGTGCCATGAAGCGACGGGACTTTCTCCGCACCGCCACCGTGGCGGGCGCCACCATGGCCGTGAAAGTGACGCCGGCAGCCGCTGCCGCGGACGGATCCACACCTGGAGGCCCCGGACCCTCGCCGTCCACATCCGCTGGGACCGCCCAGGAGCCGTTCACCCTCGACTACGCGCCCCACTTCGGGATGTTCAGGGAGCACGGGGGCGGCGACCTCGTGGGCGAGCTCCGGTTCATGGCCGACCAGGGGTTCCGGTCGCTGGAGGACAACGGGATGCGAGGCCGGTCCGTGGCGGACCAGGAGCGCATCGCTTCGGAGATGGGTCGCCTGGGGATGCGCATGGGGGTCTTCGTGGCCCACACCATCTACTGGCAGGAGGCGAACCTGGCCAGCGGAGACGCCGATCGCCGCGAGGAGTTCCTGTCCGAGATCCGCGCTTCGGTGGAGGTCGCCCGGCGCGTGAACGCGACGTGGATGACCGTCGTCCCGGGCCACGTGGATCTACGGGTGCACCCGGACTTCCAGACCGCCCACGTGGTGGAGTCCCTGAAGCGTGCGGCGGAGCTCCTCGAGCCCCACGGCCTGGTCATGGTGCTCGAGCCCCTGAACCGTCGGGACCACCCGGGCCTCTTCCTGTCGGGGATTCCCCAGGCCTACCAGATCTGCCAGGCGGTCGACAGCCCGTCCTGCAAGATCTTGGACGACCTCTACCATCAGCAGATCACCGAAGGGAACCTCATCCCGAACCTCGATGCAGCGTGGGACGAGATCGCCTACATCCAGCTCGGCGACAACCCGGGCCGGCGTGAGCCCACCACGGGAGAGATCAACTACGCCAACGTCTTCCGGCATCTCCACGCGAAGGGCTGGGACGGCATCCTGGGGATGGAGCACGGCAACTCCCGCCCGGGCCTCGAGGGGGAGCAGGCGGTGATCGACGCATACCGGGCGGTGGATCCGGAGTGAGGAGAATGGCTCGATGTGCCCCGAGAGTGCGGCACGAGAGGCGCCCCTCGATCACTCGGACCAATCGCAGCAGACGATTGCCGTCAATCCCACGAGGAGGAGGGCCGGAAGGCCCACGACGGCGAGCGTCGTAGCGACGGCATCCGTCTTCGGCACGTCCACGTACCGAACGTCCTCGACCGCCGCGACCGCGGTCGGCTGCCGCCCTCGCATCCTGTCATACAGCGTGTCCCCGACGATCAACGGGTCGTGGACCTGTTCCTCCGTCCCGTCCTCGAGGGTCACCCGGATCCTCGAGGGGGGATCGTCGTCGATCACCCTGGGGAGGGGCCCGTCGGCGGCCTGCCACGTGTAGCAGGCCGTGAGGTTGAGAAGGACGATGAGGATTCCGATGCGTTGCGCGGCGGGCCGATGGCGGAGCGGGCGAGAGCCGAACATGGAGGGGTCCGATTCGTGGAATGGAAGGTTCTCGCCAATTGAGCCATCCGCAGTCCCCCTCCGCCCTACGTAGCACTACGCAGCCACACCCGGGCCGCCCCCCGACCCTTGACTGTCTAGGTATCGGACGCCTAGTCTATCTTGGTGCATAGGCTTTCTAGGTACTAGGTCGTCATTCGGCCGCCGCGCTCCGCGGCCGCCGGTACCCGATTCGCCCACAACCCGACCACCGCCATGACCGCCCGCGAGAAGAACAAGCTCCTTCACGGCACCCTGGACACCCTGATCCTCAGGACGCTGTCCGATGGCCCGCTGCACGGGTACGCCGTGGCCCGCTGGATCGAAGCCAGGGCCGGTGAGGCCATCCGGGTCGAGGAGGGGTCCCTCTACCCCGCCCTCTACCGCCTCGAGAAGAAGGGGCTCCTGGCCTCGGAGTGGGGGCTCTCGGAGTTGGAGAGGCGCGCGAAGTTCTACCGCCTCACCCGCAAGGGCGAGGCACGGCTCGAGGCGGATCGGGAGGAGTGGGAACGCTTCTCCTCGGCGGTCTCGTCGGTGCTGGGCGGGAGCTGACGACGGTGGACGAGCGCATCGTCCCGCCCGGGGTCGAGCGCGAGGTGGAGGAGGAGTTCGCCTTCCACGTCGAGATGCGGGTGGCGGAGCTGGTGGGGAAGGGCTGGACGGAGGAGGAGGCCCGGGCGGAGGCGGTCCGGCGCTTCGGGAACATGGATCGGGTCAAGGCGGACTGCCGGGGCCTGGGCGAACGGAGGAATGCGGCGATGGGACGACGTGGACGGTGGGATGCGCTCCTTCAGGACATCCGGTACGCGGTGCGGCAGCTCCGGCGGGCGCCGGTCTTCGCGGGCGTGGCGATCCTGACCCTGGCCCTGGCCATCGGGGCCAACACTGCGGTCTTCAGCGTGGTCCGGGGCGTCCTGCTCAACCCGCTTCCGTACCCGGACTCCCAGGAGCTGGGGATCATCTGGAGCCGCTACCTGCCCGCGTCCGGCTTCGACATCCCCAAGTTCGCCCTCTCCGGTCCCGAGGCGATGGACTACCGCGAGACCACCACTGCTTTCGAGAGCGTGGGGATCTTCACCGGGGGGAGCCGGACCCTCACCGGTGACGGCGAGGAGGCGGAGCGGATCGACGTGGGCTTCCTGTCCGCGAGCATGAGGGAGACCATCGGGGTGGAGCCGCTGCTGGGTCGTTGGTTCACCGCTGCCGAGGACGTGCCGGGAGGCGCGGAGGTCGCCCTCCTCTCCCAGGAGGTCTGGACCCGGCGCTTCGGGGCGGATCCCTCGATCGTGGGCCGCAACGTCCGGATGAACGGGGAACCGGTGGAGGTCGTCGGCGTGATGCCGGAGGGCCTCGGGCTCCCCGGGGACAGCGAGGCCTGGCTTCCGCTGCGCATGACCCGGGACAACGCCGGGAACCGGGCCTCCCACGGCTATCTGGCCGTCGGCCGACTGGCGCAGGGGGCCACCTTCGAGCAGGCCTCCGCGGAGCTCGAGGTCCTCCGGGAACGGTGGGCCGCGGAGTACGAGCACAACGAGGCCCACTACCTGTGGACCCAGCCGTTCCGGACCGAGGTCGTCGCCGACGCGCCGGGAATCCTCCGGCTCCTGACGGGAGCGGTCCTCCTGGTCCTGCTCATCGCCTGCGCCAACGTCGCCAACCTTCTCATGGCCCGCGCGGAGCGCCGCCAGGGCGAGGTGGGACTCCGGCAGGCTCTGGGTGCGGATCGTGGCCGGATCACCCGGCAGCTCCTCACCGAGAGCCTCGTTCTCGCCGGGATCGCCGCCGCGGTGGGCGTGGTCCTGGCCGTGATCGGGACCCGTATCCTCATCGCCCTGGACCCGGACGCCCTGCCCCGCCTCGACGAGGCCAGGGTCGACGGGCTCGTCCTCGTCTTCACGGTGGGGGTGGCGGTGGGCACCGCCCTGCTCTTCGGGATGATCCCCGCCTGGTTGAGCGGACGCCGGGTCTCGTCCACGCTGGCGTCGTCGTCCGGCCGGGCGGCGGGCTCCCGGGGCCGCACGTCCCTGCGCCGCCTCCTCGTGGCCGGGGAGGTGGGTGTCAGCGTGGTCGTGGTGATCCTCGCGGGGCTCCTGGTCCGAAGCCTCACGGCCCTGTCGAGCCAGGATCCCAGAATGGCCGAAGAGCACCTGGTGGCCTTCTCGCTGAACCTTCCGCCGAGCGCATATCCCGACCGCGAGACGGTGCATCTCGACTTCGAGCGGATCACCGAGGGGCTCGCGGCGGTCCCCGGCGTGGAGGCGGTCACCGCCGCCACCTTCCTCCCCTTCCAGGGCAGCACCATGCAGTGGGACTTCCAGCTGGACGACCGGCCGCCGCGGCAGCAGGGGGATCGGGCCTGGAATGCCCATCTCACCATGGTGCAGCCCGGGTACGTCGACGTCCTCGGCATGGAGCTGCTCCGGGGCAGGTCGCTCACCGCCGCCGACGACGGGGACGCCCCCCTCGTCGGGCTCATCAACCGGGCCATGGCCGAGACCTACTGGCCCGGCGAAGAGGCCCTCGGCAAGCGCTGGGGGTATGCGATCGACGACAGCACCACCAGCTGGATCACGGTGGTGGGCGTGGTGGAGAACCCGGTGCGGGGCCGGGTGGACGAGGATCCCTACCCCCACGCGTGGGTCCCGCTGGCCCAGGCCGTACGGGCGGCGGACTACGTGCCCCGGAGCCTCCGCATCGCGGCCCGGACCGCCGTGGCCGAAGCCTCCGTCGTCCCGGCTCTCCGCAGGGCCGTGGCCGAGGCCGACCCGGACCTGCCCATCTACGAGTTGTACTTCATGGAGGACGCCGTCTCCGATTCGCTGGCCCAGCCCCGGCTGGTGGCGAACCTGCTCGGTGTCTTCGGCCTTCTGGCTCTCGTCCTGGCGTTGAGCGGGATCTACGGGGTGCTGGCGTATTCCGTGGCGGGCAGGCGGCGGGAGATCGGGGTGCGGGTGGCCCTCGGGGCCGGCCGATCGCAGGTGGTGCGCATGATCGTGTCCGAGGGTGTGCGCCCGGTGGTGCTGGGGGTCGTCCTGGGCCTTGCCGGGGCCGCGCTGGTCACCCGCTTCCTTCAGAGCCTGCTGTACGGCGTGGCCCCCCTGGATCCGGTGACCTTCGCGGCGGTCCCGGCCCTCCTTCTGGGGGCTGCCGCACTGGCGAGCTGGCTTCCGGCGCGGCGAGCCGCGAACGTGCCCCCGACCCAGGCGCTCCAGATCGACGGGTAGGGAGGTCGTCGGGGCGGAAGGCGCGCGACGCTGCAGCCCTGGCCGCCTCTCGTCTCCGCGGCCTCCGAGCGCGGCCCGGCCAGGACTCCGGGGGCGAAACCCGGACCGGGCGTGGAACGTCGGGCCGAAGAGGTCGTTTCCCTCCGTCCAACCGGTCCATGCATCCGTTCCTGACGCTGCGCCTGGCCTTCCGCGGTCTCCGCCGTGACGTCCCCACCTCCGGGGCGGTCATCCTGATCCTGGCGCTGGGGCTGGCGGCGCCGGCGGTGTTCTTCTCGCTGCTCTGGGGGGGCGGGATGCGGCCCCTCCCCGTCCCGGCGGGGGAGGAGGTGGTCCGGGTCGACCTGGTCCAGCCCCGGAACGACGGCAGAGCGTTGTCACCTCTGCTCGACGAGGTCCGTGCCCTCCGCGAGGCCGGTGCGTTGGCCGGGGTGGAGGCCTTCACCACCGTGCCCATGACCCTCGCCTCGGAGGCCACCGGGGCGGTGCAGGTGGGTGGCGCCGTGGTGACCCCGGGCACGTTCCCCCTGCTTCGGGTCGCCCCGATCCTGGGGCGGATCCCCGGAGCATCCGAGGCGGCAGGGGCGGTGATCCTGGGCCACGACCTGTGGATGGAGCTCTACGGGGGCACGGCGTCGGCGCTCGGCGCCCCGCTGTCGCTGAACGGCGCGCCGGGCCGAGTGGTCGCCGTCATGCCTCCGGGCTTCGCATTCCCCTTCAACCAGTCGGCCTGGTCCCTTCTGGGCCCGACCGACGGGGACACGGCGGTGGAGCTGGTGGGGCGCCTGGCCGGGACCCGCGAGCCGGGGGTGGCGGCCGGCCGACTCGAGCAGGCGTGGCGGGCCGGCGACGCCGCCCGGGCGGCCGAACGCACCGGAGCGACGGTCCGGGTCCGGGGCTTCACCCGGGGTCGGGGGGAGTCGGGGGAGGCCATCGCCTTCGGTGGGCTCGTGCTGGTCGGGCTCTGTCTGCTCCTGATCGCCGCGGCCAACGCAGCCAGCCTCCTGCTGGTTCGGGCCATGGAGCGGGTTCGCGTGCTCGGGGTGCAGTCCGCACTGGGAGCCGGCCGGGGGCACCTGGCGGCGCAGCTGGTGGCGGAGGCTCTGCTCCTGGCGAGCGCCGGCGGGGTAGCCGGCCTGGTGCTCGCCGGCTTCGCGGTGGACTACATCCAGCGGAGCATGGGACCCGAGAACTTCGGGTACTGGTGGATGCGGATGGCGGTGGACGGACCCGTGATCCTCTTCACGGGGGCGCTGGTGCTGGGCACCGCGGTGGCGGCCGGCAGCCTTCCGATCGCCCGGGTGCTCGGGCCCGACCTCCAGCGGGCGCTGAAGGACGGCCACCGCTCCGCGGGGGCCGGCCCGTTCCGGGGGTGGAGCTGGGGACGCGTGTTCGTGACGGGGCAGCTCGCGCTCTCCTGCGGCGCCCTCGTGGCCGCGGGGCTGACGGGCCGGGCCATGCACACCGCACGGAGCTTCGGCGGCGCCTTGCCCACCGACCGCATCCTGATCGCGAATGTGGGGCTCGACGTTCCGGCCCTGCCCGACACCGAGACCCGTGTGACGGCCCTCGAGGAGCTCGGACAGGCCGTCGCGGCTCTGCCCGGGATCTCCGGTGCCGCCATGGCCCTGGGGGCGCCCGGCTACGGGGAGATCTACACCCCCCTCGAGCTCCCCGGCGTTCCGGAGGCGGGCCTTCCCGAGCGACGCGGCGTGATGGCGAACGCGGTGTCCCCGTCCTACTTCGCCTTGTTCGGCCTCGACCCGATCCGCGGACGCCTGACGGAGGCGCGCGACGGTCCGGACGCCGATCCGGTCGCAGTGGTGAGCGAGGGCTTCGTCCGGCGGTTCCTGGGCGAAGTCGATCCCCTCGACATCCGGATCCAGCTGGACGCCCTGCATGCGGAACGCACGTTCCGGATCGTGGGTGTGGTCCCCGACCTGGATCTGGCCGGCGGTCCCCGGGCCCTGAACGACCGGGTGTACCTGCCCCTGGCCCAGGTCGATCCCGAGGCCGCCATGGTGCTGGTCGACGCGGGCCGGGCAGCGGCCGAGACCGGTGCGGCCTCGACGCTCCGGTCTGCCCTGGCGGCGTGGAACGCCGGCGTGCCGATCCGGGACCTCCGGACCCTGGCCGACGCCCACGACTTCATGACCCGAGCCTCGTCCAACCTCTCTCTGCTGGCCGTCGGCGGCGGACTCGCGGGACTTGTGGTGGCGGCCATCGGCCTCTACGCGCTACTGGCCTTCCGGGTGCGCCGGGCTCGGCGAGAGCTGGGCGTGCGGCTGGCACTGGGCGCCGACGCCTCCCGCCTGGCCCGAGCCGTGGTGGCCGACGCCCTGGGCCAGCTCCTGCCGGCCCTCGGTGTGGGGCTGATCCTGGCCTGGACGGCCGCTCCGCTCCTTGGGGTCTTCCTCCTGGGCGGAGACCCCCGTTCCCCCGCGGTCTTCGGCGTGGTGGCGCTGGCCTTCCTGGCCAGCGGGCTGTCGGCGGCTCTGGTGCCGGCCCTCCGGGCCCGGGCGGTGGAGCCGGCCCAGGTGCTGCGAGGGGAGTAGCCGGTCGGGTCACGGCCTCGATGAGGCCCGGTCCCCCCGGTCGCGACGGGGAGGGGTGTCAGGGAGCGGTGAGGAGTCCCGCGCCCGACTCGACGGGCTCGTCGATGACCGCCCCGATCTGCCGGGCCCGGTCCAGCCGGTCCAGATAGACACGGAACCGATCGAGGGCGTAGCCGGTGAAGTCCTCCGGCTCCAGTCCGAAGGGCACCGTCTCGTAGGGCTCGAACACCTCCGCCACCACGGCCAGTGCGGGATCCAGCAATCGCCCGAGATCCGCCTGCACGGCGGGCCACAGCTGGGGATCGTCCCGGAGGATCCGGGAGACCAGGTACAGGGCGTAGGCGATGTGCCGCCCTTCGTCACGACGCAGCAGGCGCACGGCCTGCTGCATTCCGGGAAGCACGCCCCGGGCGCCCAGGGCCGTCAGGTAGCCGTGATACCCGGTCTCGGCAAGCACGCCTTCCACCACGAGGTTGTACGTCACCACCGCCCGGATCTGTGCCCGTGGCGACGCATCCCCCCGGAGCGCGTACAGAGCGGTGGGCAGCTCGTCGGAGAAGACCGTGCGGTAGGCTGGTGTCTCGAACCGCCGGAGGTCCCCGTGGTCCGCCGCCACCTCGTCGAGGAAGCGGCGGAACACCTCCGCGTGCTTCGCCTCCTCGAAGAGGAAGCTCGTGAGGTACATCTCCTCTTCGAGACGGCCCGAGTTGCCGATGACCTGGAGGAGGGGGAGGAGGTCCCGGGCCACCGTGTCGTCACCAGCCTGGAAGAAGGACGCGATGCGCAGCAGGAGGTGCCGCTCGGCCGAAGAGAGGGTCTCCCAGTCGATCCGGTCCCGCGACAGGTCGATGGCCCTGGGGTCCCAGATCCCGAGCCGCTTCGCCTCGTGGTACAGCCGCATGGGCACGAGGTCGTGGTCCAACCCACGCGCTCCGGCGAGGGGCAGGGACGTCAGGCCGGGGTGGAGGGGTCGATCCGCGGGGCGCGACTGGACCGCCCGGAGGCTTCCGGGCCCCTCCGGAGGGAAATCCGCGGTCACGGCCGCCGCCACCTTGAGCAGCGCCCGGGCCGTGCCCTGGTGCCGGAGGAGCTGGCGCAGGCTTCCCACCTCGAGCCGAAGGGCCTCCTGCACGAGGGCCAGAACCGGGTCCCGGTCGCCGGCCAGGACCGTGTGCCATACCCCGGCGTCGCCGGTCATCACCACCGTGGCCTCGGCCCGATCCTCGTCGGTCGCGGTCCGGACCGCGATGCAGCGGCCCGCGTCCAGGCGTAGGAACGCCCTCCGCGCGGACCCGTCTCCGGTCGATTCGAACACGAGAGGGGCGGTCCACGGTGGATCCACTGCGGCGTACCGCTCGTCGACCTCGAGGCGACGGCGAAAGGCGCTGATCCAGGGTTCGCTGAAGAGCTCCACGTGGATGCCGGGTAAGGGGATGGCGGTGCGGTCCGCCCCTCCTGAGCAAAGGCGGTGCCAGAGAGCGCCCTTGACACCCCGTGGGCCCAGATTCACCTTCTGCGTCCTTGGGAGTCGCGTCCCGGTGCCGTATCCGCACTACGCAATGGTGCGGGAAGGCAACCGGCGGCGCGTTTTTTTTTGTACCAGGGTCGGCCCGCCGATAGCGGTGCCGACATCACCCGAGAACGGGAGGACCCATGCCGACACGACCCAGGACATCGGAACACGCGGGCGCGTGCGCCGCGGTGTCGGCTATCCGGGTCGAGGGGATCCGGAGTCGAGCCCGAGCGTTCGGTACGCTCGACGCGTTCCCCGTACCACGAGCAGGTGGAGGCTCCAGCGGCCGCTGAGCGGCACGTCTTCGAACGAAGGCTCTCCGGCGCCCCACCTGCCCCCGACGGCAGGTGGGGCGCCGTCGTTTTGAACAGAGAGCCATGAGCACGCGCGGGTCGACGGTGTGCGGTGCGGAGCGACGGACGACGCGACTCCCGCTCCGTGCCGCCACCGCCGGTCCGACGAAAGGAAGGTGGACCATGAACGAGAACCGGATCGAGGCGATCCTGAGGGATCCCACGCTGGAGCAGCCCACGCTGACGTACCACGAGGTCCGTTTGCCCTGGCAGAGCTTCTTCGTCCGTCCCGAGGCCGCGGCCCGGGTCCTGGAGGCGATCCAGGGCCTGGATCGGAGCGACTGGGTGCGGGTGGAGACGGTCACCGGGTCCGTGGCCTTCGTCCGCACCGTGCATGTGGTCTACGTGCGGGAGTGGACCCCCGCCCAGCGGGAATCGGAACGGCAGTTCTGGGACGCCCTGGACGCCGAGCAGAAGCAACCGGAGGACGATGCCGGTGCCCAGGAGGGCTCCGACGGGTCCGACGGAGGGGAGGCGTCCGAGGGAGGAACCGATGGGCCCGAGGGCGCCTCGGACGACTCTGGAGGCGTCGCCCACGGGGACCCCGAAGAGGGTATCGGGCCCGGGGCGGGTCTCGTCGGCGGCGCTGCGGAGTCGGCTGCGGCTTCCGGTTCCGGTACCGGGGGCGCCGACCTGGTGTCGGTGTGGACCTCGGTGCAGGCGTTGGGGCTGCTGTACGCGGTGCTGGCCGCCATCGCACTGCTGACGATGGCCCTGCCGGGCGTCGTGCAGATGCGCGTGATTCAGTGCTGATGAGGGACTCGAGGCGAGGCCCGGTCCGGTCCGAAAGGGCCGGGCCGGTGCCCGCCAGCGAGCCCGCGGCGAACAGAAAGGAAGAACGATGAAGAAGAAGATCTTCGGACAGCACGAGGAGAAGACCCTCGCACAGCTCGACGACGTGGCACGGGGTGCCGCTCGGGTGGCCCTCATGGCCGACGGGCACCTGGGGTACGTCATGCCCATCGGAGGCGTGGCCGCCTACCGGAGCCGGGTCAGCGTGGTGGGCGTCGGGTTCGACATCGCGTGCGGGAACGCGGCCGTGCGCACGGACCTCCGGGTCGAGGACCTCCTGGGCCTCGGGCGGGAGGAGCTCGACCGGAACCCCCACCGGGTGACGGAGAACCCCCGCCTCGTCGAGCTGGCCGACCAGCTCTTCGACGAGCTGTCCTTCGGCATCGGGCGGAAGAACCTGGCCGACGACGCGCCGGTGGACGACCCCCTGTTCCACGACGACGCCTGGTGGGCGATCCCGAACTCCGGCGGCTTCCGGGACGACCTCATGGAGAAGGCCCGGCGGCAGCTGGGCACCATCGGGAGTGGGAACCACTACGTCGACGTCTTCGTGGACGAGGACGGCGTGATCTGGGTGGGGGTGCACTTCGGAAGCCGGGGGCTGGGGCACACCATCGCCAGCAACTTCCTGGCCCTGTCCCAGGGCGGTTCCTGGGGCGACCGGGGGAAGGAGGTGGAGGTGCTGCTGGACACCCGGGAGGGTGTGGGTGCGGACTACTGGGCCCTCATGACGCTGGCGGGGCGGTACGCCTACGCCGGCCGCGAGTGGGTGGCCCGGAAGGTCGTCCGGCTCCTGGGCGCCGGTGAGGTCGATCTGGTCCACAACCATCACAACTTCGCCTGGCGGGAGGAGCACGGCGGCGAGGAGTTCGTGGTGATCCGGAAGGGGGCTACGCCCGCGTTCCCCGGGCAGCGGGGGTTCGTGGGTGGGTCCATGGGCGACGACGCCGTGATCCTCCAGGG
>DATHRY010000095.1:0-71006 GCA_035464715.1 Longimicrobiales bacterium
GCCGCCGACGCGGTGCCGGAAGCTGCCGTCCTGAAGCGCCGCCTGCATCTCCGCCACCGAGGCGAACCGGTCGGCCGGGATCCGTTCCAGCGCCCGCGCCACGACCGCGTCCACGTGGGGAGGCACCGTGGGTCGGGGTCCGGATACCCGCTCGGGCTCTCCGGTGAGCACCTTCGCAAGCACGGCCTGCGGGGAGGAGCCTGGAAAGGGCGGATCCCCAGCCAGCATCTCGTAGAGGACGCATCCCAGCGCGTAGACGTCGGAGCGGGGGTCCACCGTCCCGTCCCCGGAGGCCTGCTCGGGACTCATGTAGTGGGGCGTCCCCAGGGAAAGGCCCGTCTCCGTCATCCGCCCCGATCCCCCGGCGGCGCTCAGGGCCAACGCGATCCCGAAGTCGGCGACCAGCGGCTCGCCGTCGTGGAGCAGGATGTTGGCGGGCTTGATGTCCCGGTGGATGACGCCCTGGCGGTGCGCGTAGTCCAGGGCCGCCCCCACCCCGGTGGCCAGCCGGACCGCCTCGTTCACCGGCAGCTGACGCTCCCGGTCCAGGCGATCCCGCAGGGACTCCCCGTCCACGTACGGCATGACGTACCAGAGGAGCCCGTCGACCTGGCCGCTGTCGAAGAGGGGCAGGATGTGAGGATGCTGGAGATTGGCCGTGGTCCGGATCTCCGCGAGGAACCGATCGGCGCCGATCACGGCCGACAGCTCGGGACGGAGCACCTTCACCGCGACACGGCGATCGTGCTTCAGGTCCTCGGCGAGGTACACGGTGGCCATCCCGCCCTCGCCCAGCTCCCGGACCACCCGATAGCGACCTTCCAGGGCCCGGGCCAGGCGCTCCGCCCTCTCGCTCGACGAACCGCTCATCGCCCCCGGCGGGAACATCGGGCGGGGCGGACCGGTCCTTCGGCCCGTCGGGGCGAGTCGGTCGGCGGGGGTTCTTCAGTCATGGGAACGAATGTGGGCTGGACGGAGCCGTCCCGCCAACGTCCGAGCGCCCGGAGCCACCGAATCCGCCCCGCGCTCGGGGGTGGGCGACCGGGAACAAGAGAGGGCCCCCGACGGGGACGGGACGTTCGAAGTCCGGAGAGCAGGCTCCGACGCCCAGGAACCGGACAGCCCCGTACGGAACTTCCCCACTGCGTTTTCCGGCCTGTGACCACATCGTTGGAGGGTGGTACGACGATGACCGCAATCCCAGGAGCGACCGTGTCCCGCTACGTGTATCTCTTCTCCGACCTCGATGACGCACAGGCTTCGGTGGGCGGAGACTGGCAGGCGGTCCGCAGACTGCTGGGGGGCAAGGGAGCGAACCTGGCCGACATGACCCGGCTCGGCATCCCCGTGCCGCCTGGCTTCACGGTGACCACCGAGGCCTGCCTGCTCTTCCAGGAGGGGGACGGAACGCTCCCGGACGAGATCTGGCGGCAGTCCCTCGCCGCCGTGAAGGGATTGGAGGCCCAGATCGGCCGCGGATTCGGTGACCCCTCCGGCACCCTGCTGGTCTCGTGCCGCTCCGGCGCCGCCGTCTCCATGCCGGGCATGATGGACACGGTTCTGAACATCGGTCTCAACGACGAGATCGCCGAGGCCGCCATCTCCCGTGGCCGCACCCCACGATTCGTCTACGACCTGTATCGGCGGCTGGTCCATATGTTCGGCAACGTGGTGCTGGGAGTGTCCGACGAGGTGTTCGAACGGGTCCTCGACGACCGGCGCCGGCTACGGGGCGTCGCCGACGACACGGGGCTCCAGGCCGAGGACTGGGAGGCGATCACGGAGGAGTTCAAGAAGCGGGTCCGGAGCTACGCGGGCCGGGAGTTCCCCCAGGATCCCTACGAACAGCTCCAGCTGGCCACCACCGCGGTCTTCCGCTCCTGGGACAGCGCCCGGGCCCGGGACTACCGGCGCGCCGCCGGGATCCCCGACGATCTGGGCACCGCCGTCAACGTCCAGACCATGGTCTACGGCAACGTGGGAGAGGGGTCGGCCACCGGCGTGTGCATGTCCCGCAACGCCACCACCGGGGTGCCGGAGCTGGAGGGGGACTACCTGGCGAACGCCCAGGGTGAGGACGTGGTGGCGGGCAACCGGGCGACCCGGCGGATCCGGGAGATGGCCGACGACATGCCGGAGATCTACCAGCAGCTCTGCGAGACCGCCGAGAAGCTGGAACGCCATTACCGGAACATGCAGGACATGGAGTTCACGGTGGAGGAGGGCACGCTCTGGCTCCTCCAGACCCGGGACGGCAAGCGCACCGCCCAGGCCGAGGTCCGGATCGCCGTGGATCAGGCCCTCGAGGGCCTCATCACCCGGGAGGAGGCGGTGCAGCGGGTGAAGCCGGAGCAGGTGGACTTCTTCCTGCATCCGCAGCTTCGCCCTGAACTCGTGGCGAACGCGGTGGAGCTGGCCCGTGGGCTCAACGTCTCGCCCGGGGCCGCCGTGGGCATGGTCGCGCTCGACGCCGACACGGCCCAGCGCTGGGCCGAGGACGGGACGCGGGTCATCCTGGTCCGTCCCGAGACCAAGCCCGACGACGTCCACGGCATGCTGGCGGCCCAGGGGCTCCTTACGTCTCGGGGCGGGCGCACGAGCCACGCCGCCCTGGTGGCCCGGCAGTTCGGCAAACCCGCGGTGGTGGGCGTGGAAGACATGATGCTGGACATGGACGCCCGCGTGGTGCGCTTCGCCGACGGGACCCAGGTCGCGGAGCGGGACTGGCTCTCGTTGGACGGCACCTCGGGGGTCGTGTACCTCGGTTCCCTCGATACGGTCGTGCCCGACCTGAACGACGCGCATCTGATGCGCCTCCTCCAGTGGGCCGACGAATTCCGGACCCTGGACGTCCGGGCCAACGCCGACTACCCGGACGACGCGGCTCGGGCCCGGGAGTACGGAGCCACGGGGATCGGGTTGTGCCGCACCGAGCACATGTTCTTCGAGACCGATCGGCTGCCGCTGGTGCGGCAGATGATCATGGCCGGCTCCCCCTCCGAGTCCGACGACGCCATCCTGCAGCTCCTCCCGCTGCAACGGGCGGACTTCGAGGGGCTCTTCGAGGCCATGGACGGGCATCCGGTCATCATCCGGCTCCTGGATCCCCCCCTCCACGAGTTTCTGCCGTCCTGGGACGAGCTGGTGCACGATCTCGGAGACCTCAAGATCCGCTCCCAGCACGCCCGGGACCTGGCCGAGCTGGACGGGCTGCTGGAGGCCATCCGGGAGAGGCAGCGCTTCCTGCACCAGGTGGAGGAGCTCCGGGAGCAGAACCCCATGCTGGGCAACCGGGGCGTCCGCCTGGGCCTCCAACTCCCCAACCTGATCCGGATGCAGGTCCGGGCCATCATCGAGGCCGCCTGCGCCTGTGCGCGACGGGACGTCGAGGTACATCCCGAGATCATGATCCCCCTGGTGGGCCACCTGAACGAGGTCACCCGCGTGAGGGAGGTGCTGGAGGAGGAGGCCCGAAGGGTCATGGAGGAGCAGGGGATGGACGTACCCTACCGTTTCGGCACCATGATCGAGGTGCCCCGTGCCGCCCTGGTCGCCGGAGAGATCGCGGCCCAGGCCGAGTTCTTCTCCTTCGGGACCAACGATCTCACCCAGATGACCTTCGGCATCTCCAGGGACGACGCCGAGTCCGGCTTCCTCCTGGAGTACCAGCGGCAGGGCATCATGCCCGAGAACCCCTTCCATTCGCTGGACCGGGACGGGGTGGGCGCGCTCATGCGCATGGCCGTGGAGGCGGGCCGGGCCCGGCGTCCCGGGCTCGAGGTCGGCATCTGCGGAGAGCACGGCGGAGATCCCCGTAGCATCGCCCTGTGCCACGAGCTGGGGCTGGACTACGTGTCGTGCTCGCCCTTCCGGGTGCCCATCGCCCGTCTGGCCGCCGCCCAGGTGGCGTTGGCCGAACGGGAAGAGGAGCGGGAGGCGGTGGCCCTCGAGGCGAAGGGCGCGACCGGACCCTAGGAGCCTTGCCAGTCGATCCCGGCCCGGCTACACATCCACACGCAGTCCAGAAGACGCAGGGGCACTCGGAAGTCCGGTACGAATCCGGCGCGGCCCAGCCACTGTGATGAGGCGCGTGAGCCAGATGTGCGCACGCAGCCCCCGCCCAAGAAGCCACTGGGAACAGGTCCCGGGAAGGCGGACGGGGGTGCCTCGAGCCAGGAGACCTCTCCTGCGTCGTCCAACGCTCGCTCCACCCCTCTCGGGAGGGGAATGGGCCACGTTGTCGGCGCACGCGTGCCGGCTCCGCGCACCCCGTTCTTCTCCCCGTCTCGGAGAAGACGGGGATGTTCGTATTCAGACCTTCCATCGCCCTCGGCGTCCTGGTCGCCACGTGCCTGCCGGGGCCGACGACCCTCGTCGCCCAGGTGGAGAGCGTGGTCCGGGTGGAGGTCCGGGAGGCCGGGTCGGACCATCCCCTGGCGGAGGTGGTCGTCGAGGTCGTGGGCGGTGTCGCGGCCCCGGTGCGGACGGGTGCCGACGGCCGGGCCGTCCTCCGGGGGCTCCCCCCGGGGCGGCACACCCTCCGGGCCCGCGGACCGGGGTACGCCCCGGCGGACCGGATCGTGGACGCCGAGAACGGCCTGCGGGTCGACGTCGTCTTCCGGCTCCAGCCCCGCCCGCTGGTTCTGGACGGTCTCCGAGTCGAGGTCGCGGGCCTCCCGGCGGGCGCCCGGGCGATCTCGGAAGAGGAGATCGGCCCGGCCGACCGCACCCTTGGGGACGTCGTCGAGCGCCTGCCCGGGGTCACGGTGGTCCGGCGCGGCGGCCCGGGCACCGCCGCCACCCCCAGCATCCGGGGCTCCTCCGGGGACCAGGTTCTGGTCCTGGTGGACGGGGTGACCCTCAACTCGCCGCTCACCGGCGAGGCGGATCTCTCGGAGGTGGACCTGGCGGCCGTGGTCAGGGTGACGGTGGTGCCCGGCGTCCGGGCGGCTCGCTACGGGCCGGGGGCGCTGGCGGGTGCCATCCTCATCGAGACGCGCCGGCCCGCCACCTCCACCGCCCGGGCCCGTGTGGAGACCGGGAGCCTGGCGAGCTGGGCCCTGGGCGGTTCCGCATCGCTGGCCCGGGCCGGGAGCCCCTGGCGGTGGTCCCTCGGGGGCGAGTGGAGTCGGACCGACGGGGACTTCGAGTATCCGGTCCCGGACGTTCGCGGCGGAGGCGTGGCCCGCCGGGACAATGCGGACGTACGGGGTGCGTCGGGTTTCGCGGAGGCCGCGCGGGAGCCCGGGAGCGGCCCCCGGCTCCGGATGCGCCTCCACGCCCGTGAGGTGGAACGAGGGAGCCCCGGAACGGTCGTCCAGCCCTCGCTGACGGGGCGGAACGAGGAGCGCCGCATCGGCCTCCTCCTCCAGGGGGACGGGGGGGGCGCGACCCGGAGCTGGGCCGCCACGCTGGGCGCCGACCGCATCGACGCGGTCTTCGACGACCCGGACCCGCCCCTCGGCGAGGCCTACCGCTCCGACTCCGAGGTCCGGCAGCTCGACGCGCGGGCCGAGGGTCGCCTCGGCCTCGGCGCCGTGGAGCTGGGCACGGGCCTGGACGGTCGGCTCCAGGCGGTGGAGAGCACCTCGGTGACCGACGACGCGCCCGGGACCGTGGCGGGGGTGGGTGCCTGGCTCCGGGGGCGCTGGCACGCCGGCGACCCGGACCGCTCCATCGAGGTGACGGGGACACTGCGGGCGGACGTCCACGACCTCCTGGACGGGGTGGTGGCCTCCCCTTCCCTCTCGGTGGTCCGGGGCCGGCACGGCACGAGCCTCGAGGCCGCCCTCGGCAACGCCGTCTCGCCTCCGGACCTCTCCGACCTCTTCTTCCAGGAAGGCGTCCTGGCCCGGGCCAACCCCGACTTGGCTCCGGAGCGGATCCGGGGGGAGGTGGGCGTGGAGCTCCGCCAGAGCTTCCGATCCGACGCCTGGAGCGGCACGGTGGGGCTCGGTGCCTTCCGGGCCGACGTGGACGGGATGATCCTCTGGTTCCCGGACCACCGGTTCGTCTGGAGCCCCCGGAACGTCGACGTCCACCGCCGGGGCATCGAGGCCACCGGGGAGCTGCGGGCCGGGCCCCTCGACCCGCTGCAGGCCAGCGTGGGCTGGACCCGTGTGGAGTACGCCAACGCCGCCCTGGACGGGCAGGTGGTCTACCGCCCGGAGCTCACGGCGGACGTGTCGGCCCGCGTGCCCACGGGGCGCCTGGACTGGACCGTGCGCTGGCGGTGGGTGGGGGCGCGCCGCACGAGCCCAGGCACGGAGCTGAACGAGCTGCCGGGCTACGGACGCCTCGACACCGGGCTCCGCCTGCCCCTCCGCCTGCGGGGTGTGGCCGGCGCCTTCGAGCTGGCTGTGGACAACGTCCTCGACGAGACGGCGTCCCTCCTGGTGGACTACCCCCTCCCCGGCCGCACCCTGACGCTCCGCATCCGCGCCGGACCCGCCGGGACCTGAGCCGACCCGCCCCCTCTCCCTCACCCTCCCATCTGGAGACCCCATGTTGAAGCGCCTGTCTTACCTCTTCCTCCTCCTCGGCGTGGCGATCACCGCCTGCGACGACGACCCCGTCGATCCGGACCCCGGCGATCGCCCCTTCCACCAGGGCACCGAGGCCGATCCCCAGATCGGCCTGGTGGTGAACACGCTGTCCAACGTCCTGCAGCTCTTCCAGCTGGGCGACCCGACCCAGGTCCGGGAGGTGGCCCTGGGGGCCAGCAGCGCCGTGACCGCCACCGGGGTCTCGGCCGTCGGTGGCGCCATGGCCGTGCCCCTGGGCAACGCCGCCTCGGTGGCCCTGATCGATCCGGCGACGCTGCGGATCGACCGCTTCTTCCTCTTCCCGTCGGGGAACGCCACCGGCGCCGCCTTCGTGGACGACGAGACCCTGCTGGTGGCGAACCTCCTGGAGGACCAGGTGGGGCGGGTCACCCTGGACCAGGCCTCGGACGCCATCGAGGACCTGGTGGACGTGGCCCCGGCCCCCACGGACATCGAGATGGCCGGGAGCCGGGCGCTGGTCCTCTCCGGCAACCTGGACGACGGCTTCCTTCCCCTGGGCGCCGGCGTGGTCACCGCCCTGGACCCGACGACGCTGGAGGTCCTGGGCACGGTGGAGACCGGCGGTGAGAACCCGACGGCCTCGGCGGTCGGCCCTGACGGGCTGCTGTACGTGTTGAACACCGGGGACTACGTGAGTCCGGCCACCATCGCGGTGATCGACCCCGCCACGATGGAGCGGATCGACCTGATCGAGGACGCGGGCGTGGGCCCCGGATCGCTGACCGTGGACGATCAGGGGCTCCTGTACGTCTCCGGATTCTTCCTGGGTACGGTGGTCCTGGACACGGCGGACCGAAGCTGGGTCCGGGGGCCCGACGACCCGGTCTGCGCCCCGTTGGACGGGGGTGGGTGCCGGGGCGCCTTCGACGCCTCCGCGGCGACCGACGGCACGCTCTACCAGGCCTTCTTCGGGAGCGCAGGCGAGGGGCTTCCGCCGTGGATCTTCGTCTACGACGCCGACACCTTCGCCCTGCGCGACAGCATCCCGGCGGGCCAGGGTCCGACGACGATGCGCATCACCGTCTTCGACCCCTGAGCACGGGTCCCGAGCACTGTCCGCTCTGCGGCCGGCCCAACGCGTGTGGGCGGGTCGCAGGGCGGCCGGGCTGCTGGTGCGCCGGCGAGGCGGCGGAGGCGGCAGTCACCCGAGCGGTCTCCCGGGAGGCCACCGGACGTGCCTGCCTGTGCGCCGGGTGCCTCGTCGGCGACATCCCGTCGCCGTGCACCGGACGCTGTCGGCTGGACGAGGCCCGGGAGCGGTGTACCGGGTGCGCCCGGACCCTGGACGAGATCCGCCGGTGGCTCCGGGCCGGGCCCGGGGAGCGGGCCGCGATCCTCCTCGAGGTCCGTACCCGGGAACCGGCCGGCTCCCCGACGGGCTGAGCCCGCATCCCCCCTTGAAGTCGGCCCGGGGGTCGGGGGGCTCGGACGCGCTCCCGCCCGGTCAGGAGCCGCCGGTGGCCGCGGCCGTGGCGGCCACGGTGCTCGCCATCACGACCATCATCGCGGCTTCCGCGGCCTGGACGGCCTCGCGAGCCGCCGCTCCGCCAGGGCCGCTCAGCGTGGACAGGGCCTCCAGCCGCGCCTTCCGGGCCCGAAGCTCCTTCGCCGTCCAGATCGCTCGCAGGGCGTGGGTCGCACGGGCGAGGGCGACGAGGAGCGCGGTCCTCGGTCCCACATCGGCATCCGGCTCGTCGACGGCCCGTCGGACCCGCTGCACCAGGGCCTGCTCCGGCCCCGGATCCACGGTCGGGTACACCCGGCGCTTGAAGAGCACCAGAACCCGGTCCTCCTCCTCCCGGAGGACCCCCCGACGGCAGAGGGCGAGGGCGGTTCGATTCCGGAGCTGCGGGATCCCGGACAGCCGGGACACCGTCCTGGCCGGATCCGCGCGGCGCTTGGCGTCGGTGAGGCGACGAAGCCCGGCGTCCAGGACCTCGTCTCCGAGCGTCGCCCGGCTCACCACGGTGACCAGAGGTCGTCCCTTCCGGCCCTCGGGCTTCAGGACGACCCGCTCCTCGAGGAGCAGCTCGGCCAGCACCGCGCCCGCCAGGCCGAGCTCGACCATCTGCCCGAACACCAGAGTCCCCTTGTCGTCGTGCAGGGCCAGGAGCAGGAGCTCGTGGTGCAGGCGGAGGTCGGTGGACATGACGGGGTCCGGTCGAGAGGACGAATGCCTCAGGGGCCGCAGGGTCAGCCCGCCAGCGCCTCGAAGTTCAGGCTGCGCTCGGCGAGCCGGGTGAGTCTCCGATCCGCGGCACCCTCCTCGTCCAGGGAGGCCTGGAGGAGGTCGGAGGCGTTGTACTCCCCCAGCTTCTCGGCGAAGGTCCGGGCGACTCCGTAGCCGGCCATCTCGTAGTGCTCGATCCGCTGGAGGGCGGCGATGATCATCGCGTCCCGGACGCTGTTGTGCACGTCGCTTCCGAACGCCCCCTTCAACTCCTTGATGAGTCCGGCCATGCCTTCACACCGGTGGCCGCCGGGTCCGAAGTCCAGCGTCAGGAAGATTGTTTCCAGCCGCGAGATCTGCCCTTCTGTCTCGTTTTGATGCGATTCGAGGGCCCTCTTCAGATCTCCATGCTCCACTGCGTCGATGGCTTCCGGCAGGATCGCCATCAGCTGGTTCTCGGCACTCCAGAGGTCTTTCAGCTCGTGCACGTACAGCTTCTTCAGGGAGTCGATGTTCATCCTCGCCCTCCTCATGGCGTGTTGCGGAGTCTTCTTCTCGGGGACACGCCCCACCCTTCCCCCGCTGTTCCAGCAAGAACGTTGCCACATCCTACGTAAGCAGGCCCTCGCCGGTCCCGTCGTCCTCCAGGAGGTTCCGTTCTCCGCTCCGTTCCCGGTCCTCCTCGATCTGCCGATCCACGCTGTCGTCGGGAGAGACGTCTTCCTGCTCCCGCCTCACGTCTTCGGCCTCGAACCCGGGTGCAACGGGCTCGGGCGGTGCCGGCAGGGGGGTCTCTCCCGGCTCCGCCGACGCCCCTCCCGCGCCGGCCATCCGGATCACGTACTCCGGAGAGGGGAGGGACACACCCGCCGCCTCCAGACGTCGTTTGACCAGACGGATGGCCTCGGACCGGACGCGGGAGAAGTCCGCGTTCCGCTGGTCCACCCACCCCATGAACCGCACCGTGACCCAGGATTCCCCGAGATCCACGACCAGGGCCTCGGGAGCAGGGTCGGACAGGACACCCTCCATCTCGTCCATGACCTCGATGCCGGCCCGTCGGGCCACGGCGAGATCGTCCACGGGGCCGACGCCCGCGTCGAACTGGAAGCGCCGACGCGGGTTCCGCGTGAAGTTGGTCATGGGACTCCGGAAGACCAGGGCGTTGGGCATCCGCACGTGGTTCCCGTCGAGCGTCATGAGGATGGTCTCCCGGGGCGTCAGCCGCACGATCTTGCCTTCGTTCCCGTCCACGAGCACGTGGTCGTTCTTGTCGAAGGGCTGGCGCACCGCCAGGAGGAGCCCCGCCAGGTAGTTCTGGACGATGTCCTGGAACGCGAAGCCCACCGCCAGGCCCGCCAGTCCCGCGGTCCCGGCCACCGCCCCCACCAGCGCCGTGGCCTCGAGCAGGTCCAGGGCGATCAACAGGCCGGTGAGCACCACGATCGTCTGGATCGCCCGACCCACCAGGTTCTGGAGGAACGGGTTCTTGAACCGGATCCAGGACGGTCCGCCCCACCGTCCCAGGCGCGACCCCAGGAAGACCGCGAAGAGGACGATGAGGAGCCCCACGGCGAACAGGGGCAGCCGGGCCACGAACCCGTAGGCCAGCTCACGCAGCCGCTCCCGGGTGGGCTCGAGCTGGCGGGACAACGAGGTGTCCAGGGTGATCCCGTTCTCCACCCACAGGACCCCCTCCTGGTCCGCCGCCAGAGCCCCCGCCCGCTCCCGGGTCTCGGCGTCGAGGACGACGCCGTCGAGGTGCACCACGCCGGCCTCCACGGCCACGTCCACCCCCTGCAGCGACGGCACCCGGTCGAAGAGGGCCTGGAGGGCGTTCCGGATGGTTTCGTCGGTCTGGGAGCGGGCCTCTGTGATCTGCTCCGGCAGGGGCACGGTGTCCTGGGCGACGACGGAGTCCGCGACGACGGAGTCGGGCAGGGTATCGGCCTCGCCCACCTGGGCGGCGAGCGCGCCGGCGCCCGACGGGGCACCGCTCCACGGAAGGAACAGGCCCGCCAGGAGCGGGACGAGGAGGAGGCGAAGGCGGGTCACGGGTCTGCAAACCCGGCCGCACGGACGCGGTTCCCGGCCGGAGGCCGCCGAACATCATCCTCGTTTTCCGGGGCGCCGTCTCGTAGCTTGCGGAAAAGGCGTTTCTCCAATCGTTCTCGCTTCATGTCTGCGATTTCACGCTACCGACTCGCCGCTCTCGCCGGCATCCTCCCGGGGCTTCTGGCCGCCGGCCAGCCTCTCTCGCACGTCCCCGGTGAAGGCCCCTCCGCCGCTCGGGAGCTTCCGCTCGTGGCCGACTCCGCCGCCGAGGCGGCCATCGCCCGACGAGTGGAGATCGTCCGCACGGAATACGGTGTGCCCCACGTCCTCGCCCAGGACCTGGAGGCCATGGGCTTCGCCATGGGATGGCTCCAATCCGAGGACTACGGCGACGTCGCCGCCCGGGAGCTGGTCAAGGCCCGGGGCACCTACGCCCGCTTCGTGGGCCGGGACTCCATCGACGGCGACTTCGAGTCCCGGGTGCGGTACGCCCGGGCACGGGAGACCTGGGACCAGCTCAGCTTCGAGACCCAGCAGGTGTACGACGGCTTCGCCGCCGGCATCCGTCACTACGTGCGTCTCCACCCCGGCGATTTTCCGGACTGGCTCGTGCCGGACTTCACGGGCCTGGACGCCCACGCACGGGACGTTCAGAGCTGGAGCCGGGGGGACGCCCGCAGCTTCGTGGCCACTCTCGAGGGCCGCCGGGGAGGCATGGACGCCGACGCGGAGTCCTTCGACCTGGACGGGAGCAACGCATGGGCCTTCGGGCCGTCCCGGTCCATGTCGGGCAACGCCATGCTCCTCCGGAACCCCCACCTCGGCTGGGACGCGGGCTACTACGAGGCCCACGTCAAGGTACCCGGGGTGGTGGAGTTCTACGGGGACTTCCGCATCGGACACGCCTTCGGGATCATCGGCGGGTTCAACGAGCACCTCGGGTGGGCCACCACGAACAACTCGCCCACCCTGTCCCAGGTCTACGCCCTGAGTCGGGATCCCGAGGACGCGACCCGCTACCTCCTGGACGGGGTGTCCCATCCGGTCGTGGAGACGCCCGCGACGGTGCCCTATCGTACGATCGAGGGCAGCATCGCCTCGGAGACCCGCACGACCCTCATGACGCCCTACGGCCCGGTGATCCACCAGACCCGGGACACCTTCTACGTGCTCAAGGACCCCAGGGACGGCGAGTTCCGCCGGGGGGAGCAGTTCCTGCGGATGATGCAGGCGACCTCCCTTCCGGAGTGGCTCGACGTCATGCGGATGCGTGCCCACCCCACGTCGAACTTCACCTACGCCGACGCGGCCGGGAACATCGCCCACTACTACAACGCCCGCCTCCCCGCCCTACCCCATGCGCCCACCGGGGACGCGGCCGCGCCCGCCGACAGCTCCGCCGACATCTGGTCCGAGCTCGTGGCCTTCGAGGACCTGCCCCTCTGGGTCAATCCGCCCGGTGGCTACGTCCAGCAGGCGAACGACACCCCGGACTACACCAACCTCCTGGTGACGCTGGACCGGGACACCGTCCCGGCGAACCTCCCGGAGCCCCGCCTGCGACTCCGTAGCCAGCACTCGCTCCTCCTGGCCCACGGCAGCGATCGGCTCACCCCCCAGGACGTGATGGCGCTGAAGCATTCCGACCGGATCCTCCTGGCCAACCGCATCGTCGACGAGCTCGTGGTGGAAGCGAGGAAGCCCGTCAACGGCATCCGCCCGAGCTACATGCTCGACGCCGCCGTCGTGCTCGAGAACTGGGACCGCACCAGCGACATCCACTCCCGGGGCGGTACGCTGTTCTCGGTGTGGGCCGAGGAGTACGCCCGGGAGGTGGACGACGAGAGCTTCTTCCGGATCCCCTGGGACCCGGAGTTCCCCCTGGCGACGCCCTACGGGATCGGGGACCCGGCAGCAGCGGTGCGGGCGCTCAAGGCCGCCATCGACACCATGCAGGCCCGCCGCTGGCCGGTGGACGTCACCTGGGGCGAGGTCCACCGCGTGGTCCGGGGCGACGTGGACGCTCCGGTGGCGGGATGCCCGGCGACCCTCGGCTGCTTCCGCGTCCTCTCGTTCGAGATGACCGACGACCGTCGTCTGGCGGCCAATCGCGGGGACGCCTGGGTCCTCCTGGTGGAGTTCGGGGACACCCCCCGGGCGTGGTCGGTCCTGGCCTACGGGGAGAGCAACCGGGAGGGCACCCCCCATTTCGACGATCAGGCGGGCCTCTTCGCAGGGGAACAGTTCAAGCCGGTGGCCTGGACCGAAGCCGAGATCGCCGCCCGCGCCCTGCGCCGCTATCGGCCGGGGGAGGAGACCGATCGGGAGGAGCCTTGAGCGAAAGGACCATCGATCACGTCGTCGACGACCTGAGCGACGTGATCGATCGATGTCGGGAGCGGAAGAGTGCCGCCGGCTACTTCCCGGCGCTCTATCGCCGCGTGACCATCGGGGTCCGGGACTGGATCCGGCAGGGCCGCTTCGACGACGGCGCCCGCATGGAGCGGCTGGACGTCCTCTTCGCCGACCGATACCTGGACGCGTGGCACGCCTGGGAGGCCGGCCGGCCCGTGTCACGGGCCTGGCGGGCCGCCTTCGAAGCGGCCGACGAATGGCCGCCGATCGTGATGCAGCATCTGCTGCTGGGCATGAACGCCCACATCAACCTCGACCTCGGGATCGCCGCGGCTTCGGTGGCCCCCGCGGCGGAGATCGAAGGGCTCCACGGCGACTTCATCCGCATCAACGACATCCTCATCGAGCTGGTGGACGACGTCCAGGACCGGCTCTCCCACGTATGGCCGGCACTGCGTGTCCTCGACTGGCTTGGAGACGACGACGACGAGGCCATCGTCAACTTCAGCATGTGCCGGGCCCGTGACGCAGCCTGGGGCTTCGCCCGGCGGCTGGCGGCCAGCCCCCGGAGCTCGTGGGACGCCGCCATCGACCTCACGGACGAGTTCGTGGCGGACCTGGCCGGGCGGGTCCGGCGGCCAGGGATCCTGCTGGGTACCGTGGTACGCTTCGTCCGGGTCGGGGAGCTCCGGCCCCGACGCCGGGTCATCGATCTTCTCAGTTAGGGCGGGGCCCCGGAAATCGTGGGGCTGTTCGGCGCCGGATTCGTCCGCCCCGAGCGTCGTTGGAACTCCTCGCCGTAGCTGCGCTACGCCTCGTCGGTCCGCCTCGTCGGGACGGCGCCTCCGGCGCCTCGGTAGCAACCAGATTTCCGGGGCACCACCCTAGCTTCGCTCAGGCGAGAGACGTCCCGGGGGCACCACCCTGGCTTCGCCGGTGAGAGACGTTCCGGCCGGGGTCCCGAGGAAGGAGCGTCAGCCGCCGTCCCCGGGCGCCGGCTCCGCGTCCACGGCCTCCAGCACCCGGGCCACGAACTCGTTCACGTGCTCCGGGCCGTCGAGCCAACGTGTCACCGTGACCAACTGATGCTCCCGGTCGATGTAGATCACGTTCGTCCACCCGGCACCCACGGCCATGAAGGCCGAGGCCGGCGCCGCCGGGAGAAGGGCCCGGTCCGTGTTGAGCCACCACATGAACCCGTAGTCGGGCTTGATGGCGGTGGGGGTCGTGGCCAGGGAGAACCAGGCCGCGGGAAGGACCTGGCGGTCGCCCCAGCGTCCCGACCGCAGGGCGAGGAGCCCGAAGCGGGCGTGGTCCTCGGTGTCGATGAAGAGGCCCCCGCCCCAGTGTCCCCCTCCGCTGACGGACTGCACCCGCCGACCGTCGACCTCTACCCAGGACGTCCGATACCCGTGCCAGCGCCAGCCGTCGGACGCTCCGATGGGGTTCATGACCGCCTCGGCCAGCACCTCGGGCAACGGCCGCTCGAAGCGCAGGAGAAGGGCGTAGGCCAGGAGGTTCACCCGCACGTCGTTGTATTCCCAGAAGGTCCCCGGCGTCTGCAGGGTGCGGTCGATGCCCTCCCTGCGATCCGCCCGGTCGGGCTTGCCGAACAGGGTGCCCTCCCACTCGGAGGTCTGCTGCAGCAGGTGTCGCCAGGTGATCGTCCGGTTCCGCTCCCCGGCGAGGGTGGCGCCCGGTACGAGCTCGGACACCGGACCGTCCAGGTCGGGAATGAGCCCTTCGGCCCAGGCGAGCCCCGCCAGAGTGGAGAGGTAGCTCTTGGTGACGGAGAAGGTCATGTCCTCCCGGTCCGTGTCCCCCCATTCGGCCACGATGTAGCCGTCCTTGAGGACGATGCCGCTCACCCCTCCCCGGTGGACGGTGGGCCCCACGATCTCCTGGTCCGGAAGGCCCTGGAAGCGCTCCCGCAGGTACGCCCCGGGATCCTCCGGGATCTCGGTGGTCTCGTGGGCCAGGGCGTATTCCACCGCCTCTCCCAGGAGGTAGGGGTCCATGCCCAACTCCTCGGGATCCCGGCGGACCCACGGCTCGCCCGGTCGCGGGGCGTACCCCGCGGGGCGGCGGGCGTCGGTGGCCGTCCCCCCGGTGTCCGCCGGGGAGGCGGGTTGCGCGGCCGGGGGAGTCTCCTCGGCGGGGGGAGCAGGCTCCGGAGCGCCGTCGCAGCCGACCAGGGCCGCGGTGAGCAGCACGGCTCCCCCGGGCCGGATCCGCCGGACGGCGGGTCCGCGGGCTCGGGGCGACGACCGGGTGGGAGGGGGCGGAGATCTGCGCATGCGGCCAAGGTGTCACCGGCCGGGGGACGGCGCCACCACCCGCTGTGAGGGCCCTCCCGACGGTCCAGGACCCTCCCGCCCGTTGAATCCGGCCCCGGCCCCGGTGACCTTTCGGACCATGGCCGATCAGACCCTCCAGGCCGAGGTCGCCCGCCGGCGGACCTTCGCCATCATCAGTCATCCCGACGCAGGGAAGACGACGCTCACCGAGAAGCTCCTCCTCTACGGCGGCGCCCTGCACCTCGCGGGCTCCGTGAAGGGGCGGGGTGCGCAGCGACACGCCACCTCGGACTGGATGGAGATGGAGAAGGAACGGGGCATCTCCATCACGGCGAGCGCGCTGCACTTCGAATGGGAGGGCTTCCGCATCAACCTCCTGGACACGCCGGGTCACCAGGACTTCTCCGAGGACACCTACCGGGCCCTGGCGGCGGCGGACTCCGCCATCATGCTCCTCGACAACCGGAAGGGGGTCGAGACCCAGACCCGGAAGCTCTTCAGCGTGTGCCGGAAGCGCCGCCTGCCCATCACCACCTTCGTGAACAAGTGCGACCGGGTGGGCGTGGACCCCCTGGAGCTCCTGGACGACGTCTCACAGGACCTGGGCATCGACTGCTACGCCGCGGCCTGGCCCGCCCGGAAGGACGGGCGCCTGGCGGGACTGGCGGACCGCCTCAGCGGGGAGGTGCACCTCTTCACCCAGCGCGGCGATCACGGCCAGACCCGCATCGACGCCCGCGCCGTTACCTTGGACGACCCTGCGGTGGACGCCCACCTGGGCGAGTCCGGGGCCGAGACGCTCCGGGAGGAGGTCGCACTCCTGGACGCGGTGGGGACGCCCTGGGACGAGGCGGCCTTCCGGGCCGGTCTCCTGACGCCCGTCTTCTTCGGCAGCGCCCTGACCAACGCCGGTGTGGAAGTGCTGCTGCGGCACTTCCTGTCCCTCGCCCCGTCTCCGGCACCCCGGGAGAGCGGCGGTGAGGCCCTGGATCCGGTGGACACGCCCTTCTCGGGGTTCGTCTTCAAGGTGCAGGCGAACATGGACCCCCGGCACCGGGACCGGATCGCCTTCCTCCGGGTGTGCACGGGCCGCTACGAGCCGGGGATGGACGCCCACCACTCGCGTTCGGAAAGAACCGTGCGCCTGGCGGTCCCCCAGGAGCTCATGGCCCGGGAGCGGGAGGCGGTCGTGGACGCCGTGGCGGGAGACGTGGTGGGCATCCACGACCGGGGCACCCTCCGGGTCGGGGACACGCTCAGCGCCGAGCCCGGCGTGGAGTACGCCGGCGTCCCCCGCTTCTCCCCCGAGCACTTCGCCTCGGTCCGGATCGAGGAGGCCTTGAAGCGGAAGCAGCTCGACCGGGGGCTGAAGCATCTGGCCGAGGAGGGCACCATCCTCCTCCTCTACTCCCACTCCCTGACGGGTCCCGTCCCCCTGGTGGGGGCGGTGGGCCGCCTCCAGTTCGACGTCCTGGTGGACCGCCTGGAACGGGAGTACGGGGTGAAGGTCCGCCTGGAGCCCCTCCCCTTCCACTGCGCCCGCTGGGTCACTGGACCCGAGGCCCGCATCGAGCGGGTGGGCGGGGCCTACGGGCGGCGCTCGGTGGCGGACGCCGACGGCCACCCCATGATCCTCTTCGACAGCGAGTGGTCCCTGAAGACCACGGTGGACGACGAGAAGGACCTGACCTTCCACGACGTCCAGCCCCGGCGCAGCTGACGCGGCAGGGACGTGCGGCGCTACCCGGCGGGCTCCTCGGGAGGGAAGTTAGGGGGCTCCATCCCCTCGGGGGGAACGGCCTCCGGCGGGGACAGGCCCCGGAGCCGGTCCAGGACGGGCACGAAGGGAATCGCCAGCGCCCGGGGGATCCAACGGCGGTAGGTCCGGGCGGTCCCGGGTATCCAGTGGCCGAGCCGCAGGTAGAGCAGGAAGAGCCGCCACTTCCGCTCGTTCCACGCTGTGTTGAGATGGGCGTTCCAGGCCCCGCGCAGGATCTCCAGGTGGCGCTCGAGGCCCTCCGGGGGGGCCTCGGCCCGGGCCTCGGCCAGCCACCGCCTCCGGATGGCGTACTGGACCTTGCGGTTGCGGGGGACCTCCCGGGTGATCTGTGACCTGTGCTTGCGATACCACATGGTGATCTCCGGGACGCACAGGAAGGGGCCCTGCGTGGCCAGCCGCCGGAAGAACTCGAAGTCCTGGCAGCACCGCAGGTCTGGGTGGAACCCGTCCACGGCCTCGAAGGCCCGCCGGCGGATGAGGGCCGCAGGGGGAAAGACGACGTTTTCGCGGGTGCAGGCCCAGTAGGCGTCGACGGGGCGTCCCACCGGGAGGCGCGCGACCTGGGTCCAGTGGGAGTCTCCGAACTGCTGTCCCCTGCAGAACGTCACGGCCACCTTGGGGAAGGCGTCCATCGCCCGCTCCAGGTTGGCCAGGTGGGTGGGCTCCCAGAGGTCGTCCGCGTCCATGAACGCGAGGAGCTCGCCGGTGGTCGCCTCGGCCCCGACGTTGCGCGCGTACCCACCGCCGCGGTTCTCCTCGAGGCGGATGATGCGGATGCCGGGATCGACCTCCGCCGCCACCGCCGCCGTGCGGTCGCCGGAGGCGTCGTCCACCACCACGACCTCGTCGGGCGGGCGCGTCTGCGCCAGGACGGACCGGAGGGTCTCTGCGATGAACGGCTCCGCGTCGAAAGCCGGGATCACCACCGCGATTCTGCGAGAGGACATGCTGTACCATGGCACGTAACCCGCAGGGGTGTCGACACCCGGAACGGAAGCGGCCCCGGAGGCCAGGGGTTGCCTCGCCCCCCCCACCGCGGTGAGACTCGTGCCCGTTCCAGGATCTCCACGGCACCCGGACGCCCATGAACATCCTCATCGTCGAATCCGCGGCGAAGGCCCGCACCCTCCAGAAGTACCTGGGGGCGGACTGGAGCGTGCTGGCCACCGGCGGGCACGTGGAGACCCTACCGGACGATCGCAGCAAGCACGGCAAGGATGCCAAGAAGGCCTACTGGGCCAACCGGCCGGACGAGCTTCCCACGCCCCCCTGGGTGTGGACGGACCGGGGCGAGGCGGCGGTCGAGAAGATCCTGGACGAGGCGGGAACGGACCCGGTCTTCTGGATCGCCACCGACCCCGACCGGGAGGGGGAGTTCATCGCCTGGTGCCTGGAGCGGATCCTCTCCCCCCGGGGGCCGACCCGGCGGGTGACCTTCCAGGAGGTCACGGAGGAGGCGGTGCGGGAGGCGCTCGAGCACCCGAGGGGTGTGGACCAGCGCATGGTCGACAGCGCCCTCGTGCGGAAGTTCCTGGATCGGCTGGTGGGCTTCCGCACGTCCAAGATGGCCAGCACGGTCGTGGGCCGGGGTGCCTCCATGGGCCGCGTACAGACCCCCACCCTCGGCTTCGTGGTGGAGAAGGAGCTGGAGCGGGAGGCCTTCGTCCCGACCCCGTACTTCGAGGTCCGGGCCCGGGCGGAAGCGGTGGACTTCCAGGTGCGGTTCCACGAGAAGGGCGATCCGGAGATCTGGCGGGACGAGAGCGGTCGGGAGTCGGCCACCCGGACCTTCGACGGAGAGCTGGCGGAGCGGGCCCGGGCGTCGCTGGAGGAGGCCGGGGAGCTGACCCTGACCGACGTCACCTCCCGGACGAACACCCGGAAGCCCTCGGCCCCCTTCTCCACGGACGCCCTCCTGCAGGTCGCCGGCACGCGGCTGGGGTGGTCGCCCCGGAAGACCTCGGCCCTGGCCAGCCTCCTGTACGAGGACGGGCACGTCACCTACATCCGCACCGATTCCACCCGGCTGTCCGCGTCGGCGGTGCAGAAGGCCAGGTCCCTGGTCCGGGAGGGGTTCGGTGAGGACCACCTGGGTCCCGAGGCCCGGGGCAACGTCGCCAAAGGCCCCGTCCAGGACGCCCACGAAGCGATCCGCCCGACCCGCCTGGAGGTGGACGAGGCGCCGGTGGACGATGCCGACGCCCGGAAGCTCTACCGGCTGATCCGGGCGCACACCCTGGCCAGCCAGATGGCGCCGTCGGTCAGTGCGTCCCGGTCCATCGAGGCCGCGTGCAAGGGACTCGACCGGCCCCTGACCGGGACCGTGTCCTGGCGCACCTTCCTGGGCTGGGAGGCGGCGTACCGGGAGTTCGAGCCCGAGCGGCCCACCGCCCCACCGCCGGTGGACCTCACCCCCGGCGCGGTCTGGTCCCTGGACGCCCCGACGGACGAGCAGCCGAATCCGCTCCTGGTGGAGGACGAGACCCGCCCTCCCGGACGCTACCGGCCCCACACCCTGATCCGGGCCATGAAGGACGCCGGGATCGGCCGTCCCTCCACCTACAGCCGGACCGTCGAGAAGCTGGAGGGCAAGGGCTACGTGGAGATGGAGGACGGCGCCCTGGTGCCCACCGCCCGGGGCCGCGCCGTCTGGCTCGACGCGGCACCTCTCTACGCTCAGGAGGGTCGGAACGACGCCTCCACGAACGGCACGGACGGCGGCGGCGCGTCACCCAGTAGCGCCTCGTCGGACGGGGACGCGCCCCGGGGACCCGGGGTCGAGCTCTTCAGCACCGAGTTCACGGCGGCCATGGAGGAAGGCCTGGACGAGGTGGCCCGGGGTGAGACGCCGGCGCCGGCCCGCTGGGAGGACTGGCGCGACAAGATCCGGACCCTGCACGAAGCCGCCCTGGCGCAGAAGAAGGCGGGAGGCGCCACGGTCCGGCAACAACGGCTCCTGGCCCGCATCCTCGAGAACGCGTCTCCCGACGACCTCCCGGCCGACGCCCGTCCCGAGGACCCCTCGGCGCTGACCTACCAGGAGGCCCAGACGCTCATCCAAGGGCTCCGGGAGGCGGGGGTGCAGCCGGCTCCCTCCGAGGCTCAGCTGACGTTGATCCGGCGCCTCCTCGAGGACCTGGAGCTGGAGGCCACGGAGCGGGACGAGGTGCTGGGGGAGGCCGGGGTCGAGGGTCTCCGGACCAGCGGAGCGGCCAGCCGGGTGATCGACGAGCTCCAGCGCCTCCACGACGAACGGCAGCCGCCGAGCCCCAAGCAGCGGAGCTACATCGAGAGCCTCATGGAAGACGCCGACGTGTCCGCCGAGGAAGCCGCGGGCCTGGCGGGTGTGGACTCGCTGGAGGACCTGACCGGGGGCCGCGAGGGTTCGGCGAGCCGGCTCATCGAGGAGCTGCTGGCGCGGACGGGAAAGGGGAACGGAGACGGCTGACGGGTTCGCCCCGGGGCACCCCCATCCGCCGAGGGTGACGCCGCGACCCGTCGAGGGCGGGGCCCCCGCCTACCCGCCGTCCCGGATCACGAACACGGGCTGGGTCCAGGCCGCGTAGCCCATGGAGTCCACGACCTTGGCCCGCACGTATCCCACGTCCCGGGTGAGCTCGTAGACCGCGGGATCCTCGATGGTCTCTCCCAGGATCTCTCCGCCGGCCCCGATGAAGACCGTGGTGTAGCGGAAGTCGCCCCGGGGCGCGATGTCGATCTCGAGGCGGCGCGGGCCCACCACCACGTCGGCAAGCTCCACCCCGGTGCTGGCGTAGAAGTGGCCCGCCTCCAGCGCGGTCACCACCGACCGTCCGGTGCGTTCGGCGGCCCGGACCGCCACCCACCCCCGCCCGGGGTTCGCCCGGTCCGGCGCGAACTCCCCCTGGAAGTGGTGGGCGTCGTCCACCGCGATCCCGTAGATGCGCTTGCCGCCGGTCAGGAGGGCGTCCCAGACCTCCTCGAGGCCCGGCGTGCCGCCCCCGCCCTGGTTGTGGACGCTGGGATGCCCGTTGTGGATCTCCAGGAGGCGGTCGCCCTCCACCTGGGCCAGCTCCTCGGCACCGAAGGCCCACTGGAAGTTCGGGTGGTTGACGTGGGGGATCCCGTCGACCTCCCGGATCGCGTCCACGTTGGCCTGCAGGGTCGCCACCAGGGACGCGGCCCGCCGGGGCTCCACCAGCCCGGGGAGGTCCAGCCCGTTCACGTGGACCGGGCGCCCGTCGAACCCGGACGTGACCTCTTCCCCGGGGATCAGGAAGAAGGTGTCGTCCACGAGGTGGGCCAGGGCGGCCGGATCGGTGAAGACGTTGTGGTCCGAGAGGACGAGCCAGTCGTAGCCGTGCTCCCGGTACCAGAGCGCCACCTCCTCCGGTGGGGAGTCGCCGTCGCTCTCGGTGGTATGGGTGTGGGTGTTGCCCTTGAGCCAGGCGTCGCCCGGGGGCGTCCAGGGCTCGAAGCGGACCGCGGCGGCCGACGGCGTCCCGTCCTGCGACCCGGCCCCTGCCTCGGGGGTCGCACCGCCCTCGGAGGACGCATCGCCCCCGCACGCCGCCACGAGGGTGAGGGCCACGAGCCCCCTCCTCATCGCGGAGCCTCCTGCACCAGCTCGGGAAAGCCGTCCGGGGGCCGCCGGTGCCGGGTCCCCTGCTCGTAGGCGTAGGCGAGGCCGAGCAAGCGGGCCTCGGACCACATGGGGCCGAGGATCTGCAGCCCGGCGGGGAGATTTCCGTACGTGAAGCCCATGGGCACCGACAGCGCCGGAAGCCCCGTCGCCGGCGCGACCCGCTGGGAGTTGTCCCCCCGGTACTCCTCCCGGGCGGCGTCCAGGTGGGCCGGCGGCGAGGTCCACGACGGGTAGATCAGGGCCTCGACGCCCGCCTCGGCCATGGCCTCCTCCACCGCGGCACGGTAGGCCTGGCGGCCGGGGTTGTCGGCGTAGTCCGGACAGGGCTCGTCCCATTCGCCCGGCGGGACGTCCAGCGGGGTCTCCACGTCCGAGCGGAGGGACCGCTCCACGCTGGGGTGGTACTCCCCGGTCTCGAGGACCGAGGTGACGTCCCGGAAGGGGGCGCCCGCACCCAGCGTTCCCAGGTAGACCCACATGTCGTAGCGGAACCGGTTGCAGAACATGTTCTCCCGCTCCAGCTGCGCCGCGACGTCCAGGTCGACGTCCACCACCTCGGCCCCGAGGGCCTCCAGGTCGGCCCGGGCCGCCTCGAAGAGCCGGATCACCGCGGTATCCGACTCGGCGGGATCCGCCAGGGCCGTGAGGACGCCCAGCCGGGCACCCTCGAGGGCCGAGGCGTCGAGGTCCGCCTCGTAGTCCTCCTCCGGGCGGTCCCGGGACGGCTCCGTGTAGGGATCCGCCGGATCGTACCCCGCCACCACCCCGAACACCCGGGCCACGTCCTCCACGGTCCGGCCCATGGGTCCGGCGATGTCCCGGTCGAAGGAGAGGGGGATGACCCCGTCCCGGGACGTCCGCCCGATGCCGGAGCGGATGCCCACCAGCGCGAGGTGCGAGGACGGCCCCCGGATGCTGTTGCCCGTGTCGCTCCCCAGTCCGATCAACCCGAAGGAGGCCGCCACCCCGGACGCCGTCCCCCCGCTGGAGCCCGCCGGCACCCGGTCCAGGGCGTAGGCGTTCCGGGTGGTGTCGAAGCTCGAGCTCACCGACTCCCGGGGGCTGAAGGCCCACTCGGCCATGTTCGTCTTGGCCACCACCACCGCCCCGGCCTCCCGGATGCGCCGGACCATGAAGGCGTCGTCGGGCGGGACGTTGTCCCGGAGCGCGATGGACCCGCCCGTGGTCACCATGTCGTGGGTGTCGAAGTTGTCCTTCACCAGCATGGGGACGCAGTGGAGCGGCCCCTGCTCGTCCCCGTCCGCCTGGACCGCGTCCAGCGAGTCGGCCACGTCCAGCGCACGGGGATTCACCACGGTGATCGCGTTGATCCGATCCTCGTAGGCCTCGATCCGGTCCAGGTGGGCCTGGACCACCATCCGGCAGGTGGTCTCGCCGGCGTCCAGGGCCCGGTGCAGCTCCGTGATGGTGAGCTCCACCACGGGGATGGGGGCGGGGTCCGGGGTGTCGGCGCAGGCCGCCAGAAGCCCCATCCCCACCCAGGCGCAGGAGGCGGCGCGCCACCACCCGGCGCGGCCCCCGACCACCCGATGGCCCCGGCCGGCCCCTGGCCGCGCCCTCAACTGACCAGCCTCCGGTCCTGCCGCACCACCACCGGGCCCAGGCCGAGCGAGCGCAGGAGGTCGTTCAGCGCGGCGAGCTCCTGTTCGAAGGCCTGCTCCAGCCGTCGATCCACCCCGTCCACCTCCCGGCGCAGCTCCTCCCTCCGCTCCACCGCCTGGTCCGTGGGGCGGTCGTTGATCGGTCCCCCCAGCCCTCCCCCGGCGTGGTTGTACACGTAGGCCAGCTCGGCGGCGAGCTTGCCCGGATTCCGCAGCGGATCGTAGAAGCTCCTGTTGTCGGTCTGGAGGATGTCCTCCTCGATGCCCCCCAGCACCACGGCCAGGCTGTCCGCGGCGGCCCGGACCTGCTCGACCTCCGCCTCGGAGAGACCAGCCTCCCCCGCAAGAGCGGTGATGCCCTGGGCCTGCTCCCGCACGGAGCGCAGCGCGTCGGTTCCCTCGGCGAGGGTCTCGATCATCGCGCCGACCTCGTCCAGGAACTCGGCCTGGGCCACGTAGTCGGCGGCCGAGGTGCCCGAGCGGGGGTCCGGAGCGACGGAGAGGGTCCGGGTCCGGGTGACGCCGCCGGCCTCCAGGGTGACGGTGTAGTCCCCCGGGACGGCGGGCGGCGCCCCCAGGGTCCCGAAGATGACGGTCCCCTGCGGCAACGACGGGGCCGGGTACCGGAGGTCCCAGACGACCCGGTGCACGCCCCGCGTGGTGGCCAGCAGGTTCCCGCCACCGCCCAAGCCGAAGAGCTCCGCCAACGCGGCGAACGCCCCGAGGTCCGGGCCCGTGGACTGCTCGCTGGAGAAGGACCGGGCCGTGTCGCCCCGGGCGTCCGTGATGGTCAGGGTCACGGGCCCCTCCACGTCCTCCGGGAGCCGGTAGTGCAGGATGGCCCCCTCCGGCGGATTCTGCCCACGGTCGCCGCCTCCCAGGGCGATCCCGCCCCCCCAGAACGCCCGGATCGCCGTCTCCGGCTGCAGGAGCACGGGCCCGTCTGGGTCGGCCGGCGCGTCCGCCAGGGCATGGAGCGGCGTCACGTCGTCCATGATCCAGAACGAGCGCCCCTGGGTGGAGACGACCAGATCGTTCTCGTGGACCTGGATGTCCGTCACCGGCGTCACGGGAAGGTTGCGCTGGAGCGACTGCCAGCGGGACCCGTCGTCGAACGACACGTAGATCCCGAACTCGGTGCCGGCGTACAGGAGACCTCGACGGCGGGGATCCTCCCGGACGACCCGGGAGATGTCGTCCTCCGGGATCCCGTTCCCGTCGGTGAGGAGATCCCAGCTCGAGCCGTAGTCGTCGGATCGCCAGATGGACGGCCGGAAGTCGTTCATGCGGTAGTTGTACGCCGCCACGTGGACCCTCCCCCCGGCGTGGGCCGACGGGTCGATGCTGTTCACCGTGGCCCCCTCGGGCAGCCCCTCCGGCGTGACGTCGGTCCAGGTCGCCCCGTCGTCCCGTGAGACGTGGATGAGCCCGTCGTCGCTCCCGGCCCACAGCACCCCGGGCTCCACCGGCGATTCCTCGAAGGCGAAGATCGTTCCGTAGACCTCGACGCCGGTCCCGTCCCGGGTGATGGGCCCTCCGGGGAAGTCCTGGTGCAGGGGGTCCGAGGTGGTGAGATCGGGGCTCACCGTCTCCCAGCTCTGGCCGGCGTCCGTGGACCGGTGCACGTGGTTGGAGACGTGATAGAGCACGTCCGGATCGTGGGGCGAGATGCGGATCGGCGCGTTCCACTGGAAGCGATAGCGCAGGTCCCCGGTCCGGGCGCCGAGCTGGTTCTGGGGCCAGGGCATGATGTCCCGGAACTCGCCGGTCCCCCGGTCGAAGCGGCTGATGGTGCCGCCGTAGCACCCGGCGTAGGCCACATCGGGGTTCCGGGGATCCACGGCGATGTGGCCGCTCTCGCAGCCCCCCACCTGGTACTCCAGCTCCGTGTCGCTCACCACCGTTCCGGGGATCACCGAGGGGACGGAGATCGTGGTGTTGTCCTGCTGCGCGCCGTAGATCCGATACGGGAACCGGTCGTCCACCGTCACCCGGTAGAGCTCCGCGGTGGGCTGGTTCCGCTGGGTGGACCAGGTCCGGCCTCCGTTGAGTGTGACAGTCGCGCCCCCGTCGTCCCCCTCGATCATGATCCGGGGATCGTCGGGGTTGATCCAGAGGGCGTGGCTGTCGGGATGGGGGACGGTGGGGATGGGCACGTAGCTGCTGCCGCCGTCCACCGACCGGTAGAAGAGGACGTTGTTCACGTAGATGGTGTTCTCGTCCCTGGGATCGGCCGTCACCCGCATGTAGTACCAGGGCCGGGAGCGGATTCCCCGGTCGCTGCTCACCTGCCGGAAGGAGTCACCGCCGTTGTCGGAGCGGTACATCCCCCCGGTCTCGCCCTCGGCTTCCACCAGGACCCACACCCGGCTCGGGTTCGCGGGAGAGATGGTCACGCCCGCCTTCCCCCATAGCCCCTGGGGCAGTCCGGCGGAGAGACGCTGCCAGGTGTCGCCCCCGTCCTTGGAGCGGAAGAGGCCGCCCTCGGACGAGCCCGAGATCATGGACCAGGGCAAGCGCCGCGCCCGCCACGCCGTGGCCAGGAGGATGCGGGGATTCGACGGGTCCAGGGCGATGTCCACCACACCGGTGGAGTCGTTCACGAAGAGGACCTTCTCCCAGCTGTCCCCACCGTCCCGGGAGCGGAACACCCCCCGCTCCTCGTTGGGCCCGAAGAGGTTCCCCAGCGCGGCCACCCAGAGATGATCCGGGTCGTCGGGATGGATCTGGATGCGGCCGATCTGTCCGGCCTCCCGGAGCCCGATCTGCGCCCACGTCTTCCCGGCGTCCGTGGAGCGATACATGCCCCGGCCCGGAGAGACGTTGCCCCGGGGCTCCGCCGAGCCCGTGCCGACGTAGATCACGTTGGGGTCCGACGGCGCCACCGCGATGGCCCCCACCCCGCCGACGTCGAACTGCCCGTCGGTGACGTTGCGCCAACTCTCCCCGGCGTCGTCGGACTGCCAGACCCCTCCCCCCACGGCCCCCATGTAGAAGGTGAAGGGCTTCTGGGGCACCCCGGCCACGGCGGTGACCCGCCCGCCCCGGAAGGGGCCGACGCTGCGCCACGTCTGGGCCGAGAGGTACTCCGGCGCAACGGCGGGCGCCGCGTCCTGGGCGGCGGACGGGGTGGCCGGCACGCCGACGAGGGCGAAGGCGAGGGCGGCGGAGCCGGCGACGACGAGACGGTGGCGCATGGATCGATCCGGTGAGTCGGTCATCTGAGGCGGTTCAGGGGGAGCAGCCAGCCTGGCGGCCATCGGACCGGCCCACCAGGGAACGACGCCTCAGTCTACGCCGGGAATTCCGGGGCGGCCAACGGGCCGCTTCCGCCTCGAAACGGGCCCGCCGGGTCACCGGGCCCGCGCGACCGCCCTGCGGCTTCCCTGCGCTTCTCTGGGACGATCCGCCACGACCGCGCGCCGGTCAGCCGAGGCCCATCCGGCACCGGTCCGCTCCCCCGTCGAGGTGGAGCGGCCGGCCTCAGAGTGTCGTCATCTGCAGGTGGTAGTACGGCGGGCGGTCGCGGTACCGGTTGATCGCCAGCCGCAGGATCTCTTCGAGGAAATCGCCGTACGCCATCCCCGCGAGCTTCGCCACCGAGGGGACGCAGTCGGTGGGCCCGATGGACGGGTTCGGGTTGACCTCGAGGACGTAGGGATTGCCCTCGCCATCGACCCGGACCTCGGCCCGACCGTAGTCGGAGCACCCCAGCACGTTGTACGCGTCCAGGGCGATCTCGGAGATCAGCGAGGTGAGCTTGCCCGGCACACCCTTCGGCGGCCGCTGCACCTCGATGGACTTCTTGTGGACCTCGCTCCCGAGGAACTTGGCCTCGTAGGGATACATGGCCCAGTACCCTTCCGGCATGTGGCCGAAGACGGAGCGGGACAGCGGCAGCACGCGTTGCGAGTCGGAGCTGTTCCCCAGGATGGAGACGTCGTACTCGTCCCCGTCGATGAACTCCTCGACGAGCACCGGGCGCCGAAGCTCGTGGAGCACGAACTCGATCCGTTCGAGGAGCGCTTCACGGCTGTCCACGACCGAGTCGTTGGTGATCCCGATCGAGCTGTCGCTGTTCGCCGGCTTCACGATGGCGGGCAGCGGGAAGTCCTGGTCGAAGGCGTCGTCGGTCTCGTACAGATAGTCCCAGCGGGGCGTGGGGATGCCGTGGAACTGGAGCAGCTTCTTCACCCGGATCTTGTCCAGGCACAGCCCCAGGGTGAACGGGTTCGACCCCGTGTAGGGGACCTGCAGGATGTCGAAGAGCGCCGCCGCGTGGGGCTCCAGGAGGCTGGTGCGGTTGATGCGCTCGCAGAGGTTGAAGACGATGTCCACGCCCACATCCTCGATCTGCTGCGCCGCCTCCAGGGGTCGGTTGAAGTCCAGGAAGGTGGTCTCGTAGCCGCGCTCGGCGAGGGTGGCCGCGATGGTCCGGGCGTCCGAGGTGAGCTCGGCCTCGATCGGGTTCTCGCTCCCCTCGAAGCCGTTGCTGGCGATGCCGACGTGGAGGGAGCGCTGCTCCTCGGCGGACAGGCTTCGGATGTGCTCGATCCGGGAAGCGCCCCGCACCACGTCCCGGGCGATGTGGGCCGAGCTCATGCCGCTCCGGCGCGCGGTCCTGCCGAGGGACGACCCCCGGGTGAACCGGGCCACCTCCATCTTCACGCCGGACATGATCCGCTCGAGGTGCTCGTCCGCCTCCCCCATGGTGTCAGCCACCGCGAAAGCCCACCCGAGGTACTCGTACCCCATGGGCGGGGCGAGCACGGCGTCCCCCACCTGCTTGAAGAACTTGAGCTGCCCCGACTCCACGCTCTTCGGCAGCGCCAGGGACGTCAGGAGCCCCGAGTGGGGCGGCAGGAAGTACTTGCCCGAGATGAACTTCCTGGGGGACTCGGCCTTCTGGATCGGGCGGACGTACTCGCCGAGGGCGATGAGGGCCGCGTTCTCGATCAGGTCCACCCCCCAGGCCGTCTTCACGAAGTCCCAGACCTCGTCCCCGCCCATGCGCAGGTTGGCCTCGATGGGCATGGGGCCCCGGGATCCGTACTTGGCCTCGAAGTGGATGCAGCCGTCCTGCACTCCCATGCGCTCGAGGACCTCTTCGGCCAGGGCGACCAGCTCCGCCTGCTGCGGTCCCGAGAGCCGGCTGGGAATGCACTGTCCCGTCTCGACGAAGAACGGCTCCCGCGTGGCGTCGTTGTCGCTCATGGACCAGAACTTCAGCTTCCCGTTCTGGACGAGGATGTCGATGTCCACCTCGTTCCCGTCGATGTACTCCTCGGCCATGATGCCCGTCCCGGCCGACAGCGCCGACTCGAAGTCGATCGAGATGTTCTTGCGGATGTACGCCACCGTCTCGGCGAGCTCGTCCATGTCGTCGACCCGCACGACGTAGGCGCTGCTGCTGCCGAACACGGGCTTGACCACCATCGGAAACCTCAGGCCCTCCACCGCTTTCTCGACGGGGGACGAGGGCTCGATGACCGCGTGGCCCGGCGCGGGGAGGCCGTTCTCGGCGCAGAACGCCCGGAACAGATGCTTGTCCCGGGCGATGCGGGCGACGTCGTAGGGGATGCCGATCAGCCCGAGACGATCCCGGATGTGGGAGGCCAGGAGCACGTCGTCCTCCCAGAACGTGATCACGCCCTCGGGACGGACGTCCGGGTTCCGGTTCACGAAGTCCCGCACCGCCCGGAGCGCGGCCGCGTGGTCGTTCGTGTCGGCGAGGATCCAGTGGTCGGTGTACGCTCGCGCCCAGTTCTCCGACGCGTGCAGGACGACCAGTCGGCATCCGAGCTCGTGGAGTCGTTTCAAGGTGAACCGCTTCTTGCGACTGCCGGTGTTGACCACCAGCAGGGTGCGACCCTCCAGGGATCGACGCGTCTTGGAGCTCACGGTCGGAAGCTACTCCCGTCCAGGTTTGGGATCCGGCTCGATCGGCCGGCGAAAGTACACCACGGTCTCGGTCTCCTCGAAGCCCAGCGCCGCGTGCGCGGCCAGGCTGTCCTCGTCGTCGACGTAGACGTCCGACGCGAACTCCCGGCATCCCCGCTCCCACCCCCAGGCTTCCGCGGCCACGCAGAGCGCTCGCGCCACGCCCCGGCCCCGGTACGAGGGGTCGACGTAGATGCCCTCCAGGTAGAGGGCAGGCCGGTGGGAGCAGCCGTTGACGTAGTCGGTTCGCACCGACACCTCGGCGAACCCCATGGGTCGGCCGTCATCGTCGTGGGCCACGAAGGCCGTGAACGCGGCGGAGGCCTGGGCGAAGCGGGCCAGGTAGCCCGGGTGCTCGGCAGGCTCCAACTCGGGAATGAAGGCGTGACGAAGGGTGAGCCAGTCCGGGTCGTCGGTCTCGTCCGTCCTGCGGATCTCCAAGGGTTCTCCTGGCGTCATGACCCTCCCGTGAACCTCAACGGTCGTCGGGAGAGCGGGTCGGACGCAAGATCGGCCGATCTGACATTTTTCTGACCTCGACCGGGGCCGCCTCCGACCCCGGGGGCGTATATTCCCTCCCATGCTCCGGTCTTCCCTTTCGTCCACGCCCCGGTCCCGCACCGCCTTCGTCGGGCTCCTCCTGGTCGGGGCGCTGGCCCTGTCGGGCGTGCTGGCCTGGCAGGTGGTGGACGCCGGCCGTTCCCACGAAGCCGTGGCCCACACGGCGGTGAAGGAGCAGGCCCTGTTCGCCGCGTGGGAGTTCGGCAACAACGCCCGGCGACTGATCTGGGACAAGCTGACCCGGCCCGGACTCGACGTGGTGGCGGGCCTGGGCGGCAAGAACGCGGACGGCTACCGGACCAACATGAGCGTGGAGCCGTGGTGGCGCCTGAGCCGGCACCTGACGATCGGAGGCATGCTGTCGCTCCACCGTCTCTGGTTCCCCGACCGGGACCAGACCGTGAACGCGGACCAGATCCGGCTCCGGGTCTCGGCGGCGCTGGACACCCACCTCAGCGCCGAGGCCTTCGTCCAGTACTCGGCCGCCGCCCGCGTGGTCTCCACGAACCCCCGCATCCGCTACCGCTTCGGCGAAGGGCGGGACCTCTTCCTGGTCCTGGACGAGGGGCGGGACCTGGAGGCCCGGTACGGACTCGAATCCGCCGTCCTGGGGCGCACGGACCGCCGGCTCCTGATCAAGTACAGCTACGCCTTCCGCCCCTGACCTGCGGCGAGGGGGCCCGGGCCGCCTCCGGTGGCGGATCCTTGCGGGGTGCCCGTCGGGCCCGGTCTTCGGCACCCCGCGCCTCTTCCCGAGCCCGGCGCGGCCTCCGATGACACTCCTTCACCGCTTCCTGCGCCTTTAGAGGAAAGGCAACCTGTCAGGGAGGCGTCGTGGAGGCACAGGAGGACTGGGCCGCGTGGGCGGTCGGGGGAGGGGGCGGGAGCCCCCGATCGGGTCGGGCACGCGGCGCTGGCGCGTCGGACCCCGATCTTCACGGGGTCACCCACGTGGGGAGGGTTCGTCGCGAGAACCAGGACCATTTCCTGATCGCCCGACTCGGCCCCCGCGCCGGCGTCGTGGCGACCAGCCTGCCCCCGGAGGACACGCCGCGCTTCCCGGTGGGCGTCTCCTTCCCCGAGGTGCGGCTGCTGGCGGTGGCGGATGGAGTCCGGGGAGGGCCGGCGGGAGAGGAGGCGAGCCGTACCGCACTCCGTCTGCTGCCCCTCTGCATCTCCGACGCCCTGGGCCCGGGCGCCCCGATCGAGGACATGGCCGACCGTCTGTCCCGTGCGATCCTGCGGCTGCACGAGCACTTCATGGAGATCGGCCGCCACCGCCTCACCGTGCGGGGCATGGCCACCACTCTCACCGCATGGATCGAACGGGGCGACCGGGCCTGGCTCGTCCAGGTGGGGGACAGCCGGTGCTACAGACTCAGGAGCGGGACGCTCGCCCGCCTCTCCAGGGATCAGACCCTCGCGCAGCGCCTGGTGGATCAGGGCGTGGCCCGCCGCATCGACGAGGCGCCGCCGGGCTGGACGAACATCCTCACCAGCGCGCTGGGGGGCCACGAGCTGGAGCCCGACGTCAGGGTCTTCGACGCCAGCCCGGGGGACACCCTGCTGCTGTGCAGCGACGGACTCACCAAACACCTCACCGACCGGGAGATCCAGGCCATCCTCCAGGGCCCGCCGAGCGCCGAGACCGCCTGCGGACGGCTGGTGGACAGAACCCTGGCAGAGGGAGGCACGGACAATGTCGCGGTGGTCGTGAGTCGTCCCCTGGAGGGCTGAGGGCCGGACCGCTTTCCCGCCCGGGGGGGGCCGGCCTATCATCGGGGCCGCACCTCACTCCGATCCCGAGCCGTCATGTCCGCCACCCTGTTCGGTACCCTCGCCGTCGCCTTGCTCCCCCTCCAGCAGGGACCCGCCGCGGACACCGCGAGCGGATGGGCCACGGAAGGACTCCCCCTGGAACCCACCCGGGAGATCTCCTTCACAGCCTCCGAGGGCTCCTGGATGTCGGTGGACGTGAGCCCGGACGGCCGGACGCTCGTCTTCGATCTCCTGGGCGACCTCTACACCATGCCGGTGTCGGGCGGTGCGGCGACGCCCCTGATGGTGGGGCCGGCCTTCGAGGCCCAGCCCCGCTTCTCGCCCGACGGCTCCGAGATCGTCTTCGTCTCGGATCGGAGCGGCGGACAGAACCTCTGGGTGCTGGCGGCGGACGGCAGCGACACCACCCAGATCACCCGGGGGAACGACAATCTCTACACCTCACCGGAGTGGACCCCCGACGGTCGCTACCTGGTGGCGTCCCGGACCTACGGGCCCCTGGGCGGCACCGCCAAGCCCTGGCTCTTCCATCGGGACGGCGGTGGCGGAACGGCCCTGGTCGACGAACCGGAGAACCTCAAGCTCCTGGGCGCGGCCTTCGGCCCGGACGAGCGCTGGATCTACATGGCCGAAGGCCAGGGGGACTGGACGTACGACGCCCTCTTCCCGGAGTACCAGCTGGTGCGCTACGACCGGGACACGGGTCGCCGTACGCGCCTCACCTCCCGCTACGGAAGCGCCTTCCGCCCGGCCCTCTCCCCCGACGGGACGCTTCTGGTCTATGGCACACGCCACGAGGACGTCACCGGCCTGCGGGTCCGGGAGCTGGACACCGGCGAGGAGCGCTGGCTCCGGGTCCCCGTCCAGCGCGACGACATGGAGAGCCGGGCCACCCTGGACATCCTCCCCGGGTACACCTTCACGCCGGACGGCACGGCGCTGATCAGCTTCTGGGACGGCGGATTCTGGCGCCTGCCCCTGGACGGGTCCGCGGCCACCGAGATCCCGTTCCGGGTCGACGTCACCCTTCACGCTGGTCCCCGACTCGACTTCGACTACCCCGTCCTCGACGAGGCCACCTTCCAGGTGCGGCAGATCCGGGATCCGGTCCTGTCCCCGACCCGGAACGAGGTGGCGTTCGTGGCCCTGGGTCGCTTGTACCGCCTCGACCTGGACGGCGGGGAGCCCGTGCGGCTCGCCGAGGACGTCGACGGCGCCCTGCACCAGCCCGTCTGGGCGCCGGACGGCTCGGCCGTGGCGGTCGTGAGCTGGACGGAGCCAGAGGGCGGGTACCTCTGGAGGGTGGGCCGCAACGGGGACGCGTTGCAGCTCTCCACCACGCCCCGGTTCCTGCAGACCCCCGCCTGGTCTCCCGACGGACGGCGCATCGTGGTGCAGCAGGCGCCGGTCCGGGCCCGCCTCCAGGGCGGGGCGGGCACCGAGTCGGAGCTGGTGTGGTACCCGGCGGGCGGAGGCGACGCGACGTTGGTGGCACCCTCCCTGGGGCGGGGTGATCCCCACTTCCGGGCCGACGACTCCGACCGGATCTACCTCCACTCCCGCAGCGACGGCCTCGTCTCGATCCGTTGGGACGGCACCGACGCCCGGGAGCACCTGAAGGTCACCGGCTTCTCCCGCTCCTCCGGGGGACCGGCTGCGCCGGCCTCTTCCATCCGCATGGCGCCCGCGGGGGACCGGGCTCTCGCCCGGGTCGAGAACGACCTCTACCTGGTGACCGTGCCCCGGGTGGGCGGCGACGCCCCCACCGTCTCGGTGCGGAATCCGGCCGACGCCTCGGTCCCCGTGACCCGCATCACGGAGTTCGGCGGGGAGTTCCCTTCCTGGAGCGCCGACGGCGGGCAGGTGGTGTGGGCGCTGGGGAACGCACTGTTCCGCTACGACATCCAGCGGGCCCGCACCGTGGCCGACAGCCTGGAATCGCTGGAGCGGACCGCCGAGGCCGAGGCGGACACCGCCGATGCCCCGGCCGACCCCGAGGCGGAGGAGGCGGAGGACGAGGAGGAGGAGGGCTACCGGCCGGACGAGCGACGCATCGAGGTCCGCATGGCCCGGGACCGGCCCACCGGCGCCCTGGTGCTGCGGAACGCCCGCATCGTGACGATGCGGGGGCTCGAGGTCCTGGAGCGCGGGGACCTGGTGATCCGGGGCAACCGCATCGTGGCGGTGGGCGCCGCCGGATCCGTGTCCGTCCCCGACGGCGCCGAAGAGCGGGACATGGCCGGCGCCACCATCCTGCCCGGGTTCGTGGACACCCACGCCCACCTCAGGCCGGCCGCCGGCATCCACGCCGCCCAGCCCTGGGAGTACCTGGCGAACCTCGCCTTCGGGATCACGACCACCCGGGATCCCCAGACCGGCGTGTCCGACGTCCTCACCTACGCCGACCGGGTCCGGGCCGGCGAGATCCTGGGCCCCCGCATCTACTCCACCGGCCCCGGCGTCTTCGGCAACTACCAGGGCGAGGGCATCCGGGACCTGGACCACGCCCGGGACGTGCTGCGGCGCTACAGCGAGTACTACGACACCAAGACCTTCAAGATGTACCTGGCGGGGAACCGCCAGCAGCGGCAGTGGCTGATCATGGCGGCCCGGGAGCTGGAGCTGATGCCCACGACCGAGGCCGGCATCGACTTCGCCCTGGACCTGACCCACGCCATGGACGGATACCCGGGGATCGAGCACAACCTTCCCATCTATCCCCTCTACGACGACGTGGTGACGCTGTTCGCGGAGTCCGAGGTCGTGAACACACCCACCCTGATCGTCTCCTTCGGCGGGCCCATGGGGGAGATCTACTGGTTCACCCGGACCGACGTGCACGGGAACGAGCGACTCGCCCGCTTCACGCCCCACGAGGTGCTGGACGGCCGCACCCGGCGTCGAGCCGGGGCCGCCGGGGCCGTGGGCTGGGCCGTGACGGAGGAGTTCGTCTTCCAGGAGCACGCCCGCTTCCTCAGGGACGTCGTGGAGGCCGGCGGCTACGCCGGCGTAGGGAGCCACGGGCAGCTCCAGGGGCTCGGCTTCCACTGGGAGATGTGGATGCTGGCCTCCGGGGGGATGTCGAACCACGACGTGCTCCGCTCCGCCACCATCCTCGGAGCGAACGGGATCGGCCTGGAGTCGGAGCTGGGCTCCATCGAGCCCGGGAAGCTCGCCGACCTGGTGATCCTGGCGGAGAACCCCCTGGACGACATCCACGACACCGAGTCGGTGACCCACGTCATGATGAACGGGCGGCTCTTCGAGGCGGCGACCCTCGACGAGGTGTGGCCTCGGCAGCGGGCCCTGCCCTTCCGGGGTTTCGTGACGGACGAGCCGGCGCTGGCGGGGGGGCGGTAGAGGGCTTGGCCCGCTCGCCGGGTCACGGGTCCTCTGGGGGTCGACCGCGGTCGCGGGGTCCGCAACAGCCCCCCTGTCACGAACGGCGACGCTCACACGTTCTCTCGGTGGCGGCGAGAGAGGACGGCCGCCGGATTGCCTGTCGTGACTGCCCCTCGTCCTCCAGGAATCGGAAGAAAATGAGAAGGTGGGCGGATCTCGTTCCCGTGTTGGCGGCAGCCGGTCTCCAGATGGCGTGTGCAGCGGAGCCCACGGCTCCGGATGCCGGACCTGACCTCGCCGAGTTGAGGTCGGATGTGGCGTACGCCGACACCGTCGTGATCGAGTTCGGAGAACGGGTGGGTGTCGGTCAGGGGTCGGTCAGCGTCCGGTACGGCGAGCTGACCTACGATTCCCGGTGCGCGATCGGCCTCACCTGTGTGTGGGAGGGAGACGCGGCAGTGATCGTCGAAGTCGCTGATGGGGGCGCCCTGCTCGAGGGGGAGCTGCACACCCGGCTGGACCCGCGATCCATGACCTTCGGCGAGATCGTCATCACCCTCCTCGACGTTCGCCCGTTCCCCGTAGCGGAGGGGCAGGTCGATCCTCCCGAGACGAGCATCCTCGTCGAGGTGGCCCGACGAGGAGCAACCAACTGACTCTCCGGGAAGACGCGGGAACGGTGGGGCATCTTCTCGCCGATCGGGGCGGAGGCCCACCTGATCTCGACGGCGCCTGGTCCGTCTCGTAGCCTCAGCGGAAGGCGCTTCCCACCGTGAGGTAGAAGGCGCCGCCGTCGGGCCCCCAGGCCAGATCCGCACCCGCCCGAACTCCGAACGCCCGGGCCAGCAGGTACCGGAATCCGGCGCCGCCCACGCCGACCGCCCGAGCCCGGTCCTCACCGGCGGCCTCGCTGTCGGTCCACCCGGCGCCCCCGAACCCCACCACGCTCCAGCGCCGGGTCAGGTCCCACCTCAGCTCGGCTTCCGTCTGAAAGACCCACGCCCCGACGTACTGGCGTGCCGGCACGCCCCGCATCCCCACCGACGGGAGACCCCAGAAGGGTGCCCCGTCGCCGGTCGCCGTCCCTCTACCCCGGAGCCCGAGCACGCCGAACGAGGGCAGCGGTACGAAGGCGGAGACCGACAGGGCGCCTTCCCAGTAGTCGTAGTCCCCCAGGACGGCGTCGTCGCACCGCCTGGAGGGCAGGCGGAGGCGAAACAGCCGCGTAGCTCAATCGCAAGAGAAGGACAGCGGAACCTCACTCCGTCGGAGGCGGAGGCCGGGGTAGTGGGCTCGGGTCGGGTCCGTCCGAGCGGGATTCCCGGACCCGGCCCTATACCGGATCCCGCAGGAGCGGACAGGTCATGCAGTGGCCGCCACCCCTGCCCCGCCCCAGCTCGGAGCCTTCGATGGCGATGACCTCGATCCCCGCCTTACGGATCTGCGAGTTGGTGTACTCGTTCTTGCTGTACGAGATCACGACGCCGGGCTCGAGAGCCACCACGTTGTTGGCGTCGTCCCACTGCTCCCGGGCGGCCTGGAACGCGTCGCCCCCGGTGGCGATCACCCGCAGCTTCTTCACGTCCAGAGCGTCGCGGACGGCCTCCAGGAACGATGCTTCCGGCCGCACGTCCAGGGTGCCCGCCTTCCGGCCCGGCCGGACGCTGAAGGTCTCGATGGCGCCCACTACCTTCGGATAGACGGTCACGGCGTCCCGGTCCAGGAAGGTGCACACGGTGTCCAGGTGCATGTGGCGACGATCCCGGGTCATGCGACAGGCGATCACACGCTCCACCGCCCCCGCTTCGAACAGCCGCTGAGCCAGGAGCTCGATCATGCGGCCCGTGCTCCGCTCGCTCCAGCCGATCAGGACCGTGCCGTTGCCGACGGGCATGACGTCCCCGCCCTCCAGGGTGGCGTTCCCGAAGTCAAGGACCTTCAGGCCGCTGAGAGGATCCGTCTCGGGGTACCAGATCGGGAAGTCCACGTCCCGGAAGAGCGGATGGTAGGTGTAGACCAGGGCCGCGTTCAGCGTCTCCAGGTGCCGGGCCTCCGACGCCATGGGATTCAGGGTCACGCCCCCGTAGATCCAGCACGACGAGTCCCGGGTGAAGACGGTGTTGGGCAGCGGCCGCAGGACGAAGGCGGAGCCCGGCAGGGTCGCCGCCAGGAGTGAATGACGCATCATGGCGTCCACGTCCAACCCCGCCTCGACCAGCTCGCCCCGCGTGATCCCCGCCACCAGGTAGCCGGCGAGTCGCTCGGCCTCGGCCTGCATCGCCATCTCCCGCAGCTCGTCCAGAGCGCCAGGCCCCACGGAACGCGGCGTGATGACCAGCTCCACGGCCTTCTCCCGGGCCCGGGGGTCCTCGAGCGCCTCGGCCAGCAGGTCCTGCAGCTCGAAGACCTCGACCCCCCGCTCTTCCATGACGTCCACGAAGGCGTCGTGCTCCTGTCGGGCTCGACGCACCCAGAGGACGTCGTCGAAGAGCAGCTCGTCGTGGTTGTCGGGCGTGAGGCGTCGAAGCTCCAGGTCCGGTCGGTGGACCATCACCTTCCGGAGGCGTCCGACCTCGGATCCCACGTGGTACTCCGTCACCGCTCCTCCCATCAGGAGTCTGGCCCGGATGGGGTTCACACCGGACCGTCGTCTGTGGCACTGCGCCGCCGCTGCTCCCCGCACCCCGGGGGTCCCGGGACCCTGAAGCTCGGGGGTGGCCGTGAGGATCGAAAGTGGGGATCGCTTCGTTCCGCGCCCCGCCTCGCCTCCCGCGTTGACCGGCGACGGGCTGAGCGGATACACTGCGGACGGATTCTCCACCGGGCCTCGACCCGCAGTGGGTACGCGACCGTCTCCTCCCGGGCCCGGCCTTCTCGCCTCCACCCATAGAGGACGCCATGGAATCCCACGACCCCACCGCATCCCGTCCCGCCGCACAGGCGGCCCGGACCCTGGGCCTCCGCCTGCTGGACACGTTGACCCGGAACTGGTGGGTGCTCCTGCTTCGAGGCCTGGCGGCGATCGCCTTCGGGGTGATCGCCTGGATCTGGCCGGGGCTCTCCATCGCCACGCTGGTGCTCCTCTTCGGCCTCTTCGCCTTCGCCGACGGCGCCCTGGGCCTGTGGACGGCCATCACGGGACCGAAGGGCATGGAGCACCGGGGGATCCTCCTGCTCTGGGCCCTGGCCGGGCTCGCCACCGGCGCCCTGGCGGTCTTCGCGCCGGCACTGGTGGCGGCGTCGGTGATCCTCCTGATCGGCGTCTGGGCCATGGTCACCGGAGCGATGGAGATCGTGGCCGCGATCCAGCTCCGGAAGGAGATCCAGGGCGAGTGGCTCCTGATCCTGGCCGGACTGGCGTCGGTGGGCTTCGGCCTGGTCCTGGTGTTCCGTCCCGGGGCCGGAGCCCTGGCCCTGGTGTGGATGATCGGGCTCTACGCCGTGCTCCTCGGGGCCCTCATGGTCCTTCTCTCCCTGAAGGTCCGCTCTGTGCACAAGCGGGTGGAGGGCGCCGCCGGGGCCTGACGCCCGCCGGGAACGGTCCGGATCCTGTCCGAGTGCATCGGGCGGGGCCGGACCCGATCCGCGCAGGTCGGGAGTGCCGACCCGGAACCCGGGCGGGAGCGGGCTCCGGGAATGCGGCTCGAGGGCGTCCACCGGAGCAGCGGGCGCCGGCCCCGGTCACCGAAGCTTCGCCAGCGCCTCCAGGAAGACGGCCCCGTACCGTTCGAGCTTGGCGGGGCCCACCCCCGGCACGTCCAGGAGCTCGGCCGCGGTGCGGGGCCGGCGCTCGATCATCTCCTGGAGCACCTTGTCGTTGAAGACGATGTAGGCCGGCACGCCCTGCTCGTCCGCGAGCTCCTTCCGCACGGCCCGGAGCTGCTCGAAGGCGCCCCGGTCCGTCCCCCCGAAGAGATAGTCCTTCGGATCCGACGCGACGGTCGCCGCACGCCTGGATCCGCCCCGGCGGCCGCCCTGGCGGAGCATGGCCGCTGCGGCACGCTCGGCCACGGTCTCGCCCGTGCAGTCGTCGCAGGCGTCCCCGCAGGGCTCCAGCGCCTCGTCGAAGTGGCGCACCAGCCCCTGATGCCGGCACCCGCCCCGCTCCAGGAGTTCGAACAGGTCGACCGTGGCCTGGCGTTTACGGTGCCACACCTCGGGGTCGTCGATCTCGTTGAGGAAGCGCTCGTGCAGCTTCACGTCCGCCCAGGAGTAGAAGAGGATGCAGTCGCTCTCCAGTCCGTCCCGGCCGGCCCGCCCCATCTCCTGGTACCAGGACTCCACGTCCTTGGGCATGTCCCGGTGGATCACGTAGCGCACGTTCGACTTGTCGATCCCCATGCCGAAGGCCACGGTCGCCACGACCACGTCCACGTCGTCCCGCTGGAAGGCTTCCTGGTTGTCGTGCCGCTGGGCGTCGTCCAGTCCGGCGTGGTACGGCACCGCATGGACCCCGTGCTTCACCAGGAAGTCGCAGGTCTGCTCCACGGTGCGCCGGCTCAGACAGTAGACGATGCCGCTGTCCCCGTCGTGCTCCCGGACCAGGGCCAGGATCTCCTTCCGCGTGTTCCCCCCCTGCCCCTTCTTGCGGCAGGCCACCCTGAGGTTGGGGCGGAAGAAGGAGCCCTTGTAGCCGGCGGGCTTCCGCATGCCGAGCTGCCTCAGGATGTCCCTCGCCACCGGGCGGGTGGCGGTCGCGGTCAGGGCCAGGACCGGTACGCCCAGATCCTCCTTGAGGCCCTGCAGCCTCCGGTACGAAGGGCGGAAGTCGTGTCCCCATTGGGAGATGCAGTGGGCCTCGTCCACCACGAGCAGGGCCACCGGGCAGCTCCGGACGAAGTCCCGCAGCCGCCCGTCCAGCGCCTCGGGCGCCAGGTAGACGAGCTCGTAGTCTCCCCGGCGGAAGGCCTCCAGGCGCCGGGCCCGGTCCGACGGGTCGAGCGTGGAGTTGATCTCCGCGGCCCGGAAGCCCAGTGCGTTCAGGGCGTCCACCTGATCCTTCATCAGAGAGATCAGGGGAGACACCACCAGCACCGTGCCCCGGAGCATGCGGGCGGGGAGCATGTAGGTCAGGGACTTCCCCGCACCGGTGGGCATCAGGCCGATACAGTCACGGCCCTCCAGGACGGCGTCGATGATCTCCCGTTGCCCCGGTCGGAAGCTGTCGAACCCGAAGGTCTGCTTCAGGACCACCCGGGGGTCGGTGGGCGCGTCGCCGAGGCGATCGGGGCCGGACAGGGGGAGGGACGACTGCATGGCCTGGAGCCTAACCCTCCCCCCGGGGCGAGGGAATGGTCCGAGCGCCGGGCCCCCGGAGTTCGGCCGTCCGGCGGGCCAGCACACTTCCGGACCCCGTCCAGAGCCGCCTACACGGCGCCTACCACGGGCCACTAGATTTCCGCATGCCCTCCTCCCCCTTCCCCGCCGACCCCGCCCCGGACCCCCGTGCGGAGGATGGGACGACCGCCGGACCCCCGCTCGAGACGCCCCCCCCGCCGCCCCTCGCCCGGTCCCGGACCATCGCCCGGACCATGGACGACCTCGTCCGCGTGCCAGGGACGAAGTGGCGGGTGGGGCTGGACCCCCTCCTGGGCCTCATCCCGGGCACCGGCGACTGGATCGGTTGGGTGGTCTCCTTCCACCTGATGGTGGCCGCCGCTCAGCTGGGGGCCGGCTCCGCCCTCCTCGTCCGCATGTTCGGGAACATCATGGTGGACGTCCTCACCGGCATCTTCCCTGTCCTGGGCGACCTCTTCGACGCGGGATGGAAGGCCAACAGCCGCAACCTCGAGCTCCTGGAGGCCCATTTCGCCGATCCGGACCGGACGGCCCGGGTCAGCAAATGGAGGGTGGGCGCCGTGCTGGTCGGGGCCGCCCTCATCCTCATCGGGGCGGCCTGGGCACTGTTCTGGGTGTTCCGGCAGGTGCTGGGCTTCATCTTCTGACGGCGAGGGACCGGCGTCGGGCCGCGAAACTCGGCCCGGGCTCCCCGGGACCGCGGGGGCAACTCCCCGGCCGGTGGCGCGTATCCAACGGGCGAGCCCGTTGACGACCCGGCCTCCCGCCCGGTCCTCGACCCCATGTCCCGACCGGAGCCGTCATGCGCACACCGACCCGTATCCTCTCCGTCGTCCTCGTCGCCCTGGTGCTGCAGGCGGCGCATCACTCCGGCCTGACGGCCCAGGGCACCGACAGCCCCCCCGGCTCCTACGCGTTCGTGGGCGTGGACGTCCTTCCCATGACCGGCACCGGGCTGCTCGAGAACCAGACGGTGCTCGTCCGGGGCGACCGGATCACCCGGGTGGGGGCCACGGGGGACGTGGAGATCCCGGCGGACGCGACGCGCATCGACGGCGAAGGCCGCTTCCTGATGCCGGGTCTCGCGGAGATGCATGCCCACGTGCCGCCGGTCCAGAGTGGCCGGCCCGACCAGGCGGCGCTGGAGGACATCATGTTCCTGTACGTGGCCAACGGCATCACCACGATCCGGGGCATGCTGGGCTCACCGTACCAGATCGACCTCCGGGACGAGCTTCTCTCCCAGGAGACCCTGGGCCCCGCGTTCTACGCCGCGGCGCCCTCCATCAACGGCAACAGCGCCCCCACCCCGGAGGCGGCGGAACGGATGCTCCGGGACGCGGTGGAGACCGGCTACGACCTCATGAAGATCCATCCGGGCGTCTCCCGGGAGACCTGGGACCACATGGTCGAGGTGGCGGACGAGGTGGGCCTGACCTTCGGGGGACACGTCCCGGCGGACGTCGGCGTGGAGCACGCCATGGAGACGGGTATCTCCACGGTGGATCACATGGACGGCTTCCTGGAGGCCTCGGTGGATCCGGAGGTACGGGCGGCGGCCGAGGCGGCGGGCCGGGCGGTCGGGATCGAAGAAATGCTCCGGAACGTCGACGAGGACCGGATGCGCGCGCTCGCGCGTCGGGCCCGGGACCTGGGGGTCTATGTGGTGCCGACCCAGTACCTCTGGGCCAACCTCTACGGCAGCCCCGACGCCGAAGCCCGTCTGCGCCAGCCCGAGATGAACTACGTGTCGCCGCAGCAGCGGCAGGGCTGGCGGAACCAGGCGGCGGGCACCCCGAACCTCGACCCGGAGACCCGGGCGCTCTTCCTGGAGAACCGTGACCGGATGCTCCGGATCCTGGCGGAGGAGGGTGCGCCGCTCTTGATGGGGACCGACTCCCCGCAGCTCTTCAACGTCCCGGGGTTCGCCCTCCACCGGGAACTCCGGGCCATGTCCGACGCCGGGGTCTCCAACGAGGACATCCTGGTGTCCGGGACCCGGAACGTGGGCCGCTACGTGACGGAGGAGCTGGGGCAGGACGGGCGCTTCGGCACGGTGGAGCCGGGACAGCGGGCGGACCTCGTCCTCCTGGACGCGAATCCCATGGAGGACCTCGACAACCTCACCGAGCGGGAGGGCGTGATGGTCCGGGGTCGCTGGCTCGACCGGGTGTTTCTCGACGCCGGCCTGGCGGCCATCGCCGCGAAGTACCCGGCGGTGAGCTGACGGGAGAGGGGGGGCGGTGCCCTTGCTCGACTCCCATGCTCCCTCGGGTGTGTCGTATGGACGGCCGGCGCTCGGGGGGCGCTCCCCTCGCGAGGCCGGTCGCGGCACCCTCCGCGGCTCGGCGTTCGGCGAAAGCGTAACGCCGATCCACTCGACGCGTCCCGCGCCGCAGCGCTACCTTCGCACCCTTCGCCGGAGCACGGTGCTGCCGGCGGGGCAACGACGTTCCGGAGGAGCAGGTGACGGCTGTACGGTGCTGGATACTCATGTCGACCACGGCGTTCCTGTCCTTCCCCGCCGCCCCCGCCCCCCTGCCCGCCCAGGAAGCGTCCGAGAATCAGGTCGTTCACCCTGACCTGCTCGAGACGCTGGAGTACCGCTCCGTGGGCCCCTTCCGTGGGGGTCGCGTCACCGCCGTGGGCGGCTTCGGCGACCGTCTGGACCATTTCGTGATGGGCACGACCGGCGGGGGGGTCTGGATGACCGACGACGCCGGCGAACGCTGGCGGAACGTCACGGACGACAGCGAACTGGACGTAGGGTCGATCGGCGCCGTCGAGGTGGCCCCCGGCGATCCGAACGTGATCTGGGTCGGGACGGGCTCCGCCGGGATCCGGGGGAACGTGAGCATCGGCCGCGGCGTGTGGCGCTCCACCGATCGGGGGCGGACGTGGGCCTTCCGGGGCCTGCCCGAGGCGGGCCTCATCGCCAAGATCCAGGTGGACCCGCGGGACGCTGACGTCGCCTTCGTGGCGGCGCTGGGCGATGCCTTCGCCAGGAACCCGGAGCGGGGCGTGTACCGGACACGCGATGGCGGCGAGACGTGGGAGCAGGTCCTGTTCGTGGCCGACTCGGTGGGGGCGGTCGACGTGGTGATGGATCCGGCGAATCCCCGCATCCTCTACGCCGGCATGTGGCGGGCCGAGCGGAAACCATGGACGCTGATCGACGCCTCTCGCGACGGGGGCGTCTGGCGGACCACCGATGGCGGGGACAACTGGACGCGGCTGACCGATCCGGAGCAGGACAACGGGCTGCCGTCCGCCACGCTGTTCGGCCGGATCGGCCTCGCCATCTCGCCGGCGGATCCGGACCGGGTATGGGCCCTGATCAGCGCCCCCGACCCCCACGGGGGCATCTGGCGCACCGACGACGGCGGCGACAGCTGGGAGAAGGTCAACCGGGACCGCCGCTTCCGACAGCGCCACTGGTACTACTCGCACCTCGAGGCCGATCCCCGGGACCCCAACACGGTCTACGTGATGAACACCGGGCTCTACCGGTCGGTGGACGGTGGGGAGGACTGGCAGCGCATCCAGGTACCCCACGGGGACGTCCACGACCTCTGGATCCAACCCGACGACCCGGACGTCATGATCGTGGGGAACGACGGGGGCGCCCAGGTGAGCCTGAACGGCGGCCGGAGCTGGTCCACCATGCACAATCAACCCACGGCCGAGTTCTACCGGCTCGAAGTGGACGACCAGCATCCGTACCGCCTGTACGGGGCGCAACAGGACAACACGACCATCTCGGTCTCGTCCAGGGTCGCCGGAGACCTGTCCCCCGAACAGGACTGGTTCAGCGTGGGCGGCGCCGAGAGTGGCCACATCTCGGTGCACCCGCACCCGGATTCGGCCCACATCGTCTGGGCCGGCAACTACATCGGGCAGATCGATCGGGTGAACCTCCGGACGGGCGAGCGCCGGAACATGATCCTGTATCCGGAGATGGGGGACGGGGTGGCGCCCCGGGACGCCCGGTACCGCTTTCAGTGGAACGCGCCGATCCTCATCTCCCGCCACGATCCCGGCGTGGTCTACCACGCGTCCCAGTTCGTCCACCGCACCACCGACGGCGGCATGACGTGGGAGACCATCTCCCCGGACCTGACGACGGACAACGAGGACCAGCAGGGACTCCCGGGTGGGCCCCTCCAGATCGACCACACCGGGGTCGAGGTCTACAACACCGTCTTCGTGCTGAGCGAGTCGCCCCACGACGCGGCCGAGCTGTGGGCGGGCACCGACGACGGTCGGGTGCACGTGACCCGCGACGGCGGAGAGTCCTGGACCGACATCACCCCGGACGCCATGCCGGACCAGGGAACGGTGAACAGCATCGACCTCAGCCCGAACACGCCGGGGCGTGCCGTGATGGCCGTGTACCGGTACCGGGACGGTGACTTCCGTCCCTACGTCTTCCTGACCGAGAACCACGGTGCGGACTGGGACCTCGTCACCAACGGGGAAAACGGCATCCCCGCCGACCACCCCGTGCGCGTGGTCCGGGAGGACCCCGACCGGGAGGGACTCCTGTATGCCGGGACGGAGTTCGGCATGTACGTCTCCTTCGACGAGGGCGAGCGCTGGCAACCGCTCCAGGCGAATCTGCCCCGCACCCCCATCACCGACCTCCGGGTCCACCGGCAGGACCTGGTGGTGGCGACGCAGGGTCGGTCGTTCTGGATCCTGGACGACGTCACCCCGCTCCACGGCATGCAGGATGCCATCCGGACCGAGTCGCTCCACCTCTTCCAGCCGAGGGACGCCACCGTCGCACGGTTCCGGGCCACGGGCGGGGACCGGGCGCCGCAGGATCCGGCGAACGGCGTGGTCCTCCACTACTGGCTCGGGGAAGAGGTCGGGGACAGCGTGCGGATCGACGTCCTGGACGACAGGGGCGAGGTCATCCGGACCTTCGCTGGATCCCCGGGCGATGCGGAGGAGGAGGAGGGGGATCCGGACGCCGGCGAGGAACCGGAGGCGGCGGGCGCGGGGGCCGATTCCACCCGGACGGACGTGTCCGGCCAGGAACCGTCCGCCGCGGTCCAGGCCCGGGCGCACCTCGACGACGAGGACCTCGAGGTCGAGGGCGGGATGAACCGGTTCGTATGGGATCTCCGCTACGCCGGGCCCGACGTGATCGAGGGCACGCAGTTCTCGCTGGCATACACCGGCGGCATGTGGGCCCCTCCCGGGCGATACACCCTTCGGGTAGGGGCGGGAGAGGTCGTGCGCGAGGTGACCGCCGAGGTCGGCCCCGATCCCCGGAACCCGGACGTCTCGGTGGCGGACCTCCAGGCCCAGTACGACCTCACGCGGCGCGTCCGGGACCGCCTGACTGCGGTCCACGACGCCATCCGGGAGATCCGCTCCATCCGGGAGCAGACGGAGGCCTACGTCGAGAGGGCCGACGAGACCCGGCGACCCGCGGCGGTCGTCCGGGACCTGCGCGCACGGAGCGAAGCGCTGGACCGGGTCCTGGACGAGATGGAGGAGACGCTGATCCAGACCCGCAGCGAGTCGGGCCAGGATCCGATCAACTTCCCGCCGAAGCTGGACGACCAGCTCGCCTACCTGTACAGCCACGTCACGGGCTCGTACGGGCGACCCACTGCCGGTTCCCTGGAGCGTTTCCAGGACCTCATGGACGAATCCCAGCCTGTCCTCGATCGACTGGATGTCGTGGTGGCGGATGAGGTGGCGGAGTTCAACGCGGCCCTCGAAGCCGCCGGCATCGACGCGGTGGTGACACGGGCACGGCCGGTGTCTTGAGTGCCGTCACGCCGTTCTTGTCTCGCGTCGGGCGGGCCCCGACCCTAGAGTATCTCGCGCGGATGATCCGGCCGGCTCCGCGGGCATGCCAGACCGGAGGACCGTGCTCGCGGGCTGCACCGCAAGGCCGTGCTCCCGCACTCGGCCACGGTCACCGCCCGCCGTACGTCCACGCGTGATGCAACCACCATGACCCCGTCCCCCATCGACCAGCTCCGGGAGCTCCTCCCCCAGCGGTACGACGTCCTGCGGGAAATCGCCCGGGGCGGGATGTCCCGACTGTACCTGGCCCGGGAGTCGCACCCGGATCGGCACGTGGTCATCAAGGTGATGGACGGCAGGCTGAGCGATGCGGGCCGGGAGCGCTTCCTCCAGGAGGTCGGATTCACCTCCGAGCTCTCCCATCCGCACATCGTGCCGATCTACGCCGCCGGCGAGGTGGGGGCGTCGCCGTACTACGTGATGCCCTACATCGAAGGAGACACCCTGGCCGACCGCATCGCCCGGGAAGGCCCCCTGCCGGTGGACGATGCGGTCCGGATCGCCTCGGAGGTCGCCGGCGCACTGCACTACGCGCACGAACGGGGGGTCATCCACCGGGACGTGAAGCCGGACAACATCCATTTCCGGGACGGCCATGCCCTCGTCGCCGATTTCGGCGTCGCCCGGGCCCACGGCGATGTGGGCACCCGCCTGACCGCCGAGGGCCACACCCTCGGCACCGTGGCCTACATGGCCCCGGAGCAGGTGGAGGGCTCCGGCGAAGTCGAGGGCGCCGCCGACCAGTACTCCCTGGGGTGCGTCCTCTTCGAGATGCTCACGGGCGAGCCGCCGTTCCAGGGCCGGACGCCCCAATCCACCCTGGCCCGGCACCTGTCCGGCACGGTGCCGCCGCTCAGGGCTCTCCGGGCAACCGTCCCGGAGTACCTGGAGGCGGTGGTGCAGCGCTCGCTGGCGAAGCTTCCCTCGGACCGCTACCCGTCCCTGGCGGAGTTCGGCGCCGCGCTGCGGGACGAAGGATCGGACGCGGCGGACTCGACCCGCGTGTCGGGAGGTGGCGGCGTGCGCGTCCCGCCGACCTGGAGGTGGGCCGCCCTGGCCGCCGTGGGGGTCGCGGCCATCGCCGTGGCCCTCCTCCTCCCCGGTACGGACCCCACACCCACCCCGGATCCGACGAACGGCTACCTCACGTCGGTGGCGGTCCTCACTCCGGACAGGGAGGTCGTGGGCGGTGCCCCCGGGACCGACCTCGTCGGGATCGGCGACGCCCTGGCCAACGAGATCAGCAGCACCCTGGCCGCGGTCCCCTGGCTCAACGTGAAGTCGCACTACTCGGTGCGGGTCATCGAAGACGCCCGGCTTTCCGTCCCCGAGATCCTCGACACCCTGGAGGTCGAGCACCTGATCCAGCTCAGCCTGGTCCTCCAGGGAGAACGGGTCGGGCTGGGCGTGGGCTACATCGACGCGGACGAGCGGCAGCAGCCGGGTCCCCGACGGGACTTCCTCCTGGCCGACTGGCTCGACGAGCAGCCGCGGATCGCACAGGCCGTGGCCGAGGACTTCACCAGCCGGGTCGCCGCCGACCAGCCCGTGACCCTCCGGCCCAGGGACGCACCGGGTCCGGGGTACCGGGATTACCGCATCGGGACAGTCTTCCTCAATCGGCGCACCCCGCAGGAGGTCCTCCAGTCCATCGACGCCTTCTGGCGCGCCATCGCGAAGGACCCCGACTACGGGCCCGCCTACTCCAAGCTGTCTCAGGCGTACGCGCTGGCCCTGACCTACCGCTACGACATCGGGGCCGACCCCTTCGTGGCTGCGGGGCTCGCCCACGAGCTCGCCGATCGGGGCATCCAGGAGAGCCCGTCCGCCGCAGAGGGGTACGCGGCCCGTGGGTACCTCCGGGCGCTCGCCGGCGCCCCGGCCGAGCTGGCGGCCCGGGACATCCAGGAGGCCCGGCGACTGGAGCCGAACAATCCTTCGGTGCCGAGCTGGTCCGCACGGACCTACACGCTTCAGCAACAGCTGGGCGAGGCCTACGAAGAGGTGGTTCGCGGCGCGGAGCTCGACCCCCTGCACTCCGGCCGCCAGATCGCCGTGGCCTATCAGGCGTTCCACGTGGGCCGTCACGAGGTGGCGCTCCGCTATTCGAACATCGCCCTCGATCTGGAGCCGGCTCTCATGCTCCCCCGGGTGATCAAGGCTCGCAGCCTGGTGCTGCTGGGCCGGCCCGAGGAGTGCCTGGCCATGAACCTCGGACCCCACGCCGGGACCCGGGCCCTGTGCCTCTGGGCCAGCGGGGCCCGGGACGAGGCGATGGCCCGGATCGCCGAGCTGGCCGACGCGTACCCCGCCGTCCCGGCGGAACATTTCAGCCCCGTCCTCACGGCGGAGGACCTCGCCGTCTTCTACGGCTACACCGGGGACGCCAGGGAGGCGCTCCGGTGGATCCGGACCGCCTACGACGCCTCCCCCACCGGCGTCGAGCTCCGGGTGCTGGAGTCCGACCTCTTCGACCCGGTGCGGAACAGTCCCGGCTTCCAGTCGGCGGTGGACCGATACCGGGCCGAGCTGTGGCCCCGGGTCCAGGCGGCCTGGCAGGGCCCACTCCGGCCCCCGGCGGGCACGATCCCGCCCTAGGAACTCGTGGACCCGTTCTGACGGGAGCCAACAGGACCGCATGGTGGCGGGTCCCCTTGGGGGGCCGCGAGCCCGACTCGACCAACACCCGCAGGAGATCTTCGTGACGAGAGTGTGGAGAGGTGCAATCGCCCTCGCCCTGGTCGCTGCCGCGACCGGCGCCGACGGTGCGTCCGCCCAGGAGTACTTGCCCTTCGAGGCCCTCACCGACGAGCTGGAGTCGCTGGCCGGCTCCTCCGACAAGGCCAGCCTCCGGTCCCTGGGCGAGTCCCACGAGGGCCGCGATGTCTGGCTGATGACGCTCGGCAGCCCGGACGGCCCACCCCTGGAGACCCGCCCCGGCCTCCTGGTGGTGGGGAACCTCCAGGGTGACCACGTGGTCGGGAGCACCCTGGCGGTGGAAGCGATCCGGTACCTCCTGGCCGCCGACGGGACCGACGACGACGTGACCCGGCTGCTGGCCGAGAACGTCGTCTACGTGGTCCCCCGCCTGAACCCCGACGGCGCCGAGGCCATGTTCGGCGACGTCACCCGGGACCGGCGGGGGAACGTCTTCCCCTGGGACGACGACAACGACGGCCGCATCGACGAGGACGGCCCCGACGACCTGAACGGTGACGGCCTCGTCACGCTCATGCGGGTTCCGGACCCCGCCGGGGCCTTCCTTCTGGACCCGGACGAGCCGCGGCTCCTCAAGCGGGCGGACCCGGCTGCGGGTGAGGACGGGACATTCACCCTCTATCTCGAGGGCCGTGACGACGACGGGGACGGGTTCTACAACGAGGACGCGGCGGACGGCGTGGACCTCGACCGCAACTTCCAGCACGCCTACCCCTATTGGGCCGCCGACGCGGGACGCTACATGGTGAGCGAGCCGGAAAGCCGGGCGCTCATGGACTTCGTGGTGGCGAACCGGAACATCGCCGCCGTCCTCACTTTCGGACTCACCGACAACCTGGTGACGCCTCCCGACGCCCGGGGCGCGCTGGCCGGGGCCCGGATGCCGGATCTCGCCGCCTTCGCCGCCGAGTCCAACGACGGGATCGACGACGTCGGGGTCTTCCGCACCGGGGGGGGTGGATTCGGATTCGGATTCGGCGGTGGCCCCCAGCTGCGGGGGGCGCAGCCCGGCCGGGACAACGACCCGAACGCGGGGCGGCGCCCGTCCACCACCGTCCATCAGGCGGACCAGGACTACTACGCCACCGTCTCCCGGGCCTACCGGGAGCTCACCGGGATCGAGGAGGTGGGCCTCCACCGGGAGCCGGCGGGCGCCTTCTTCGAATTCGGGTACTTCCACTACGGGGTCCCGTCGTTCTCGACCCCGGGCTGGGGCCTTCCCGAGGCCGGGGGTGACGAAGGGGAGGGTGAGGGCGGAGGTGCCCGAGCACGAAGCGAGGGCGGTCTCGACGCCCAGCTCCTGGCGCGGCTCGAAGGGGCCGGGATCGACGCCTTCGTGCCCTGGGAGAGCGTACAGCACCCGACCCTGGGGGCGGTGGAGGTGGGAGGCTTCAGGCCCTACGTCTTGACCAACCCGCCCGAGGCGGAGCTGGCGGCGCTGGGCGAGGCCCACGGCGCCTTCGTCGCCCGCCTGGGGGGGATGCTTCCCCGGGTACGAATCGTGGATACCTCGGTGACCGCCCACGGGGGCGGGGTCTTCACGGTGGAGGCCACGATCGAGAACTCCGGTTACCTGCCCACCAGCCTGCGGCACGGCGTGGTCGCCGGGGCGGTGGACGCCACCCTGGTTCAGATCCAGGTGGAACCCGACGCCATCGTCACCGGTGACGACAAGTCGGCGACCGTGGAGCGCCTGGAGGGCTCCGGCTCCCGCCAGACCTTCTCCTGGTTGATCCGCGGAGACAGCGGAGACCGGGTGGAGATCCGGCTCCGGGCCCAGAAGGGTGGCAGCGACACCGCCACCGTGACCCTGGGGTGACGACGATGACGACTCCTTCGATTCTCCGGACCGACATGCTTCGCTACATGCTTCCCCTCGTCCTCCTGACCGCCGCGACCCCCGTCGCCGGGCAGGAGCTCCGGGGCTCGGACCCCGAGCACACCCTGCCCCTGACCTGGGACCGGTGGCTGGACCACGACGAGATCGGCGAGCGCATGCGCCTCATGGCCGACACCTGGCCCGAGTTCCTGACCCTACAGTCCATCGGGCAGAGCTACGGGGGCCGTGAGATGTGGCTCATGACGATCAACAACCCCGAAACCGGAGACGAGCTGGACAAGGCCGGGATGTTCATCGAGGCCAACGTCCACGGAAACGAGATCCAGGGGGCCGAGGTGGTGCTCTACACCATCTGGTATCTCATGGAGAACTACGGGCGCATCGACGAGATCACCCGCATGGTGGACGAGCGGGTGTTCTACCTGCTCCCCTCCGTGAACCCCGACGGTCGGGACTACTTCCTGGACGGCACGGGCTCCGGCGCCCGGACCGGTCATATCCCGGTGGACTCCGACGGCGACGGACTCTTCGACGAGGACGGCCCGAACGACCTGAACGGCAACGGGGTGATCGAGCAGATCCGGAAGTACGTCCCCGGCGAAGGGGACTTCCGGATCAGCCACGACGATCCCCGGATCATGGAGCGCGTCCCGCCCGGCGAGACCGGCGACTGGGTGCTCCTGGGCTCCGAGGGGCTCGACGACGACGGGGACGGACGGGTCAACGAGGACCCGGTGGGGGGCTACGACCCCAACCGGAACTACGGGTCCGACTGGCAGCCGAACTACATCCAGGGCGGCTCCATGGACTACCCGTTCCAGCTCCCCGAGGCCCGGGCCATCAACGACTTCATGATGACCCGGCCCAACATCGCGGGCTTCCAGTCGTTCCATAACTCCGGGGGCATGATCCTGCGGCCGCCGGGCATGGCCTGGTACGGTGACTATCCCGCCTCCGACGTGCGGATCTACGACGAGCTCGGGGAGACCGGCGAGCGCATGCTCCCCTACTACAACTACTACGTGATCTGGCAGGGGCTCTACACGGTCCACGGCGGGTCCATCGACTGGACCAACGACGGGCTCGGGATCATCTCGTTCTCGAACGAGCTGTGGAACGGCGGGCAGTACTTCAACTCGCCCCTCCTCCAGGGTCAGCAACAGGATCCGGATTCTCCGATCTCGGGGCAGCGCTCCCGCTACTTCTTCGACGACTTCCTGGAGTTCGGCGACCAGTACGTGGAGTGGGCGCCCTTCGACCACCCGCAATACGGGGCAGTGGAGATGGGGGGGTGGAAGAAGCTCAGCGGCCGGGTGAACCCGCGCTTCCTCAGCATGGAGCTCTTCCACCGCAACATGGCCTTCACCCTGTACCACGCCGACATGATGCCCCTCATGAGCATGGGCGAGGCCACCGTGGAGGCGGTGGGGGGTGACGTCTTCCGGGTGCGGGTGCCGATCCGGAACGAGCGGCTGATCCCCACCGTCACCGAGAAGGCGAGGCAGAACCGGGTCGTGCGGCCCGACATCCTCTCGGTGGAGGGGAACGTGGAGGTCATCGCCGCGGGGTGGGTGCCCGACGTGCATCGACCCGGGCCCACCCAGCGCATCGACCAGGCCGAGCTGGACCGGATCCTGATCCGCAGCGGCGCCCCCGGGCGGACCACCCGGGTGGTGGAGTACCTGGTGCGGGGATCCGGAAGCTTCACCGTCGAATACGACTCGGTGAAGGGCGGGACCGTACGCACCACGGTGCAGCTGCCCTGACCCGACCATCGCCGCCCCCGGGCGGCCCTAGACGAGACGAGGGGGGCTCGGCGCATCGCCGGCCCCCCTCGCCGTTTCTCGATGGAGTCAGCTCTTCTTCGCCGTCTCCTCGTCCCCGGCCTCCTCCACCTCACCGGCGAACTCGGCCCGAGCGCGTTCCAGGGAGTCGTCCAGCGCCGTGTAGGCCTCCTGGATCCCCTTCTTCACCTCGTCCCAGGCGGAGCCGCTGGAGGAGCGGGCCTTCTTCAGCCGGCCCTCGAGATCCGTTCGCCGGCGTTCGAAGCGCTCCTGCGCCCGGGCGAGCGTCGCCCGTGCCTGGATTTCGCCCTTCTTCATCTGCTCCAGCTCCATGCGCTGGAAGCGCCGACGGGCCTCGTCCAACAGGGATTCGAATTTCGTCGTGTATTCGGCCTCGGGTGTCTCTGTCGTCGTCATGGTGCTCCGGATCGAGGGCGGCCCGGACCACGCCAGGCCTCCCATGCACAAGTCATTTTCCTGCTTTTGCTTACCCGATCGGCGGGTGCTTGGTCCGCGACGGAGGGGTTTCGGGATCCTCACCAGGACGTCCCTTCGCGTGGATGGTCCGGGCCAGCTCCGCGACGGCGTCGATCATGCGGTCGAAGATGAAGGCGTGGGCCGGGTAGACGCTGTACCAGTAGAGCGCGCCCAGGAACCCGCGGGGCTGGAAGAGCGCTGCCTGGACCAGCCGGGTCCCCCCCTCCTCGGGCTCGGCTTCGAACTGGAGCCAGGCCTGGCCCGGCACCTTCATCTCGGCCCGCAGCCGGAGGAGCCGAGGGGCCTCGATCTCCTCCACCCTCCAGAAGTCCACGGCGTCCCCGGCCCGGAGCTCGGTCGAGCTCCGACGGCCTCGCCGGAGCCCCGGCCCTCCCACGAGCTGATCCATCAGGCCCCGGATCTCCCAGGCCCATTTCCACACCAGCCAGCCCCGCTCGCCTCCCAGGGAGGTGAAGGCGGCGAAGGCGGCCTCCGGCGGGACGTCGACGTGGCGCGAGCGGACCTCTCGGGCCAGCCCCTCCCGGTCCTCGAACATGAAGGTCCGGTCCCGGCCGACGGCGTCGCTCCAGCGGGTCCCGACCTCTTCCTTACGCATCCGAACCAGGGCCAGCTCGACCGCGTCGGCGTAGGGCATGGGCTCGATCTCGGGGAACAGCTCCCGGGCCCGGGTGAGGTCCCCCACCACGGGCTTCACCATGCCCCGGACCAGGGGCACCGCGAGGCAGTTGGGGATGGGGGTGACGAGCCCCACCCACAGGGCCGCCAACCCCGGGGCCAGGACCGGCAGTGGCACGATCAGCCGCGGAAGGCCGCGGATCCGGGCGTAGCCCAGCATCATCTCCCGGAAGGTGAGGACCTCGGCCCCGACGTCCACGATCCCGACCGAGTCGGTCCGCCCCAGGGCCGCCACCAGGTAATCCAGGATGTTCCTGACCCCGATGGGCTGGACCTCGTTCTGGATCCACCGGGGCGCCACCATGGCCGGCAGGCGCTCCGTCAGGTAGCGGACCATCTCGAAGGAGGCCGAGCCGGACCCGATGATGGGCCCCGCGCGGAACTCGGTGGTCGGGAGCCGGCTCCGCAGGATGTCGCCCACCTCCGCCCGGGAGCTCAGGTGCTCGGAGTTCTCGACCGCATCTGCGTCCGGGAGGATCCCCCCCAGGTAGACGACGTGGGTGAGGTGCCCGGCGGCGTCCGCGAAGGTCTCGGCGGCTCGGCGGTCCCGCTCCGCGAAGTCGGGACCGGAGCACATCGAGTGGACCAGATAGTAGGCGGCCTCCATCCCGTCGAGGGCCTGGTGGAGGTCCGCCGCCTCCAGGACGTTGCCCTGGACCTTCTCCACCTCGTCGCTCCAGGGCCGGTCGGCCAGGCGATCGAGGTCACGGGCGAGGACCCGGACCCGGTGACCGGCCGCCACGAGCCGAGGCACGAGACGTCCGCCGATGTAGCCGGTGGCGCCGGTGACGAGGACGTGCATGGGATGGGGGCGGGGCTGCGACTACCCCAGGATTCCCCGGATGCTCAGGGCCACCATCGAGGCGGCCGCGATCATGGCGAGGAGGGTCGTGACGACCCACCGGTGTCCCGAGCGGGCTCGCTGCAGCTCCTCGCGATGCAGGAACCCCGGCGTCTCCAGATCGGGGGGGATGCCCTCCCGGCGCCGGAGGGGCCGGGGACCTCGCGCCCAACTCGATTCGACCTCGGGCGCAGCCTGGAGCCCCACACCGCCGCCCTCGCCGGACACATGCCGACGAGGCGGGAGCGACCGGGGGCGCATCCAGCCCCGAGCCCGGGCGTGGCCCCAGCGACCCATTCTCAGCCCGTCCCCGTGCGCCGCGGCGCGGTGCTGGCTGCAGTCATGGGCGGGCTCCCGAGCGGGTGTGGACGTCGATTGGGGGCAACCTTTCCGGTGCGGATCGGCCGCGCAAGATCTCTACCCCGGACGTTTCCTGAAGAGCCCTTAATCCGGGGCTTCGGCATCGAAGATTCCTCCGGCACGTCGCCAGCGGGGCTCCCCACCCCTGCCTCACTCGATGAAGATCCGCTCCTCGGCCGACACCCAGAGCATGTCCCGAAGGCCCTTGTGCCGGTTGAACAGCTCGGGCCCCTTCTGCTCCAGCTTCTGCTCGGTGAAGCCCCGGATCACCAGGTCGGCGTGCTCCGACTTGACCTCCATCAACCTCGAGAAGTCGGTCCGGTCGTCGGTGCCGAAGACGCGGACGTTCTTCTCCGAGATGAGGAGCCGCCCGTCGGCGATCATCTCGTGGAGCTCGGCCGTGCGCTCCCGTACCTCGGGCCGGGGATACGCCGCGTAGAGCGTGATCTCGCCCTTCCGCCAGTCGGGGTGGCCCAGGAGGATGTAGGCCAGGAGGATCATCAGGTTGGCGTTCCGATAGTCGTGCCACGTCAGCCAGACGTGGATGTCCTTCCGGTTGCCGAAGAAGTGGTCGGTGTGCCGCAGCACCAGGCGGTTCATCTGGGCCACCTCCGCCAGCCGGCACCCGTCCCGGATCTCCTCGAGGACCTCGGGTCCATCGTGGATCGAGCTCTCGAAGAGGACCGTGTTGTTGTCCATCCCGGAGATCCCCGGCATCTGGACGCTCTGGGCCAGGGCGGAGCGCATGGACGGGCTCACCATCGTGTCGAAGTAGACCGAGCCCTGACGTTGGGAGGCCAGGGACAGCAGACGCTGCTGCGCCTCCCGGGCCTGCCCGATCGTCCCCGGCTCCAGCCGTCCCCGGACGTGGTGCAGGTAGGTGCCGAAGCCGTACCGGTGGCCCAGCCACTCCAGCAGCTGCATGGGCGCGTGGCGGTCGAAGGTCCGGGGGGTGATGAGGATCACGCTGGGCCGCCAGTCGGAGCCCGGGCTCTTCTGGAGCCGCACCTGGCTCCAGCGCGTGGCCTGGGTGAGGACCCCGTGGAAGATCGCCTGGAGGTCGTCGCCCTCGTCGGGGCGCGCCCGGCGGATCACCATGTAGAGGCCCAGCATGACCAGGATCGCCAGGATGGCGAACACCAGGTCCATCTGCAGCATCAGGAGCAGCGAGGCCAGGGCACCGAAGAGGCTCGCCCACCACTTGGAGCGGAAGCTCGGGCGGTACGAGGGCCGGGCGGCGAAGTGCTCCAGGAAGGAGATGGCGCAGAGGGCGCCGTAGGTCACCATGAAGAACATCGACACGATGCGGGCGACCAGGTCCACCGAGCCCAGCATGACGAAGGCCAGCGCCAGCACCGAGGTCACGAGGGTGGCGTTGCGGGGCTCGTTGGTCGCGCCCTCGCCGGCGTGGACGAACCGGTTCACGCCGGGCAACGGCACGACCTGGTCGCCCCCCAGGGCCTGCAGCGTCCTCGGGGCCACCACGATGGAGCCGATGGCCGAGGAGAGCGTCGCCGCGGCGAGACCGATGGGGATGATGGGCCCCCAGAGGGCGATGTCCGCCATGATGAGCTGGTTCTCGACCAGGGCGTCCGCGGGGGCCGACACCGCCAGCTTGACCACCAGCGCCACGTAGACCGCCATCCCCACGCCCGTGGCGGTCATGATGCCCAGAGGGATCGCGCGCCGAGGGTTGGCCAGGTCACCCGAGAGCCCGACGCCCGCCGTCATGCCGGTGAATCCCGGGAAGCAGATGGCGAAGACCAGGATGAACGGGTCCGCGTTCGCCACCGAGGAGACCAGGGGCACCCGGCTCGGATCGAACCCCTCCACCGACGACCCGGCGAAGAAGAGGATGAGGGAGACGGCCAGGATCGCCGCCACCCCGTAGAGCGCCTTCACGCCCAGGCCCGCCCCCTTGGTCAGGACCAGAGCCATGAGGCCCAGCGTCGCGGGGATCGAGACGATACGGGGATCGAAGGCGAAGCCGAAGGTGTCCTGGAACCATGGGGCGAGCGGGGAGAAGGCCTCGGCGAAGGCGATCATGTAGAAGGCGACCGAGATGGCCTGCGAGACGTACAGGCTGATCCCGATGGCGCCCCCGATCGACGTCCCGAAGGACCGGGAGATGATGAAGTATTCGCCTCCCCCCTCCACCCGCCGGTTCGTGGCGATCTCGGCGATGGCCAAAGCGGTGGGCACCGTCACCGCGTGGCCCAGGACGATCAGCAGCAGCGCGCCGAGCAGCCCCACGCTCCCGACGGCGTAGCCGAAGCGCAGGAACATGATGGCGCCCAGGATGGTGCTGATGCTGGCCAGGAAGACCGGCCCGGTGCCGAACCCGTGCCCCCGCGGGGCAACCGGGGCCGCAGTGGGTTCGGACGACGGCGTGGCGCTCATGGAGGCGTCTAGGGCGGGGGTGGGCGGAACACGGGAGGCGCGATGCGGAGGACGGTAGCGGCCGGGCCGGGCCGGGCAAGCCCCCGATCACCGGATGGGCGGGCCGCGTTCCGGCGGCCCGCCTCCGTCCGTCAGGAGACCGGCGGACCCCTCCGGGTAGGGTAGCGGTCGAACCAGCCGAGGATGTGGGCGATCTTGCTCAGCAGCTGGCTGGGCCGGGATGCGATCCCGTGGGAGGCCTCGGGGATCCGGACCATGGCCGTGGGCACGCCCTCGAGCTTGAGGGCCGCATAGTACTGCTCGGTCTCGGACATGGGCGTGCGGTAGTCCACCTCACCGGTGACCAGCATGGTGGGCGTGGTCACGTTCCCCACCAGGGAGAGGGGGGACCGCGACCAGTAGTGCTCCGGATCCTCCCACGGAGTCTCGCCGAACCAGTACTTGCTGAAGAAGCCGATCCCGTCGGCGTGCAGGACGAAGCTGGCCCAGTTGATGACGGGCTTCTGGACCGCGGCGGCCGCGAACCGGTCCGTCTTGCCCACGATCCAGGCGGTGAGGACGCCGCCCCCCGACCCGCCCGTGACGTACATCCGGTCCTCGTCCACGATCCCCTGGGCGATCACGGCGTCCACGCCGGACATCAGGTCGTCGTAGTCGTTCCCCGGATAGGCATGGTGGATCAGGTTGCCGAACTCCTCCCCGTACGAGGTGCTCCCCCGGGGATTCGTGTAGAGGACCAGGTTGCCCCGGGCCGCGAAGAGCTGGACCTCGGGGGAGAAGTGGGGGCCGTAGCTCGAGAACGGCCCGCCGTGGATCTCCAGGACCAGGGGATACTCCCGGGACGGATCGAAGCCCGGCGGCTTCACCAGCCAGCCCTGGACCGGACGGCCGTCGAACGAGGACTCCCACCACAGCTCCTCCACCTCGCCCAGGGTCTTGTGGGCCAGGAGGTCCTGGTTCAGGTCCGTGAGGCGCCGGATCTCCCCGCCCCGCCGGCCCAGCGCCACCTCGGCGGGTCGGTCGGTGGACGAGAGGGTGAAGGCGAAGGTGCCGTCGGGCCCCACCGAGTAGGAGCCGCCGCTGTAGGGCCGGCCGATGGAAGTGCCGCCCAGGTGCTCGGCCAGGACGGTCACGTCGCCGTCGAGGGCCACGTGTGCCACCACCCCGTCGCCTTCGTCCGTGTACTGCAGGTAGAGGCCCTCGCCGTCGGCGTCCCAAGCCAGGTCACCCACGCTCCGGTCCAGGCCCGTCTCGATCTCCCGGGCGTCGGAGCCATCCCGGTCCATGACGTAGAGTCGGGTCACCTGGAACCCCTGATGCCGGTCGTCGAAGCCGGTGTAGGCGATGCGGGAGCCGTCGGGGGAGATCGCCGGATCCCCGTCGGGGCCGTACCGTTCGGTGAGTCGGCGCAGGCTTCCGTCGGCCAGGGTCACCTCGTACAGGTCCGAGTCGCGGGTCTCGAAGTCGGCGTCGTCCCGGCGGTTCGCCACCACGATCAGGCCGGCGCCGTCCGGCGTCCACACGGGGCTCCCGTGATCGTACGGCCCCGAAGTGAGCTGGCGCGGCGTCCCCCCTTCGGCCGGCACCACGAAGACGTGGCTGTTGCCCACCCGGGTGAAGCCGGACTGTCCGTCGCTCTTGTAGGCCACCTCTTCGATGACCACCGCACGCTCCGCCCACTCCGCGCCCTCGGGGGCGGACGGCATCCCCGACGCCAGGGCGGGAGCGGCGGCGTCCTCCACGAAGGCCGTGAAGGCGATCCAGCGTCCGTCCGGCGACCACGACAGGCTGCCCGGCGATTCCGTCAGGTTGGTGATCCGGGCCTCCTCGCCCGTGTCCATCCACCGGAGCCAGAGCTGGGACGAGCCGTCCTCGGTGGACACCCACAGGAGCCGGTCGCCGGAGGGTGACCAGCGGGGCGATCCGTTGGACCGGGTCCCGCTGGTGAGGGGTCGGTGGACGCTCCCGTCGGCCGACACGACCCAGAGGTTCGTGCGCCGGCGGTCCGTCATGACGTCGAAGAAGTTCCGGACGTAGACCACCCGTGATCCGTCGGGCGCGACCTGAGGGTCCGTGGCCCACTCCAGGCCGAAGACGTCCATGGGCTCGAAGAGCGCCGCGTCCTGGCCCCGGACGGGCCCGGCAGCGAAGAGGGCGAGCCCCACCGCGAGTACCGTGATCCGCGCCCTGATCGTCATCGTTCGGCTCCAGCCTGGGGGGTGCGCCGCCGCACGGCGGCCTGAACGCCGAATGTCGTGCGGCAGTGCAGCCGGGGCAAACGTCCCGTGGACCCGATGTCGGAGGGGCCGACGGGCTGGCGACCCGGCCCGCGCCCCCGAGGCCGGATCAGCCCCTGCCCTGCTCCTGGTGGGCGTTGGCCGACAACGTGGCGTCGAAGCCCGCGGCCCGGACCCGGTCCCGCAGCTCCTCCGCGTCCGCACGCTCCTGGAAGCGCCCCACCCTCACCCGGTAGAAGGGGTCCCCGGACAGGCGGACGGTCCGTACGTCGAACCCGGCGTCTCGCGCCCGGTCCGCCAGGGCTCTCGCACCGTCCGGCGCCGAGAAGGCCCCCAGCTGGACGGCGAACACCCCCACGGCCCCCGTGGGCCCGTCGGGTGAGTCGCCGCGGTTCCCGGAGGGGCCCTCGCCGCCCTCCGCATTCCCCTCGACCTCCGCCCGGGCCTCCGGGTGGGCCCGGAGCCACGCCCGGGCCTCGTCGCCCAGGGGGCTGGAGGGATGGTCCCGGGCCAGACGACTGTAGTGCTCGGCGGCGTCCCGGGCATCGCCCCGAAGGTCCGCCGCCATGCCGAGGCGGAGCAGAGCACGGTCGGTGAACGGCCCGCTCGGGTACTCCACCACGAGCCGCATGTAGCTCGACGCCGCCTGGTCCGGGTCCAGGGTCAGGAGCCCCTTGAGCCAGAGGCCCCGCTGCCGCTCGATGCGGCCGGGCCGGTCAACCGCCTGCTCCCAGGCCAGCAGCGCCGTCCGGGCCTCCTGCATGCGACCGTCCCTCAGGTGGCGATCCACGTCCTCCAGGGTCTGGGCGCCGAGGGGCGCACCGACCAGGAACGCCAGGCCGCAGGCCGCGGCGCTCATCGTGGCGCGGACCCAGGCGCCTCTCCTTCCCGTTCTCGTGCGGCTCAGGCCCGCCATGCCATCCGCTCCAGGAGCCAGGTCTCGAGCAGCGCCTCGTCCGACGCCCCCGAGGACTTGAGCTGACGATCCAGGGTCCGGAGGCCGTCCACCGCCGCCATGAGCTCGTCCAAGGACCACGCCGGCGCCTGCTGGGCCAGACTGCGCGCCGTCCAGCGCTGGTGGGGTGGGAGCGCATCCTCCAGGGCCTTCCGGCCCCGGTCCGCCAGGACGGCGAGCCGCAGGACGTGGGTGGTCAACGAGATCACCACGCCCACGGCGCTCTCCCCCTGCCCCAGGAGCACGCGGAGCGTCGAGAGGGCCTCCCGGAACTGCCGGCGGCCCACGAGATCGATCCAGCTCCACCGGTCCTGGGTGGGAAGGAACGTCCCGGCGGCCTCCACGTCGGCCCGGGTGATCGGCCGCCCCTCCTGGACGTACCCGGACAGCTTTTCCAGCTCCTGGCTCAGCACGCCCAGGTCCTCGCCCACGGCCTGCGCCAGCGCCCGGGCGGCCTCGGGCTCCATCTCCACACCCAGCTGCTCGCGGGAGCGTTCCTGGAGCCACCCGGGCACGTCGTCGGGCGAGAGGGCGGCCAGCTCGAGGGAGCGGGTGCCGGACACCAGATCACGGTAGAAGCGGGCCTTGGACCCCGACGGCACGGTACACACCAGGATGAAGGCCAGGCCCGGCGGAGGGGACGCCGCCGTGGACAGGATCAGGTCCCGGTTCTTCGGCGACGAGGCGAGGGCCTCGGTCTCCGACAGGAGCACGACGCGCCACTCGGCCATCATGGGCGGAGTGGCCAGGATCGAGGCCAGCTGCTCCGTCTCCACATCCCGACCGCTGAGCCGATCCAGATTGAAGTCGGCCGTACCGGGATCCAGGTGGGCCTCCACCAGTGCACGGGCCGCCTGGCCCTTCCGGAATTCGTCGGCGCCGTGGAGGTAGAAGACCCCGCCCTTACCGCCCTTCTCCAGAAGACCCGCCCACGGGTCCCTCACCACCGGATCAGTCGATCCCCAGGCGGGTGTCGCCCACGGTGTAGCCTCGCATCACGGGCGCGTACTGGCGGAAGAGGCTCGACGGCTCCTCCCACAGCTCCGCCGTGGCGAACGCACCGCCGGGACGGCGGGCCCGGGGCGGCAAGAAGGAGATGTCCGGCATCCGGACGAGCGGGAGGGCCCGGACCCGGGGAGTCTGCGCCTGGATGGGCGGCAGATCCACCTGGACCGTTCGGGACAACAGGAACGGGGACCACGCCGCCCCCACCAGCACGAGGGCCATCCCCAGCACCATCGTCACCGGGGACCACGACGAGATGGGCCGCCGACCCAGCCCCTCGAGGGCCAACGCGGTGTCCCGTCGGAGTCGCTTGTCCAGCTCGGGGACGAAACCGTCGTGGACGGCCACGTCCGGGAAGGACCGGAGGAGGTCGATGCCCTGACGGTAGGTCCGGTCGTAGCGACGGCACGAGGCGCACGCGTCGAGATGCGCACGCGCCGCCTGCATATGGGCCGGCTCGCCTACGCCGTCGACGTAGTCGGAGAAACCCTCGATGAACTCGGAACAGGTCATTGTCTTGTACGAACGTGGGACGGTTCGCAGCAGTAGGATGCAATGGTGATACTGGACGCGCCGAGCGCGGGTTCCACCGAACGGGGCCTTCCCGGTGCGGGTCGCGGGCTCAGGTCCCGGACGTACGAAGGCCCCGGTGGGGTTCCCCACCGAGGCCCTGGGAGACGAGCTCCCGTCCGCCGAGCAGGCGCACCGGGGCCGGAACCGGAGCCGCCCGGTCCCGACCCGGCGCCGACCACCGCTCCTACACCATGATGCTGCTCAATCCACCATGGGGGCGATGATCTGCGCGAAGTTGTTCCTCGCCCGGTTCAGCCGACTCTTCACCGTCCCGAGGTTGCAGCCGGTGATCTCGGCGATCTCCTCGTAGGTCTTCCCCTGCAGCTCCCGCAGGACGAAGACGACCCGGTGATGCTCGGGGAGCTCGGCCACCGCCTCTTCGACCTTCTCCCGCAGAAAGCGCTTCCGGAAGAGGTCGTCGGGCTTGAACTGGGTGTCCTCCCACTCCAGGGGCCGATGATCCGCGTCCCAGTTCTGCTTGAGGGTCTGGAAGAGGACCAGGGGGTTCCGGGACCGGTTCCGCAGCTCGTTCTTCGCCAGGTTGCTGGCGATCGTGTAGATCCAGGTCGAGAACTTCTTGGTCTGGTCGAAGCGGTGGAGGTGGCGGTACACCCGGACGAAGGTCTCCTGGACCAGGTCCTGTGCACGCTCCCGATCGCCCACCGTGCGGAACACGAAGTTCACCAGGCGGTTGTCGTACCGCCGGACCAGCTCACCGAAGGCCCGCTGCTCCCCGTCCAGGAAGGCCTGGACGACCTGGCTGTCGGTCAGGTCCCGGAGCGCCCGGCGGCGCAGGACCGCCTCGCCCATCGAGAGGGCTTCGTCCTTCCGATTCCGAACCGTGTTCGCAGCCATGTCACACCTCCACCGCGTCGTCATGTCGGCGACCCGGTCGTTCCGGGTCTGCTCCTGCCGTAGATGCACCATCCGTGCCATCCGCCGCGGGCCGTTTCGAGGCCATTTCCGGGTCGTTCGTCCCCGGCGGTGTCCTTTCGGGGTGACGCATCCATAGGACGTCTCGCACCACCGATTCGTTAACCTGCCCTTCTGTCAGTCCTGCCGTCCCGACGCCGCCACCTCCGGCTCCCCCCGCCCGATGACGAAGTGCGCAGCATACAGGATCGTCGTCATGCTCTTGCAGTCCTGAATGGTCCCGTCCCGCACCCACTCCACAGCCTGGGAGAACGGCACCCGCACCACCTCGACGAACTCGTCGTGGTCCAGCTCACCTCGACCCTCCTCGAGGTCCCAGGCGACGTAGAGACGGATCACCTCGTCGGTGAATCCCGGAGTCGTGTAGATCCGCGTGAGCCGCCGCAGCGAGCCCGCTCGCATCCCCGTCTCCTCCTCCAGCTCCCGCCGAGCGCAGTCGTCCCAGGGCTCCCCGTCCCGGTCCGGCATCCCGGCCGGCACCTCGTAGATGTAGCCGCCGGCCGCGTACCTGTACTGTCGCACCAGGAGCACGTCCGGATCCTCGTCTCCGGGCTTCCCCAGGAGCGGCAGGACCGCCGACGCGCCGCGATGCCGGATGAGCTCGAGCTCCCCCACCGACCCGTCCGGGAACCGGACCGTGTCGACGCTCAGCTCTACGATCCGCCCGGAATGCACGGACCGACGCCCGATGCGGCCGGGGCCGTCTCCCTCGGCGGGATGGGTCACGCGGGCTTTTCTCCGGAGTCTGGAGCGGGAGGTCGTCCGCCTCGATGGTTGGATACGACGAGAGGGCCGGACGGTTGCAGCCCCACCCACGACATCAAGGTGTCGTGACCTCGACGGGCCCGAGATCCAGTGCCTCGAGAGCGGGAACCACCGCCGCGGCATCGCCCACCACGGTGATCTGGAACTCTTCCGGCCGGATGTGGGTCCGGGCCGCCGCCAGCGCCGCCTCCCGGTCCACGCTCCGAATGCGTTCCCGATAGGTGGCCCAGGTGTCCTTCGGGAGGCCGTAGATCAGGAGCTCGGCCACGCGCCCGGCGACCTGGCGGGTGCTCTCCAGCTGGAGGGGGAAGACCCCGGCCAGGAAGTCGCGGGCCGACGCCACCTCCTCCGCGGTGGGCCCGTCGGCCACGTACCGCTCCGCCTCGCGGACCGCTTCCCGGACCGCGTCGGCCGTCACGCCCGTGTCGACGGCGGTCCCGATCGTGAAGGGCCCCGGGCCCCGACGGAAGGCGAAGCGGGCCCGCACCCCATAGGTGAAGCCGTTCTTCTCCCGGAGATTCAGGTTGAGGCGAGACGAGAAGACGCCGCCCAGGACCGCGTTGGCCACCACCAGGGCCGCGTACCCCCGGACCGCCCGGGGGACGCCCGGGTGCCCGATGCGGATCTCGGACTGGACGGCTCCGGGGCGGTCCACGACCAGGATGCGGCGATCACGGCTGCGGGGCTCGCCGGCGGGATCGCCCTGGGTGGGGGGCGCGCCGGTCCATTCGCCGAAGATCCGCTCCGCCACCTCCAGGACCTCCCGCTCTTCCACGTCCCCAGCCACCACCAGGCCCGCACCCCGGGGCCGGTAGAGCCCCTCGGACAACCCCCGGAGGGTATCCGGCCCGGCATCGCCGACCGACGCCGGGGTGCCCAGGAGGCTCCGCCCATAGGGCTCGCCGTCGGCGTACACGAATCGGGCGAAGTGGTCGTTGGCCAGCGCGCCCGGGTCCATCTCACGCTGGCGGATCCGGGCCAGGTGCTGCTCCCGCATCCGCTCCACCTCCACCTGGGGAAAGGCGGGCCGCAGGACCATCTCCCCCAACAGGGCCAGCCCTTCCGGGAACCGGTCGGCCAGACAGGAGAGGGAGACCGTCGTGGCGTTCCACCCGGTGGTGACGTCCAGGTCCGCCCCGATTCCCTCCAGGGCCTCGGCCAGCTCCACGCCGCTCCGGTCCTCGGTGCCCCCCTCCAGTGCGTCGCCGGCCAGGACGGCCTGTCCGGCCCGCTTCTCCTGGAGGACCGCCTCGCCCGCCGGCAGCATGAGGAAGGCGGTGGCGACGGGAAGGTGAGGGATCCGGGCCACCTCGACGGGCAGCCCCGTCTCCAGGGCGTGGCGGGTCACGGCGGGGAAGTCGAAGTCGCGAAGGGGCCCGGAGGCCGGCGGTGCAGTGCGATCGACGCTCATGCGGCCTCCACGGGGCGGTAGGCGAGAGTGGCGTGTCTGTCGTGGGCCAGGAAGGTCCCGGCCGCGTCCCGCACCTCAGCCACGGTGACCGCCCGGAGCTCCTCCAGCTCCTCGGTCACCCGCTCGGGGCGATCGAAGAGGAGGGTGTGCATGCTGATGCGGTCGGCGCGCTCCCCCAGGTGCTCCAGCGCCCGGACCATGCGGGCCTCCTCCAGGGCGAGCCCCCGTCGCACCTCGTCCTCGTCCGCCGACTCGAGGGCATCCAACTGGCCGCGGAGGGCCTCGGCCAGCTCCGCCGGATCCGATTCCGGGAAGCCCGTGGCCCCGACCAGGAAGAACGAGGCGCCCGTCACCAGTGGAAAGGCGTAGGCGAAGGCGTCCCGGGCGATCCCGGTGCGGACAAGGTTCCGGTACAGCCGCGCCGCCCGCCCGCCCGACAGGACCGACGACGCAACGTCCAACGCCGGGAACCGCGGGTCGGTGTAGGGTGGGATCCGGAACCCGAGCATGACCCGCGGGAGGGGCACTTCGGCCTCCACCTCCTCGGAGACGCCCCCGTCCATGGGCACCGGGATCTCGATCTCTCCCGGCACGGGCGGCACGTCCCCGCCCCGGGGGATCTCCCCGAACCAGGCCTCCACCCGCCGGAAGGCGTGCTCCGGGTCCACGTCCCCGGCCACGGTGAGAACCGCGTTGTTGGGGACGTAGTAGGTGCGGAAGAAGGAGGCCACGTCATCCAGGTCCGCGGCGTCCAGGTCCTCCATCGACCCGATGATGGTGTGGCGATAGGGATGGTCCTCCGGCCACACCAGCCGCTGCATCCGCTCCAGCCAGTCTCCGTAGGGCTGGTTGTCGTACCGCTCCAGCTTCTCGTTCTTCACCACGTCCCGCTGGTTGTCCAGCTTCTCCTGCGTCATGGCCTCGACCATCCACCCCATGCGGTCGGACTCGAGCCAGAGCGCCAGGTCCAGCTGATGGGAGGGGAGCGTCTCGAAGTAGTTGGTCCGGTCGAAGGAGGTGGAGGCGTTCAGGCTGCCACCCGCCCGCTCGACCAGCTCGAAGTGCCGGTTCTTCGGGACATGCGCAGACCCCTGGAACATCATGTGCTCGAAGAGATGGGCGAACCCGGTCCGGCCGTGCCGCTCGTTCCTGGAGCCCACACCGTACCAGAGGTTCACGGCCACCACGGGCCTCGACGGGTCCGGGGCCACCACGACCCGGAGGCCGTTGGACAGGGTGCGGCGGTGGAAGTCGAATCGGATCGGGGACACCACGCTCTCCAAGGGCTAGAAGGCTGTCGAAGAAGGGATGCGGCGCGTCATTGCGGTCCGTCGCCGACGGCAGGGGCTTCGCGAGACGAGACGGCTTCCGACGGCGGGGTTCGACCCGGCGGACCGGGCACGTCGGAGGAGGTCACGTGCGGGCCCGCAGCCGCTCCCGGAGGAGGGAGGGCCCCAGGGTCTGCCTCAGGAGCCGGCGGGGGCCGGCGGGACCGGCGCCCAGCTGTTCCTCCACCTCGTCGGCGGCGAGGGTGTCGGTGCCCCGTGCCCGCATCCGGGCCCGCTCCAGGAACTCCCAGGCGGATCCCTCGTCGCCCATGACCCCATGGGCCAGAGCCGCGGCCAGCTGCGCCTCCACGTCGTCCTCCCGGTCCCGGGCGCCCATGTCGAGCTCCGGCAGCGCCTCGTCGATCCGGTCGTCCTCCACCAGGAGGAGCCCCAGGACCACGCGAGCCCAGGCGTCGCCGGGGTCCATCTCCACGGCGCGAGCCATCTCGTCGACCGCCCGGGACCGCTCACCCGCCAGGGCCCACGCGACGCCGGACTCGTAGGCGATGGGCGCGTGGTCGGGCTCCAGGGCCCGGGCGGCATCGAGCTCCTCCCGGGCCTGTTCGTGGAACCCCTCCCGGGCGAGGTAGGCCCCGTAGAGCCACCGGGCCAGGGCCAGGTCCGGCGCCATCACCGCGGCCGCCCGCAGCGCCTGCTCGGCCTCCGGGTCGTCGAACTCCGCCAGGGCGTTGCCGGCGGTGGCCAGGATCCACGGGTCCTCCGGGTCCAGGGCCAGGGCCTGCCGGAACCGCTCGTAGGCGACCCCCTCCAGCCCCTGCTCCCGCTCGGCTACGCCCAGGAAGCAGAGGAGGGCCGGCTCGCCGGGGAAGTCCTCCAGGGCGTCCCGGAGGATCTCCGCCATGCCGTCGTAGTCGCCCTCCTCCCCCAGCTCCTGGGCCCGGGCGAGAAGCTCCTCCAGCGGTCCCAGGGCGTCGCCTTCCCGGTCGCCGCTCATGCCCCGTACTTGATCAGGCGACCGGCGTGGGCGAGGGCGTGCGAGATGAGGGCGGTGCCGTGGAACTCCCCCAGGTCCCCGCCCCGGCACATGTTCTCGCCGAAGGAGCTCGCGGTGGGCCGGGCCACCCTGGAGGCCATGAGGGTGGGCACCGGATGCCAGGAGTGCTCCTTGAGGAGCGTCGGGGTGGAGTGGTCCCCGGTGACGATGATCACGTCGGGGTCCAGCGCGGTGATCCGGGGCACCAGGGCGTCCACCTCCTCGATCGCCGCCACCTTGCCGTCGAAGTCGCCGTCATGACCCCGGGTGTCCGTGTCCTTGAAGTGGACGAAGTACAGGTCGTATTTGCCCCAGACCTCCTCCAGGCTGTCGAGGGTCGCCGCCGTGGATCCCGGCACCGGACCGACGTCCATGCCCACCATGCGGGCGACCCCCCGGTACATGGGATACTTGGCCACGGCGACCCCCCGGAGGCCGAAGCGCTCCTCCTGGGTGGGAATCCGCCGGAAGCAGGCGAAGCCCCGGGCGAGGAAGCCGTTCGCCGCGGGCTCGTCCGCCAGGATCCTCCGGGACTGGTCCAGGAAGCTGCGCACGAGCTCCGCGGTCCGCTCCGATCCCGGGTCGGTGGCCTCGCACGCCAGGGCCGGCACCCCCTCGACCAGCGGATCGGTGTCCGTCAGCTCGGCATCCAGCCCGGGGCCCCGGAGCCGCAGGACCACCCGGTGCTCCTTCTCGTGCACCAGATCGAGGCGGACGTCTTCGGGCATCTCGACGGCGCCGACGAGGCGCTCCACGATCCGGCGTCCGTCGTCGTCGGAGGGGCGACCGGCCCGGCGGTCCTGCACGCGGCCCTGGTCGTCGAAGGTGGCCAGGTTCAGGCGGGCCGCCACGTCGCCGGCATCGAGCTCCATCCCCACACCCAGGGCGCTCAGGGCGCCACGGCCGATCACCATTTCCCGGGGATCGTACCCGAACAGGGACAGGTGTCCGGGGCCGCTCCCGGGCGTGATCCCCGGCGCCACGGGGGTGAGCATCCCCAGCGACGCCCGTGTCGCCAGGGCGTCCAGGTTGGGCGTCCGGGCGGTCTCCAGCTCGGTGCGGCCGGTCTCCGGGTGGGGCAGACCGCCAAGCCCGTCCAGCACCACCAGGACGATGGTGCCTCCTGCGTTCTCGCGATCGACCTGGTCTTCAGGGAGGACGGGAGCGGCCATGATCGAGGGGTTCCGGGGGGCGGGGCGGGGACAGCACAATATGTCCGCACCGCGGGGACGCGTGAAGGCGCCCGACGGGTGGACTGCGACGGCTGGACGTCACCCGTCCCGAAGCCAGCGCTCCAGCTGCTCCAGGGAGGCCAGCAGGTCGGCCACCTCCTCCTGTACCTCCTCGGGCGCCGCCCGCACGGTGGCCCGTGCCTCCCGGAGCGCCGGGCCGATGGTGTCCGCCGTCGCCGTACGCCAGAGCTCCTCGAGCTCCCTGGCGAGCTTGGACGACTCCGGCGAAGAGGAGGACGAGGAGCGGTACACGGATGCTTGGGAAGGAGGCGACGGGCCCGGTCCGCGACGGCGACGCCCGCCGCCCCGGGACGGCCCCTCCTTGAAGCCTGCGGGGCGGCTTCCTGGAAGGGCAAGGCTTCCTTGCCGCCCGGGGCTCGACCAAGATACCGTCACGGACCCCGTCACCAAGCCTCCTGGAGCCTCCATGTCCCTTCCGTTCCGCGCCACCGCAGCCCTGGTGGCGACCCTCCTCCTGGCCCCGCTCGCCGCCGACGCCCAGGCCCCCGCCCCCGAGCATTTCGACGTCCTCGTCCGGGGAGGGCAGGTTCTGGACGGCTCGGGCAACCCGTGGTACCGGGCGGACGTGGGCATCCGGGACGGGCGGATCGTCGCGGTGCGCCCCATGCCCGGGGCCACCGCGGACCGGGTGGTGGACGCCGAGGGGAAGGTCGTGACGCCCGGCTTCATCGACGTCCATTCCCACGCCGACGACGGCAGCGCCCGCATCGGCGGGGCCACGATCCGCACCGACGAGGTTCGCCGGAAGGCCATGCCGAACATCGTGGCCCAGGGGGTCACCACCGTCGTGGTGAACCACGACGGGCGCTCGCCCTGGCCGATCCGGAACCAGCGCTCCCTCCTGGAACGGCAAGGGGTCGGCGCCAACGTCATGCTCATGGTCGGACACGGTGAGGTCCGGCGGCAGGTCATGGGCGACGACGTGGAGCGCACCGCCACACCAGAGGAGGTGGCGGCGATGCGCGCGCTGGTGCGACAGGCCCTGGAGGAAGGGGCCGTGGGGATGTCGGCCGGGCTCGAGTACAATCCGGGACGGTGGAGCGACGTGGACGAGGTCGCGGCCCTGGCCGAGGAGCTCACGGCTGTGGACGGCGTGTACATCAGCCACCAGCGCAGCGAGGGAGGCGACCCCATGTGGTTCTGGCCGAGCCAGGACGCCGCGGGTCCGCCGACCCTCATCGACGCCATCCTGGAGACCATCGAGATCGGGCGTCGCTCCGGCGCCCGGGTGGTGGCCTCCCACATCAAGGCCAAGGGGGCCCACTACTGGGGCTCCAGCCACACCGCCATCCAGCTCATCGAGCGGGCCCGGGCGGAGGGCGTGCGGGTGTGGGCCGACCAGTATCCCTACCCGACGAGCGGGACCGACGGGAACACCGTCCTCCTGCCCCGCTGGGCGCTCCAGGACGAAGCCGCGACCTCCCGGGACGACGCGCGCCCGCCCGCGGACGTGCTCGAGGCCAACCTCCGGGACCGCGCCGCCGCCGCCCGCATCCGGCAGGACGTGACCCACGAGATCCGGCGCCGGGGAGGAGCCGACCGGGTCGTCGTTTTCGAGTACCCCGACGAGTCCATCGTGGGGGCGACGCTGGCCGATGTGGCGGAGCGGTGGGGGGTGGACCCGGTGCAGGCGGCCATCGAGCTGCAACTCCGGGGGAACCGGGAACGGTCCGGCGGAGGCCGGCTTCGGGGCTTCTCCATGTCCGAGGACGACGTCGAGGCCTATGCCGGTCTCCCCTGGGTGGCCACCGCCTCCGACGGCGGGCTGGCCCACCCCGACGATGAGGGCTCCGTCCACCCCCGCTTCTACGGGACCTTCCCGCGGAAGATCGCCTGGTATGCACGGGAGCGCGGGGCCCTGTCGGTGGAGGCCGCCGTCCGGTCCATGACCTCCCTTCCCGCGCTGCTCATGGGTGTGCGGGACCGGGGCATGGTGCGGGAGGGCTTCCACGCCGACCTGGTGGTGCTGGACCTGGACGCCCTTCAGGACGAGGCCACCTTCTTCGAGCCCCACCGGTATCCCAGCGGCATCCAGGAGGTGCTGGTCGGGGGCGAGTCCGTGGTAAGCGACGGCGAGCTCACCTGGGCCCTGGCGGGGCGCGTGCTGACCCTGGACGACCGGGGGCGCGCTACGGCACCGGGCGTCACCCAGGAGCAGGGCGGCGGGTGAGGGCAGGAGCAGGGCGGGGAGCAGCGGGAGCGTCAGGGCAGGTGCGCGTGG
>DATHRY010000096.1:0-28329 GCA_035464715.1 Longimicrobiales bacterium
AGAACGGGTCGTAGTCCACCGTGGGATGGCCCGCCTCCGTGAGCATGCGGGACAGGGTCGGGCCGGGCCCGCTGCCGTAGTCCAGGCCACGGGCCCCAGGCGCCAACCGCTCCAGGAGGGGCACGAGGAGTCGGTCCAGGAAGGTCCGGTAGTCCGGATCCCGGGGGTCGTTGCGGTGCGTCTCGTACCGGGCCCGTTCCTCTCCCGGACCGAGCCTCTGGGCCGGATCCAGGAAGATCAGATCACACCGGCCGCAGCGGAGGAAGCGCCGCACGCCCTGGGTGGCGAAGGGCGGGACCCGTCGGGAGCCGCACAGGGGGCAATGCATGCCTGGCAAGCCCCGGCGCGGTCACCCGGTCGTGTCGTCACGGAAGTGCCGTCGCCACACGGGCACACGTCCTCCGCGACGCCGCATCAGCGGGACCCGTCTGCGACGTCCCGGGGCTCGGTCAGCGCCCGCAGCGCCGCCCGCTGCTCCCGGGCCCGCTCCATCAGCTCCCGGATCTCGCGGCGCTCGATCTCCGCCAACGTCCGGGCCTCCCGGGCCCGGGTCCGCGCTTCGTCCATCCGGGCCCGGGCCTCCTCGGCCATGGCCCGTGCCTCGGCGGCGGCTTCGCGCAGCTCGAGGCACTCGAACCGTGCCTCCGCCCGTACCGGCGCCGTGGGGGCGACCTGCACGCCGCTCCCGTCGCCCATCCGGACCACCACCCGGGGGGCGTCCACCGACGTGATCACCACACTGCTGCACGTCGCGTCGGCTCGCAGGTCATCCCCTTCGGACAGGAGCCCGACGAGCCCCGCCGTCCCCACCGCTCCCCCCAGGAGGATGCACGTCACCGCCACGATGTCCGACCCCATCACGCTCATCGTTCCCGCTCCGGTTCATGGTCCCCGTTGCCCGCGCCCTCTTCGATCCCCTCGGCGGCGGAAAGGTTGCGCCGGCGATCCCGGATCCGCCTCCGAGCCCAGAGTCCGTAGACCGCCAGGTTCACCCCCAGCAGCGCCACACCGAGCACGATCTGATGCGTCCGGGTGAGCCCCGGCGGATACAGAACCGGCACCAGGTAGTGGTCGATGAAGCCGCCGTCGTAACCCGCCTGCCCGGCCGCGGCCCGAAAACGGATTTCCAGGGGGGTGAGGGGGCACACCCGGCCGGTGAGTTCCACCCAGGCTCCCCACGCCAGGGCGGGAAGGTGCAGCCAGGCGAGGCGGGGCCACCGCAACGCTCCGAGCCCGCCCAGGACGACGAAGAGCAGGAACAGCAGGTGGACGACGACGACCGCGTCGGCCGCCAGGGCCCAGGTCACCGGACCGCGGGCACGGTCACACCCGCATGGTCCTGGCGTACTCCGCACCCACCGCTCCCCGCCGGATCGTGTCTCCGGCGAGAAACTCGGCGGCGTGCCGGGCCTGGATCTCCAGGGCCTCGTCGAGCACCGCGCCGCACGAGGCCTCCACGCACCGCAGGATCGCCTCCCGACCTGCGGCCATGGCGGGCCCGTCGGCCTCCGGGAGCTCCGGCACGGCGTTGAGGACGCCCGGCAGCGCATCGGCCTCCGTGGGTCGCCTGGGCAGATCGGTCCGTTCTCCCGTCGCCAGCGCCCAGGCGGCCGAAAGGGCGCCCTCGAGGGGCGCGGCCACGTCGATCAGCCATCCCACACCGTCCCGGGCCCGGACGGGCCGTCCGGTCAGGAGCATCTCCAGGATGCGGCCCCGGTCCTCCGCCTGGACCCGGCGAAGGGGCCAGTGGCAGGCCTCCATGCCCGGGACCACCGGGAGCGTGACCTCGGGCCAGCCGAATCGCGCGTCCTCGACGGCGACCACGTAATGGGCATGCATCACCAACTCGAGCATCCCTCCGAGACACCGCTTCCCGGGGACGCAGGCCACCGAGACCTGGAAGTCGTCCCACAGCCGTCGGGCGGTGCGCGTCCAGCCCCGGGTGATGGCGAGCCCGGCGTCCAGGTCCTCCATCGCGGGAAAGAACTCGCCGGTATCGGCCCCGACCATCTGGGTGGAGATGTGGAAGTCCGAGGTGACGATCACCCGGTCGATGCCGGCGTCCAGGAGCCAGTCCAGGGCCCGGTTCATCTCCCCGTCCACGTCCCAGCTGTAGCTTTCCCGGCTCAGCGTGACCACGCCCACGGTGCCGTCGTGCTCCGCGTTCACGTAGAGCTGCTGCCAGGCGGGCGTGTCCATGTCCCGGACCGCCTCGGGATGCCACGCGCTCGCCGCCGAGGCCGGAGCCAGGGCATGGTACCGGGCCACGACCTCCCGGACCCCCTCGGGGCCCCGGGCCCGCATCTCCGCCAGGATCCCTCGGCGGAACTGGGCGCACAGCTCGCCGATGGCGTTCATGTGCGAGAGGTGCCCCCGTTTCTCGTGGAGCATGAGGCCCGTCATCTGGAAGAGCGGGCCGAGGATCCACGCCTCGAACTCGGCCTCGTCCTCCGGAGAGAGGCTCCAGTCCACGACCGGGCGGAAGTGGTTGGGCGGGTACCAGTCCTGCCCCGTCTCCTTCCGCTCCACCAGGTCGTCGGTGGGGGTGAAGAGGGCTCCGTAGGTCTCGGAGAGATGGTGCAGGCAGGACCAGGTGAGGAAATCGGCGCCCTTGGCTCCGATGGCGTCGTGGGCCCGGAAGGGGTTCGGCCCCACCAGCTTCCGGACGTACTTGTCGATCTTCCAGTAGGGCGTGTTGGTGGCCTCGTGGTACCGCAGTCCCGCCAGGGTGACGCCGCAGAAGAGGACGTCCAGGATGAAGGACCAGTCGTCGCTCACCGGCAGCGGGATCAGCCCCAGGGACCACATCAGCCGCGTGACGTCCGAGGGCTCGTCCTCCACCGTCTCGAAGACCTTGTTGATCTCGTGGGGGAACGCCGGGTGGGCGATCCCGACGCCGAGCTCGGAGCTGGGGAAGCCCGAGGTCACCGAACGGATCTCCAGTTCGGGGAAGCGCTCCCGGAAGAGGGCGTAGTGGGCCCGCTTGACCTCGAGGATCTCCGGGATCGCCTCCAGGAGGAACCGGGGCTTCAGGGCGTCCAGCTCCCGGGGCAGCGTGGTGCCGTCGTACGTGAGGCGGATCACCGAGCCCATGATCCGGGCCGCCTGCTCCGGCCCGAAGGACCGGACCAGCCCCGGGTACTGGCGTCCGATCCCGTCGGGAGCTCCGGGGAAGTCCAGGGCCACGATGGGCACGCCGTACTCCGCCAGGCGCGAGGCGAACTGCATGGTCTTCCCCGCCCCGACGATCCCGCTGGCTCCGGAGATCACCATGCAGCCCCGGTCGTCGGCGGGTCCGAAGACCCGCTCCACCAGCGTCCCGGTGTCCACCGGGAGCGCACCGCCCCGGAAGAGCTCCAGGACCGTGCCGAGGCCCAGGGTCTGAAGGGTGGGCTGCCGGAGGGTCGCCACCGCCGTCTCCTGCTCCATCGTGTTCGTCATCGGTCAGCTCACCTCGAAGAGGGCGGCGATGCCAACGTCGCCCGCGGCGCACCCGAAGATCAACACCCGCCCGCCCCCGAGATCCACCGCCTCCTCCAGGCCCTCGATGAGCACCCGGGTCAGCGTCGGTCCCTGGGGGTGCCCCCACACGAGGGAGCATCCGGTGCGGTTCAGGTCCCGCCAGTCCACCCCGGTCTGCCGGGTGAAGACGGCGTCGTTGACGGCGAAGGGGTTGTGGTTCTTGAAGACGGCGACGTCGTCCACCGAGCCCCCCAGCCGGTCGAAGAGCTTCCGCACGGCCAGGCCCGGCGCCTCGGGCATCAGGGACGGTCGGGCCCGGGCCTCGGCCTTCCCCAGGAAGCGGATGTCGATCTCCGGCCGGGGACTCAGCTCCTTCGCACGCTCCGGCGTGGCCACCAGGAGGCAGGCCATCCCGTCGGAGGCGTGGGTCTGGGTCCCGCTGGTGACGCAGGTGTCCAGCTCCCGCTGGCCCCGCAGCGCCGCCATCGAGACCTCCCGAACCCCGTTGTCGTCGTCCACCCGTCCCAGGGGACGCCCCTGGACCGAGAGGACGTCGAAGGGGACCGTCACCCGGTCCAGGAAGCCGGCCTCCTTCGCCTCGAAGTACTGCCGGTGCCGGAGGAAGGCGATCTCGTCGGTCTCGCTCCGATCCACCTTGTACTTCCGCGCGGTGATCCCCGCGGCGGTGATCATGGCGTTCCCGGTGGCGGGGTCGAAGCCGAAGTTGTCCCAGACGTCGGCCAGGGCGTGGGTCCGCTCGTGTGCGCGCCGCTCCGGGAAGACGCCCACGGGAGAGTCGCTGGTCCGGTCGAAGGTGAGGACGCCGACCACGTCGTTGGCGCCCCCGTCCACCTCGGCGCCGCCCGCCAGCACGGCCTGGAGGCCTGTGGCACAGGCCTGCTCGACGTGGTATCCGGGAATCCGATGGCCCATGCAGCTGGCCACCAGGGGCGCCGTCCAGAACTTCCAGTGCCACGGGATGGTGGACCCGAGGATCAGGTAGTCCAGCTCCGTCTGCGGCACACCGCGCAGCCCGAGGATCCGGGCCATGGCCTCACCGGCGAACTGCCCGATGTTCACCTCGGCGAAGGCCGACGTCTGCCAGGCCGGGAAGAAGCTGCTGCCCCAGGTGCCGTAGGGGATGCGCGCGTCGGGAAAGAGGTGGGATCGGGCCATGTGTGACGTGTTCGCGGAGGGTCCGGGAGAAAGAGGTCGCGCCGGCGTCCAAGCTAACCGAAGCCCGTTCGGTGGCTCCACCCCAGGGGGGGACGGAGAACGCTCCGGTGAAGCCGGGGCGATCCCTCCAACGACCCGGCCGAAGCCCCGAGGGTGCACCCGTCGACGGTTTCCGGGAGGCCGGGGCAGCGCTCCGGCGACCGCTCAGTCCTGCCCTTTCTTGGTCAGGGACAGCGCGTTGATACAGTACCGGAGCCCGCCGGCGCCCGGGCCGTCCGGGAAGACGTGCCCCAGGTGGGCGTCGCACACGTTGCACGTCACCTCCACCCGGCGCATGCCGTGGCTGGCGTCCATGTGGTGCGCGACCACGTCCTCCTCCAGGGGCTGGGTGAAGGAGGGCCACCCCGTCCCGGACTCGAACTTCTCGGAGGCGTCGAAGAGGCGGGTCCCGCAGCACACGCACCCGTAGACCCCGGGCTCGAAGAGCGAGCACATCTCACTGCTGAAGGGACGCTCGGTGCCCGCCTTCCGGGTGACGAAGAAGACGTCCGGCGGGAGCACGTCGCGCCATTCCGCCTCGGTGCGCTCGTCGCGGCGAGGAGGCGTGGGGTTCCCGTCCCGGGTGAAGCGGAGGACATCGGACCAGTCGAGCATTCGTCGGTCTTCGGATGGCAGGAGTCGAAAGGCGCCTCTGAGGGCGACCGCGCTCGCCGGAAAGAAGCCCCCGGAACCGCTGGGAGTTCCCTTCGGCACCACCAGGGGCTTGTGCGCTACGAAGACTTTCGTATACTGAAAACAGTCATACGAACCTTTTCGTAGCCAGGAGGCGGGGTGACGAACTCCACCGAGTTCACCAACAGGGAGCTGGACGTCATGTCCGTGCTCTGGCGGCAGGGATCCGGCACGGTGGCCGAAGTCCGGGAGGCCCTGGACGAGGCGTCCGGATACACGACGGTGCTCAAGCTCCTCCAGATCCTCGAGGAGAAGGGCGCGGTCCGCCATCAGCAGGAGGGGCGGGCCTACCGCTACTTCCCCGTGGCGGACGCGGCCCGGGCCGGCGACTCGGCGCTGCAGCGGCTCCTGGATACGGTCTTCCAGGGCTCCACGGAGATGGCCCTGGCCCGGCTGGTGGAGGCCGCACCCCCGCATCCCGAGGAGCTGGAGCGGATGCGGGCCCTCCTGGATCAACTGGCAGAGCGGGACCGGGAGGAGTCATGAGCGTACTGACCCTCGTCCACGCGCTGGCGGTGGGCCTCGTCCTTCTGGCGGCCGGCCGGCTGGCGGAGGCAGGCCTGCGCCGCCTGGACGTGCCCGCCCGGCCCGTCTGGATCCTCCTCCTGATCGCCACGGTGACCGCCCCCCTGTGGGCGCCCGCGGCCGGGGGATGGCTGCCCGACCTCTCCTCGGCGGCGCCGGAATCGGGGTCCGGCCTGCAGAGCCTGCTCGCAGCCGCATCGACGGCCACCGACACGGGTGCCACGGCCACGGTCCTGAACCGGGCCCGGGGCTGGATCGTGCCCGGGTGGGTCGCGCTGGCGGCCCTGGGGGTCGGCCTCGTGGGCTCGGGCCTCTTCCGGCTCCACCGGCAGGCCGGGCGCTGGCCCCGGGCCCGGATCGGGGACGAGCCGATCCTGGTGTCGCCGGACTTCGGCCCGGCCGTGGTGGGCCTCCGCCGTCCGCGGACCGTCCTTCCGGGCTGGTCCCTGGGCCTGGAGCGGGGGGAGCTGGAGCTGATCGTCCGGCACGAGGCGGCGCATCGAAAGGCCCGGGACCCCCTGGTCCTGGCCGTCGGGGTCTTCACCGCCGCGCTGGCGCCCTGGAACCCCTTCGTGTGGCTCCAGGTGCGCAGGCTCCGGGAGGCCGTGGAGCAGGATTGCGACCGCCGCCTGCTCCGGGAGGGCGTCCCCCGGGTCGCCTACGCCCGCATGCTCCTTTCCATGCGCGCCCGGGGCACCGCCCCCGGCGCCCTGCCCATTCCCGGTCTCCGGGACACCCGTGATTCCCTCGAGCGGAGGTTGACGACGATGTGGACGAAGCCCTCGATCCGACGCGCCCTGCCGGCCCTGATGGGGTCGGCCCTCCTTGTGGTGGTGGCCTGCGAGGGGCCCACGCCCACCGTCGTCGCGCCGGAGCCGGTGCAGGCCGAGGGCGGCGTGGTGCAGGCGAGAGGGGCGTTCGTGGAGGTGGAGGCGACCCCCGACGCCCCGAGCCCCCTGATCGTGGTCGACGGGGAGCCCCGGGAGGGCACCGTGTCGCTCCTGGAGGCCGTGGACATCCACAGCGACGAGGTCCTCAAGGGCCCCGCGGCGACCGACCGGTACGGCGACGCCGGGCGCGACGGCGTGGTGCTCGTGGTGACGAGGGAGGCGGCGGAGGCGAGCGGCGCCGTGCCGGCGTCGGGACGCCTGTCCATCGTGAGGAAGGCGGCTCCCGGCCCGCCGGCTTCGGACGCGGCCCCCGTCGCCGTCCCGTCGAAGGTGGTCCCCCGGGTGGTCATCGATCAGGCGCCCCCGTCTCCCGTGGTCGACGCCCGGCCGGAGCAGGACCCCCACGCCGAGGCCGTCCTGCCCCCGCCCCCGCCTGGCGACGCGAGCCCCCGGTCGGAGGTGCGGATCCGCGCCCGGCCCTCCACCGGCGCCGTGCGCGTCGACGCCGTGCCGCCGGGAGAGCCGGTGGCCGCGGGTGTCATCCGGGAGCTGGACGCCCGGTCGGGACCGGCGCCCCTCGTCTACGTGGACGGCCGGCGGATGGAGGGCATTCCCGCGGACCTCGCCCCGGAGGAGATCGAGCGGGTCGAGGTCATCAAGGGTGGCGCGGCCGTGGAGATCTACGGGCCCGACGCCCGGGACGGGGTGATCCGGATCACGACCAAGGGCGGGGGGCGGTAGGCCCCGCAGCCGTCCCGGGCCCGCCCGGGACGGCCTTCCCCCTATTCGTTCCGGAGCGCCTCGCTCGGCTCCACCCGCGTGGCCCTGAGCCCGGGCACCGCGCTGGCGACCAGCGCGACCAGGAGGAGCACCGCCGCGACCCCCGTCAGCGTCACGGGATCCCGGGGGGACACCTCGAACAGCAGGTCCCCGGCCATGGGTCCGACCAGGAGCGCCAGGGCCAGCCCGAGTCCGATGCCCAGTGCGGCGATGCGGGCTCCCTCTCCTACGACCTGCCGCAGGATCCGTCCCCGCTCGGCCCCCAACGCGGCCCGGATGCCGATCTCCCGCGTACGCTGGGCCACCTGGAACGCCAGGAGGCTGTAGAGCCCGATGCTGGCCACGGTCAGGGCCAGGATGCCGAAGACCGTGAACATCGTCGCCCCCATCCGCCAGGACCGGGCCAGGGGGTCCAGCGCGTCCCGAAGGGGCGTCACGGTCGCCCAGCGGACCGCGGACTCGGCCCGGAGCAGCTCGGCGACCGGCCGGACCAGCGCCCCGGGGTCGGCGCTCCGGAGGTAGATGCCCTGGGGGCTCACCTCGCTCTGGGCCAGGGGGAGGTAGTAGGCGAAGAAGGGCTCGTCCTCGAACCCGCCCCGGGTCGCGTTCTCGGCGATCCCCACCACCTGGGTGCAGGGCGGAGCGTCGTCCTCCCCGAGGAGGAGGCACTGCCCCAGGGCGGCGTCCCCGCCCCAGAGGGAGTCGGCCATGAGCCGGTTCACCACCGCCACGGGCGTCGCCCCCTCCACGTCGGCGGCCTGGAATCCCCTGCCCCGCTCGATCCTCTGGCCCACGGTGGCGAAGTATCCCGGCGTCACCCCGAAGTAGTATGGGCCGCCTCCGGCGAGGCGGGGGATGGAGTCCATCTCCGGGATCCGGATGCGCTGGGCGAAGGACCAGAACAGGGGCGCGGTGGTGAGGGCCGCCGACTCCACACCGGGGAGGGAGCGAACCCGCTCGATGCCCATCTCGTAGAGCTCGGTCCGGTCGGCCTGGACGCTCAGCGTCGAGGCCGGCTCCATGCCGACCAGCGCGATCCGGTCCACCTCCATTCCGAGATCGAGACCCCGGACCGCGCCGAGGCTCCTCAGGAACAGGCCGGCCCCCACCAGGAGGATCACGGCCAGCGCGCCCTGGAAGACGGCCAGGCCGGTGCCGACCCGCGAGCGCCCGGAGCTTCCCCGACGCCCGGCCTTGAGGTCCTCCGCGACACGGGCCCGCGAGCCCTGTAGCGCGGGACCCATGCCGGCCAGAAGTCCCGCCACGAGGGACGCGCCCACGGCGAAGAGCAGGACCCTGAGCGCCACCCCCGTCTCGGGGAAGAGGATCTCGGGGAGGAGGGTGCGCTGGACCAGCCCGCCGGTCCAGGAGGCGACCAGGACCGCCACGATCCCCCCGACCAGGGCCAGGAGCACGGTCTGGAAGATGGTCTCCCCCACGAGACGGCGACGAGAGACCCCGAGGGCCAGGCGGACCGCCGTCTCGGACCGGGCCCGTGCGCCCCGGGCCAGGAGGAGGTTGGCGACATTGGCGCAGGCGATCAGGAGGACCGCCACCGAGACGCCCAGGAGCCAGAGGGCCACCCGGGTCTCGGCCGGCGTGCCCCCGTCGTTGCCCGCCGTGAGGCCGCTCAACCCGATCCGTGCCTGCTGCTGCAGCGAGGGGTCCGGATCGTCGGCCCGGGCGTTCCGGAAGATCGCGGTGACCTCGGCGGACGCGGCCTCCCGGGTCACTCCGTCGCCCAGGCGGGCCACCCCGGTGAGCCACCACCATCCCCGGGACTCCCGCCAGGTCTCGCCTCCGGTCCCCAGGGCGTGCCAGGGGTCCATGGGCAGCCAGAGGTCCACCGGCTCGAGCCCTGCGCCGGTGAAGCCATCGGGGGCCACGCCCACCACCGTGGACGGCTCTCCGTCCACGCGGATGGTCCGCCCCAGGATCTCCGGGTCGCCCCCGAAGGCCCGCTGCCAGTAGCCGTGGCCCAAGACCACGGTGAGAGGGACCCCGACCTCGTCCTCGTCCGGGCCGAAGAACCGACCCCGGGCGGGGACGACACCGAGGGTGGGGAAGAAGGACGCGCTGGCGAGCTGGCCCCGGGCCGGCGCCGCCTCGGGCCCGGTCCCGACGATGTACTCCCCGATGTGCCCCACCTTCGCCACCGAGGCGAAGGACGAGGCCCCCGAGAAGTCCTCCACGTCCGGGTAGGTCATGGTCACCTGCGACTGACCGCCGTCCCACTCCAGGACGAAGCGGACGACCTGGTCGGGCGCCTCGATGTGCAGGGGAGGCCGGAGGAGCAGGCGGTCCACCACCTGGAAGATGGCGGCGTTGGCGCCGATCCCGAGGGCCAACGTGAGCACGATCCCCAACGCCATCCCCGGCGACCGCCTCACCGTCCGCAAGGTGCCCCTGAGCCCCGAGACCACCACATCCACCGCCGCTCGCCCGTTCATCCGCCACCTCCGCCGTCGTTCCAGGTGCGCCATCCGTCGCCGGTGCCCGTCACCGAACCGTTGCCGGGCCTCCCGCCGCGCGTCTCCGGGTTCCCGTCCCAGGCCCACGAGCCGCTCCGTCTCCTCGTCCACGTAGTGCTCGAACTCCCAGTCCACCGCCTCCCCGGGTCGGGGCTCCCGCAGGCCCAGCCGGAAGAGCCACCGGACGGGACCGTCCGGGGGCGTCACGGTGCCGCCTCTCCCGAGGCCAGCCGGCCCATGGCCCGCACGTACCGGGCCCACCGGGCCTCCTCGTCGGCCAGCGCCGCCCGGCCCCGGTCCGTGAGCCGGTAGTAGCGGGCACGGCGGCCCTTCTCGGACACGCCCCAGTCCCGGTCGAGCCACCCGCGGTCGGACATGCGGTGGAGGGCGTGGTAGAGCGCTCCGTCCTCCACCACGAGCACGTCCTCGGTCCGGGTCCGGATCCACTCCAGGATCCCGAACCCGTGCATCTCGTCCCCCGCCTCCAGGGCCCGGAGCACCACCAGCTCGAGGGTCCCCTGAAGGGGCCCCATCCCGTCGGATCCCATACCCGTCTCCTTGACCTGAGCCATTCAGTGCAATGGAGGATAATGACCTGAACGCTTCAGTGGAAGAGGGGGTCGACGGAGGCTCCCCGTACCGGGACCGCCTGCCCTGCCGCATATTGCGGCCCACCCTGTCCGAGGCCGTCCATGCCGTCGTTCAACTACCGACACCTGGAGTACTTCCGTGCCGTCGCCCACGAGGGGGGCGTCACCGCTGCCGCGGAGGTGCTCCACGTCTCCCAGCCGTCGATCAGCGCCCAGCTGCGGAAGCTCGAGCGGGCCCTGGGGCACCGTCTCTTCGATCGCACGGGACGTACCATGGTCCTGACGCCGGAAGGGAAGGTGGTGCTGGAGTACGCCGACGAGATCTTCCGGCTCGGCCAGGAGCTGCAGGAGACGGTCCGGGGCAAGCTCGGGGGCCGCCCGCTCCGCCTCTCGGTGGGATTGGCCGGGACGATCCCGAACCTCGTGGCCTTCCACCTGCTGGACGCCGCCTTCGCCATGGAGGACCCGGTCCGTCTTGTGGTTCGCGAGCAGCGGACCGACAGTCTCCTGGCCGCCCTGGCCACCCACGACCTGGACCTCGTCCTGGCGGACATCCCGGTCCCGACCAACGTGAGCGTGCGGGCCTTCAACCACCCCCTGGGCGCGAGCACCGTCGACATCTTCGGGCCTCCCCTCCTGGCGATGCGGTTGCGTGAGGGGTTCCCCCGGAGCATGGAGGGAGAGCCGTTCCTGCTGCCTGCCGAAGGCTACGCGCTGCGCCGCTCCCTGGAGGACTGGTTCGCCGCCAATGGCATCCAGCCCCGGATCGTGGCCGAGATCGAGGACAACGACCTGATCAACGTCCTCTCGGAGGCCGGAGCCGGGATGTTCGCGGCTCCGTCGATCATCGCCCACGACATCCGGGTAAGGTACGCGGTGGAGCCGGTCGGCCGGGCCGAAGGCATCCTGGAGCGCTTCTACGCCATCACGGCGGACCGGCGGATCAAGCACCCGGCCGTGGGTGCGATCACGGCGGCGGCCCGGGTGGAGCTATCCGAGGAGGGGAAGAGGTCGGGCGTGCGTTGATCGACCGATAGCCAGAACCTATCGGTCCGAGTGTTTTTATATACTTGTCCGATCGGGCCCGGATCCCGACGTTTCTCTACTTGGTCATCGGACCCGGCCCCCGTCGGAGGAGACTCATGGACGCTTCGCCGCCCCCGGGCCCCGGCGGGGCTGAACGGCTGCCGAAGGAGCTGGGGCTGTTCGACGTCTACGCCATCAGCACCGGAGCCATGTTCAGCTCCGGCTTCTTCCTCCTTCCCGGACTCGCGGCGGCCCAGACGGGACCCTCGGTCCCGCTGGCGTACTTCGTCGCCGGGATCTTCATCATCCCGGCCATGCTCAGCGTCGCGGAGCTGGCCACGGCCATGCCCCGGGCCGGCGGGGCGTACTACTTCCTGGACCGGAGCCTGGGGCCGCTGGTGGGCACGGTGGGCGGTCTGGGCACGTGGCTGGCGCTGGTGCTCAAGAGCGCCTTCGCCCTGGTGGGGATGGGTGCGTACCTGGGCATCTACTTCCAGGTCCCCATCGAGCCCCTGGCCGTGGCGCTGACCCTGGCGTTCATGGCCATCAACATCCTGGGCGCCAAGGAGACCAGCGGCCTCCAGCGCATCCTGGTGACGGCCCTGGTGGCCATCCTCGGCTTCTTCCTCGCCCAGGGGCTGGCCCACGTCTTCTCCCTGGGGATCGGCGAGGTCACCCGGGACCGCTTCACACCCTTCATGGCCTTCGGGTTCGCGGGATTCATGGGGACGGTGGGGTTCGTCTTCGTCTCATACGCCGGGCTCACCAAGGTGGCCAGCGTATCCGAGGAGATCCGGAACCCGGACCGGAACATCCCCCTCGGCATGGCCCTCTCGCTGTTGACCGCCGCCGTCGTGTACACGGTAGGCGTCTACATCATCGTGGCCGTCCTGCCTCCCGAGGCCCTGCGGGACGACCTGACGCCGGTGGCCACCGCGGCCGAGGCGTTCTTCGACTGGCTGCCGGGCGAGCTGGGGGTGGGGCTGATCGTGGTGGCGGCCATCGCCGCCTTCGCCTCCACGGGGAACGCGGGGATCATGTCGGCCTCGCGCTATCCCCTGGCCATGGCCCGGGACCGCCTGGTCCCCACCCGCTTCGCGACCCTCGGCCGGTTCAAGACGCCCACCTTCGCCATCGTGGCCACCGCGCTCCTCATGGTGGCGGCGATCCTGCTCCTGGACGTGGCGAACATCGCCAAGCTGGCGTCGGCGTTCCAGCTCCTCCTCTTCTCGCTGTTGAGCCTCGCCGTGGTGATCATGCGGGAGAGCGGCATCGAAGGGTACGACCCGGGCTATCGATCCCCCCTCTACCCCTGGATGCAGATCTTCGGATTCCTCTCGCCCCTCTGGCTCATTGCGGAGATGGGCGAGATGGCCATCCTCTTCACCCTCGGCCTCGTGGCCCTGACCATCGGCTGGTACTTCCGGTACGCCCGGGTCCGGGTCCAACGCACCGGGGCGATCTTCCACACGTTCGCCCGGCTGGGCACCCTGCGGCACACCGGACTCGACCGGGAGCTGCGCTTGATCGTCCGGGAGAAGGGGCTCCGGGACCAGGATCCGTGGGATCGGGTGATCGCCAGGGCGCCGGTGCTGGAGTGCCGCGCCCCGGTGGAGACCACGGGCCTGGCCCGCATGGCCGCGGACCGTCTCGCCGAGCGGGTCGGGCGCCCCGTCGAGATCCTCGAGGCCGCATTCCTTTCGGGGATGGAGATGGGCTACATGCCGGTGGCCCACGGCGCGGCATTGCCCCACATCCGGCTCCAGGGGATTCCCGAGCCCGTCATCCTGCTGGTCCGGTGCCAAGCCGGCATCCGGGCCCAGGGTGGGGAGTCTGGATTCCAGGACGCCCTGGCCGGCGTCCGGGCCGTCTTCTTCCTCGTGAGCCCGGAGGAGGACGCGGGCCAGCATCTGAGGCTCCTCGGGCACCTTGCCACCCGCGTGGACGAGCCGGCGTTCCTCGAGCGCTGGATGGACGCCGGGGACGCCGAGGGCCTCCGGGCGTCGCTGCTCCGGGAGGAGCGTTGGCTCAGCCTCAGGGTCGGGACGACGCCCGGCACCGAGACGTGGGCCGGACAGCCCCTCCGCGCCCTCCGACTGCCGCGGGGCACCCTCGTGGCCCTGATCCGACGAGAAGGCCACGGGATCATCCCCGGCGGCGACACGGTCCTCCAGCCGGCGGACGAGCTCGTCGTCATCGGCGAGCCGGGAGCGCTGGCGGCCCTGCGGGGCCCGGGGGAGGCTGCGGTGGCCGACGACGCCGAGCGGTCCTGACGCGAGGCCGCCGGGAGGTCGACCCGGCCGCGGCCGACGACACCGAACGGTCCTGACGGGAGCCGGTATGGAGAGGCCGGCCCGGCCCCGTTCACCCCGGGCCGGCCTCCCGTCCTTACGAGACGATGCGTTTCACCCAGCCGGCCTCGAGGCGCTCGGTGTCCCACACCTGGTTGATCAAGGCCACCGTCGCCGCGTCGACCGCGACCTCGTACCGGGCCACGAACTCCGAGACGGAGAGCGCCCGATCCAGATTCAGGACGTCGATCCGATCCGGCGTCACCGCCAGGACCGCCGGGTCCGTCTCACGTTGGAAGCTCCCGAGCAGCTCCGTCACCGTGCCCTGGTGCGCGCCCCAGCTCTGGGCCGGAGCGAAGCCGTAGAAGGCGTAGACGCGGCCGTCGAGGAGCGGAAAGGCCGCTCTGCCTGCCAGGGTCCCCTCGCTGGTCTGGACCGTGAAGTCCAGCCAGACGGCGTCGAGCCCGTGGATGGCCGCGGAGCGGGTCCCCTGCACCTGCACGCCCTCCTGACCGGCGAACTGCTCCGCCGCGGCCCGGGGGTCCGCCCCGTCGGCGAGCTGCAGCACGGTCATGACGTCCTGATCGGGGCCCATGAGCTGGACCGCCTGGTCGCCGTTCAGGCCCTGCCATCCGCGGGGGAGGACGAAGCGGAAGGTGAGGTCCGGATGGTGGAACCAGCCGTCCCGGAAGAACCCGTTCCGGGGATCGTCCCCGAAGATCAGGCCGTCGAGCAGGGACAGGTAGGCGTCCCGCTCCACGCGCTGCGCGCCCGGATGGCTCTCGGCGAGGGTCAGGATCTCCGCCTGCCGCTCCTCCGGCTGAGGATGGGTCGAAGCCCAGGCGGGGAGCGCGCCGCCCTCGGACCCGCTCTTCCGGGCCAGGAGCCCGAAGACGTCGGCCAGCTCGGCGGGGTCGTACCCGAGCTGGGTCATGTAGTCCACCCCCAGCTCGTCGGACTGCCGCTCGTCGTCGCGCCCGAACTTCAGGAAGAGGAGCTGCATGCCCAGACCGGCGAAATCGCCGTACCGCTGCAGCTCCGGGACGAGGATCATGCCGAGGCCGAGGCCCAGCGACGCGACCTGTTGCCGGCTGATCTGGTTCACGGAGTGCCGGGCGGTCACGTGCCCGATCTCGTGCCCGAGGATCCCCGCCAGCTGGGCTTCGGAATCGAGGTGCCCGAGCATGCCGCGGGTGACGTAGACGAAGCCGCCGGGAAGGGCGAAGGCGTTCACGGTGGGATCGTCGATGACCCGGAAGGTCCACGGCAGGTCGGGTCGCTCGGAGACCGCCGCCAGCGCCTGGCCGGTCTCGTTCACCAGGGCCACGAGCTCCGGGTCTTCCACGAGTCCCATCGAGGCGACGACCTGCCGATCGGCCTCGCGGCCCATCTGGATCTCCTCCTGCTCGCCGATGAGCGAGAGCTCGCTCTCGCCGGTCACCGGGTTCGTGGCGCATCCGGCCCACAGGACGAGGAGCGGTACCGCAAGGGCCGCGGCGATCGTTCGCCGCGGAGCGGAACGGGATACGGATCTGAAGGACGGGCGGGCCATGGCAGGGCTCCTCCGATGAAAGCGCGTTCTTGCCGACCCCGCCGGGCGGCGGGGAGCGGCACCAACACCCCTCTCGTCAAGCAACATGCGTTCCACTCCGGCCTCCCGACCCCCGGGCGCCGCGCCTCACCGCACCCCGTCGCCGGGACCCGTGCGCCCAGGGGACCGGCCGTGATATCCTGTCGTCCGACGAGGAGGTGCGGTGGACACCAGGGTTCCCGGTACGCGCGACCCGCGAGAGGTCGAGCAGGCCCACGCGCCATGGTATGCGGCCCGCCCGGACGTGGTCCTCCAGCGCCTGGCCTCCAGCGCAGGGGGGCTCGAGCCGGGTGAGGCGGCCGCCCGCCTGGCCCGGGTGGGCCCCAACCGGCTCGAAGCAGCGAAGATCACCCCCTGGTGGGTGATCCTGGGGGACCAGTTCCGCAGCGTGGTGGTCCTTCTCCTGGTGGCGGCCGCCGCCACCTCGCTCTTCGCCGGGGATCCGCTGGACGCCGCAGCGATCGGTGTCGTCCTGGCCATCAACGCGGCCATCGGGTTCGGGGTGGAGCTCCGTGCACGGCGCGCCATGGACGCCCTGCTTCGCCACCAGGCTTTGGAGGCCACGGTGATCCGCGGGGAGCGGGCTCTCCGCGTCCCGGCCGAACAGCTCGTGCCGGGCGACGTCATCGAGGTGGAGGAGGGAGAGCGCGTCCCCGCCGACGCCCGCCTCCTCCGGGCCGTGGGCGTCCTGACCCTCGAGGCGGCCCTGACGGGCGAGTCGGTCCCGGTGGACAAGCTGGTGACGCCGGCCCCGGACCCCGGGACGCCGCTCCCCGAGCGGACCTCCATGATCTACGCGGGGACCACCCTCTCCGTCGGGCGCGCCCGGGCGGTGGTGACCGCCACGGGGATGGAGACCCAGATCGGTCGGATCGGTCGCCTGGTGGCGGAGGTGGTGGACGAGGCCACCCCCCTCGAAGTGCGCCTCGACGCCCTGGGGCGGAGACTGGTCTGGGCCGCGCTGGTCGTCGCCGCGGCGGCCGTGGGGATCGGCGTCCTGCAGGGGGCCGAGCTGGAGCGGATGGTCGAGACGGGCATCGCCCTGGCCATCGCCGCCGTGCCCGAGGGGCTCCCGGCGGTGGCCACCATAGCGCTGGCCATCGGCCTGCGGCGCATGGCCCGGCGGAAGGCCGTGGTGCGCCGGCTCCAGTCGGTGGAGGCGCTGGGGTCGGCGACCGTGGTTTGCACGGACAAGACCGGCACCCTCACCGCCGGAGAGCTGACCGTGACCCGCGTCGCCACCCCGCAGGCCCGCCTCGGGGTGACGGGACGCGGCTACCGCGAGCACGGAGAGTTGGAGCAGCCCCCCTCCCCCGACCCGGCCCTGGAGCGGCTCGTCCGCGGGGCCGCCCTCACGCCCCGGGCAACCCTGGACGACGAGGGGGTCCGGGGGGACCCCACCGACGCCGCCCTCCTGGTCCTGGCCCGGAAAGCCCGGCTGGACGTGGACGTGCTGCGCCGGGAGGTCCCTCCGGTGGGCGAGCTGCCGTTCTCGGCGCGGGCCCGGGCGAGCGTGTCCTTCCACCGGGAGCCCGAGGGGGTGCTCGCCTACGTGAAGGGGGCACCGGAGCGGATCCTCGACCGGTGCGACGCCTGGCTGGGGCCGGACGGCCCCGAACCCATGGACGAGGAGATCCGTGCGGCGGCCGAGGCCGAGAACCGCACCATGGCCGGCGAGGGTCTCCGGGTGATCGCGTTCGCGTGCGCGAAGGACCCGGGACGAACGGACGCTCTCCCCACCGACCTGGTCTACCTCGGGATGGTCGGCATGCTGGACGCTCCGGCCCCGGGTGTGGCCGAGACGGTGGCGCTGTTCGCCGAGGCCGGGATCCGGACCGTGATCCTCACCGGAGACCAGGCACCCACGGCCCTGGCCGTCGCCCGGGCGGTCGGGCTGCCCGCGGACGAGACGCGCGTGGCGGACGCCCGGGAGCTGGAGGACCTCGACGGGCCCGCCCTGGCTCGGCTGGTCGCCAGGACGGACGTCTTCAGCCGGGTCGGCCCCGAAGACAAGCTCCGGGTCGTGGAGGCCCTGCGGGAGGCGGGCGAGATCGTCGCGATGCTCGGCGACGGGGTCAACGACGCGGCGGCCCTGAAGCGGGCCGACGTGGGCGTGGCCATGGGTGTGCGGGGCACCGACGTGGCCCGGGAGACCGCCGACGTGGTTCTCGAGGACGATCGCTTCTCCACCGTGGCCATCGCGGTGGAGGAGGGCCGGGTGATCTTCGACAACATCCGCAAGTTCGTGTACTACCTCTTCGGCTGTAACGTGGCGGAGATCCTGGTGGTGCTCACGGCCACGGCGGTGGGGCTGCCCCTGCCCCTCCTCCCCCTCCAGATCCTATGGCTCAACCTCGTCACCGATACCTTCCCGGCCCTCGCCCTGGCCGTGGAGCCGGCCGAGCCCGACGTGATGCGGCGCCCACCCAGGGACCCGGCCTCGGGCATCCTCAGCCGGCGCTTCGTCGGTTCCCTGACCTTCTTCGCGATCCTAATCACCATCGTGACGCTGGCCGCCTACCTGTGGGCGCTCAGGGGCGGGTCGATCCAGCGGGGCGTGACCGTGGCCTTCATGACGCTGGCCCTCACCCAGCTCTTCCACCTGGGCAATGCCCGGAGCCGGGACCGGGTCCTGCGGCCGGACCGGGCCCTGGCCAATCCCTGGGCCCTGGCGGCCGTGGGAACGGTGCTGGGGCTCCAGCTCCTGGCCGTCTACTGGGATCCGCTCTCCGGGATCCTGCAGACCGTGCCCCTTGGCCTCGCCGACTGGGCGGTGGTCCTAACCGCGTCGGCCATCCCCGCCGTGGTGGGGCAGGCGCTCCGGCGGGCGTCCGCGCCGACTTGAGAGAGGCACGTCGCAGGGCCTCCACGTCGGCAGGCCCCTCGGAGGCCGGCTCGAGGTGGGGCCACCCCCCTCGAGATCCAGGAAACCCGTCGCCGACGCGTGCGGGCGCGAGTCCCCGTCAAGCGCAGGCCGCGCCAGCAGGATACGCGCCGTTGCTTGACGACCGGGGGGTGGGGCCCCATTGGTGTCTCGCCACCGGGGCGCCCCGCGGGCCGGGACGCCCCCTCCCCCAGTCCGGAGCCGCCCCATGCCTCTCCTTCGCGTCCTCGTCAACGGCACCGAGCGGTCCCGGGAGGTGGACCCGCGGACCCTCCTCGTGGACTTCCTCCGGGAAGGGCTTCAGCTGACGGGCACCCACGTCGGGTGCGACACGAGCCAGTGCGGCGCCTGCACCGTCCTGGTGGACGGCCGATCCGTGAAGAGCTGCACCATGCTGGCCCTGGAGGCCGACGGCGCCGAAGTGACCACCATCGAGGGATTGGCCCGGAACGGGGAGCTCCATCCCATGCAGGCGGCCTTCCGGGAGCACCACGGGCTCCAATGCGGCTTCTGCACGCCCGGGATGATCCTGAGCGCCGTGGACCTGGCCTCTTCGAACGCGGCACCGGAGGAGGCCGACGTCCGGCATTGGCTCGACGGCAACCTCTGCCGCTGCACGGGCTACCACAACATCGTCGCCGCCGTCCAGGCCGGCGCCCGGGCCATGGGAGGCGAAGAATGAGCGACAAGGGCATCGGCGCCGCCGTTCGGCGCAAGGAAGACGCGCGGTTCCTCACGGGGACGGGCCGCTACACGGACGACGTGACCCGACCGGGGCAGCTGTGGGCCGCCTTCGTGCGGTCTCCGCTGGCCCACGCGACCGTGACGTCGGTGGACACGGGCATGGCGGCGGAGGCGCCGGGGGTGGTGGCCGTCTTCACCGGGAAGGACATGCAGGACGCCGGGGTCAACGGGCTTCCGTGCGGCTGGCAGATCCACAGCCGCGACGGATCCGCGATGGCCGAGCCGGCGCACCCCGCCCTGGCGGTGGACCGGGTCCGCCACGTGGGGGACGCCGTCGCGGTGGTGATCGCCGAGAGCCGGACCCAGGCCCGGGAGGCGGCGGCCCTTGTTGACGTGGACTACGACCCCTTGCCGGTCTCGGCGGATCTCGCGGCCGCCACGGCCGACGGGGCCGCGGCGGTGCACGACGAGGCCCCGGACAACGTCTGCTTCGACTGGGAGCTGGGTGACGAAGCGGCGGTGACCGCCGCGTTCGAGGGCGCCCACAGGGTGGTCACCCTGGACGTGGTGAACCAGCGGCTCGCGCCCAACGCCATCGAGCCCCGCTCGGCGCTGGCCGAGTACGACCGGGCCGCCGACCTCACGACCCTCTACACCACCAGCCAGAACCCCCACCTGGCCCGGCTCCTCCTGGGGGCCTTCGTCCTGGGGCTTCCGGAGCACAAGCTCCGGGTGGTGGCCCCGGACGTGGGCGGCGGTTTCGGCTCCAAGATCTTCCTCTATCCCGAGGAGGTCGTGGCGACCTGGGCGGCCCGCCGGCTGGCCCGCCCGGTGCGCTGGACCGCCGAGCGGTCCGAGTCCTTCCAGACCGACGCCCACGGCCGGGATCACGTGACCCGGGCCCAACTGGCCCTCGCCGAGGACGGCACCTTCCTGGGACTCCGGGTCGACACCCTGGCGAACCTCGGGGCCTATCTCTCCACCTTCGGGTCCGCCGTCCCGACCTACCTCTACGGAACGCTCCTGGCGGGGTGCTACACCACGCCGGCCATCTACACGAACGTGAAGGGGGTCTTCACCCACACCGCGCCCGTCGATGCCTACCGGGGTGCGGGCCGTCCCGAGGCGGCCTTCCTCCTCGAGCGACTGGCCGATCTCGCGGCCCGGGAGCTGGAGATGGATCCGGTGGAGATCCGCCGGAAGAACTTCATCTCCGAATTCCCGTACGCGACCCCGGTGGCGCTGGAGTACGACGCCGGGGACTACCACGGGACCCTGGACCAGGCGCTGGAGCTGGCCGACTGGGACGGCTTCGAGGAGCGCCGCCGCGAAGCCCGGGCGCGAGGTCGCCTGAGGGGGATCGGACTGTCGACTTTCGTCGAAGCGTGCGGACTCGCCCCATCGGCCCTGGCGGGGGCCCTCGGCGCCCGGGCCGGGCTCTACGAATCGGGACAGGTCCGGGTGCATCCCACGGGATCCGTGACCGTGTTCACGGGGACGCACAGCCACGGGCAGGGGCACGAGACCACCTTCGCACAGATCGTGGCGGACCGCCTCGGCGTGGACTTCGACCAGGTGGACGTGGTCCATGGGGACTCGGCGGCGAGCTCGTTCGGGATGGGGACGTACGGCTCCCGCTCCCTGGCCGTGGGCGGCAGCGCGATCTACAACGCGGTGGAGAAGGTCGTCGCCAAGGGCCGGAAGATCGCCGCCCACCTCATGGAGGCGTCGCCCGACGACGTCGAGTTCGACCAGGGGACCTACCGGGTGGCCGGGACCGACAAGGAGAAGACCATCGGCGAGGTGGCGCTGGCGGCCTACGTGCCCCATGACTACCCGGAGGGGCTCGAGCCGGGACTGGACGAGACCGCCTTCTACGACCCGTCCAACTTCACGTATCCCGCCGGGGCCCACGTGGTGGAGGTCGAGATCGATCCCGACACCGGCGTGGTGGAGGTCGTGGCGGTCGCCTGCGCAGACGACGTGGGCACCATCATCAACCCCATGATCGTGGACGGGCAGATGCACGGGGGGCTGGCCCAGGGGATCGGACAGGCCCTGTTCGAGCACGCCATCTACGACGAGAGCGGGCAGCTCGTCACGGGCTCGTACATGAACTACACCATGCCCCGGGCGGCCCACTTCCCCTTCTTCAAGCTCGGGCACCACACGACCGCGTGCACCCACAACCCCCTGGGGGTCAAGGGCGTCGGAGAGGTCGGCTCCATCGGAGTGCCGCCGGCGGTGATCAACGCCGTGGTGGACGCCCTGAGCCACCTGGGGGTCACGCACGTCGACATGCCCGCCACGCCCGAGAAGGTGTGGCGCCTGATCCGGGAGTCGGGACAGGATCCCGTCCCCGCAAACGCCTGAGGAGAACGGACCATGCAGAGTTTCGACTACGAGCGTCCCGACTCCCTGGCCCGGGCCGTGGAGCTCCTCGACGGTCGGGAGGCCAAGGCGCTGGCCGGAGGGCAGAGCCTTCTGCCGGCCATGAAGCACGGGCTGGCCGCGCCGGAGGCCCTGGTGTCACTGCGGGATGTGCCCGAGATGCGGGGCATCCTGATCGTCCGGGACGGCGGGCTCCGGATCGGCGCCATGCACACCCACGCCGAGCTGTCGGTCCACCCGGACGTACGGGGGGGCATCCCGGCTCTGGCGGACCTCGCCGGCGCCATCGGTGATCCCCAGGTCCGGAACCGGGGGACCCTGGGGGGCTCGGTGGCGCACGCGGATCCGGCCGCCGACTACCCGGCGGCGGTCCTGGGCCTGAACGCCACCATCGACACCAACCGCCGGCGCATCCGGGCCGACGACTTCTTCACGGGGATGTTCTCCACGGCCCTGGAGCCGGGGGAGCTGATCGTGTCCCTCCACTTCCCCCTCCCGGATGCCGCGGCCTACGCCAAGTTCGAGAGCCCCGCGTCGGGGTACGCCCTCACCGGCGTGATGGTGGTCCGGGGCCGGGACGGTGTCCGGGTCGCCGTGACCGGCGCGGCCTTGAGCCCCTTCCGTCAGACCGACATGGAAGAGGCGCTGTCGGCGGACTTCTCCGAGGCGGCCCTCGACGGCATCGTCCAGGATGCCTCGGGCCTCACGTCGGACGTGGAGGCCAGCGCGGAATACCGGGCCCACCTGGTCGGGGTCATGGCCCGGCGGGCGGTCCGGGCATGCCTCTGAGCCCACCCGGCTCCGTCGACGAGGCCCTGGAGCTCCTGGCCGGTGGCGCCTACGTCGCCGACCGGGGGCTGGCCACGTCGCTCTACCTGGCGTTCGCGCTGGGACGGCCCCTCTTCCTGGAAGGGGAGCCGGGTGTGGGGAAGACCGAGGTCGCCCGGGTGGTGGCGAGGCAGCTCGGCCGTCGCCTGATCCGGCTCCAGTGCTACGAAGGGCTGGACGTGGCCTCGGCGGTCTACGAATGGGACTACGCCCGGCAGATGATCGAGATCCGCATCGCCGAGTCCACCGGCGAGGCCGCCGACGCCGCGGGTCGGGACCGCCTGTCCACCGACGTGTTCTCCCGGCGCTTCCTGATCCGACGTCCCCTCCTGGAGGCGCTGGAGCCCCACCCGGAAGGGCCGCCGGTCCTCCTCATCGACGAGCTGGACCGCACCGACGAGCCCTTCGAGGCCTTCCTCCTGGAGATCCTCTCCGACTTCCAGGTGACGATCCCGGAGCTGGGCACGGTCCACGCCACCGACCCGCCGCTGGTCGTGCTGACGTCGAACCGCACCCGGGAGATCCACGACGCCCTCAAGCGCCGGTGCGTCTACCAGTGGATCGACTACCCCGAGGCCGCCCGGGAGCTGGCGATCCTCCGGGCCAGGATCCCCGATGCCGACCTCCGCCTGGCGGCCCAGGTAGTGGCGTACGTGCAGCGTCTCCGGGACCGGGACCTGTACAAGGCCCCTGGGGTGGCGGAGTCCCTGGACTGGACCCGGGCCCTCCTGGCCCTGGACCGACAGGTCCTGGATCCGGAGCTGGTGGACGAGACCCTGGGTGTGCTGCTCAAGTACCGGGAGGATCTGGAGCGCATCCGGGGTGACGAGGGCCGGGCCATCCTCCGGGAGGTTGAACGGGAGATGGCCGCCCTACCCGGCGAGTGAGCGGCTCCGGGGCCGACCCGGGCCTCCCCGGCGGGGCCATGGCGGCGAACGTGGTGGGCTTCGTCCGCCTTCTGCGCCGATCCGGCGTGGCCCTGGGCGCCGAAGCGGCCGGCGACGCCCTCCGGGCACTCGAGGCGGTGGGTCTCCGGCGACGGGACGACGTATTCTGGGCTCTCCACGCCGTGCTCCTGACCCGCCATGAGGACCACGAGGTCTTCCGGCGGGCCTTCGCCATGTGGTGGAGCGGGGCCGCGGCGCGGAGCGGGCTCCCGCCCGGGGCGGGCACGCCTCTCGCCACCCCGCCCGCCGCGCCGCCTCCCGGGGCACGTCGGGTCCAGGCCGAGGAGGCGCGCCGGGCGTCGCCGGAGCGGGACCGGCCACAGGCGGTGACCGTCGCCTGGTCTCCGGGGGCGGTCTCCCGGACCCGGGACTTCGACCAGATGAGCCGGGGCGAGTGGGCCCGGGCCCGGGTGGCGGTTGCGGAGCTCCGGCCCCACCTGCCGGTGCGCGCTTCCCGGCGGCTGGAGGCGCATCCCCGGGGGGCGTTGCTGGACCTGCGACGCACCCTGCGGGCTTCGGCCCGGAGCGGGCACGGCGCCATCGCGCTGCGGCGGAGTCGGCGCCGCATGCGGCCCCTCGAGCTGGTCCTCCTGGTGGACGTGTCCGGGTCCATGGATCGCTACGCCCGGGTGGTCCTCCTCTTCGCCCACGCCCTGGCCGCGGCCGCGCCGTCGGTGCACGCCTTCACCTTCGGCACGCGCCTCACCGACGTCACGCGCCACCTGCGGCACCGGGATCCCGACCTGGCGCTGGAGGCGGTGGGGCGGGCGGTCGAGGACTGGTCCGGCGGAACCCGGATCGGGGCCGCCCTGGGCACCTTCAATCGCCGATGGGGACGGCGGGCGGCAGGGGCCGTGGTCCTCCTGGTCACCGACGGTCTGGACCGGGAGGGGGGCGACCGGATCGCCCTCGAGGCCAGGCGACTCCGGAGGTCCGCCCGGCGGCTGATCTGGCTCAACCCCCTCCTGCGGTACCGCGAGTTCGAACCCCGGGCCGCCGGCATCCGGGAGCTCCTCCCCGAGGTGGACGAGCACCGCCCCGTCCACAACCTGGAGAGCCTGGACCAGCTGGTGGAGGCGCTCCGGGCCCTCTGACGGCGTCGGACGCCCGGCCCAGGTGCCGTCCGAGGCCCGGGGACTACCGCTTCCCGCCGAAGAGGCCCTTGAACCAGCTCTTCATCGCCCGGAACAGCAGGCCCGAGTCCAGCTGCGGCGCCTCCTCACCCGCCCCGGAGGGGTCCCGACCGGCGCTGCCATCCGCCGCGCGGGCCCCGGCGCGAGGGGGTGTACCGGGGCCGCCGGGGGCCTCACCCGATGCGTCGGCCGAGCCGTCGGCCCCGGGCCGCCCGCCCGCCCGGGCGCCCTCGGCGGACCCGGTCGGCGCCGGGGAGGCGGTCCCCGCCCCGGCCTCCCCATCGCCCGCCAGCTTCCGGGCCAGGCAGGATGCGAAGGCGTCCAGGACCTCGCCCGCGACGGCGTCCACCATCCCCCGGCCGAAGGACACGATCTTCCCGGCCAGCTGGATGGTGGCGTCCACCGTGACCTCGCTGCCCCCTTCGTTCGGCGTGACGGAGGACGTCATGGTCATGCTCACGGCCCCCGCCCCGGTCTTCTCCCTCCCCTTCCCTTTGATCCGGAGGCGTCGGGCTTCCTCGTCCACCTCGACGAACTCCGCCTCTCCGCGGTAGGACACGCTGAAGGCCCCGAGCTTGATCGCGATGCTGCCCCGATGCGTGCGGCCGTCCTCCGAGCTCCCGTCCAGGCTGGCCCCGGGAAGGCACGTGACCACGGCGGCGGGCTCGATGAGGTGATCCCACACGACGTCGGGCGACGCCGGGACGATGAAGCGCTCGGACACGTTCAGGGTCGACACTGGGGCTCTCCGTGCGGGTGAGGTGCAGGCTGGGCGTCGCGGTGGTGGATCGGTCGCCCGCCTTGTCCCGTGGGAGGGGCGAGCCCCCTCATCACCCGTCAGCGACCTCGGGGGTCCGCACGAGGGCGCCCCTCGCGCATCACGCTTCGTCGGGTCGTCGGAGGGCCTGGACCATCTCCCCGAGGATGGCCACGGCGATCTCCTCGGGCGACCGGGCCCCGATGTCGAGGCCCACCGGCGCCCGGATCCGGCCCAGGTCCTCTTCCGGGACGCCCGCCTCCCGCAGCCTCTCCAGGCGCCGGGCGTGGGTGCGCCGGCTCCCCAGGGCGCCCACGTAGAAGGCCGGGCTCTCCAGGGCCCGGATCAGGGCGGGATCGTCGAACTTCGGGTCGTGGGTGACCACCACGATCCCCGTGCGGGCGTCGGGCCCGAGGGCATCGAGCGCTTCGCCGGGCCACCGTCGCAGGAGGGGGATTCCGGGAAAGCGCGCCTCGGTGGCGAAGGCGTCCCGGGGATCCACCACGGTCGGCCGGTAGCCCACCGCGGCCACGAGGGGCGCCAGGGCCTGGGCCAGGTGGACGGCGCCCACGATGACGATGCGCACCGGCGGATTGTGGGGCCGGAGGAAGACGCCTTCGCCCTCGCCCTCGCCGACCACCCGGGCACGGTCCAAGCGAAGGACGTGCCCGACCTCGCCCTCCCAGCCGCCGGCGCGGCCATCGCCGCCCACCCGGTCCGATCCGGAGTCCGTGAGGAGGTGCTCCCCGGTGGAGAGGTCCGTGGCCAGCACCACGGCCCGCCCCTGCTCCCGGGCCGAGACCAGCGTCGCGAGGAGCTCGTCTCCGAGCCCGCCGGGACCGACCGGCTCCACCAGGACCCGGATCCGCCCTCCGCAGGCCAGGCCCACGGCCCAGGCTTCCTCGTCCGCCACCCCGTACTCGACGATCCGGCGCCCGCCTCCGTCCAGGACGCCTCTGGCCTCGTCGGCCACGGCGACCTCCACGCATCCCCCGGAGACCGAGCCCACGAAGTCCCCCTCCCGGGTCACCGCCATATGGGCGCCGGGCCGCCGGGGCGCGGACCCCCAGGTGTCCAGCACTGTGGCCAGGGCCACCTGTCTGCCTTCGCTTCGCCACGCACGGGCCTGTCGGAGGACCGCATCCGTCCCGCTCTCGCTCATCCCGCTCCTCCTGAAGCCGCCGGCGCCATCACACACCGCGCCAACTTGGAAATGGGTCCCCCGGGGCACAAGCGCCGCTCCCCCTGGCCGCCGCCGCCGATGCCCTCCCCCGGTCCGGCGCTCACCCGGATCCGCCCGGCACGGCACCTCCGTGGTGCCCTTCCCCCGGCACGACCCGATGCGGCTGCCCCGCCCCAAGGCCTGCCCACGTCTTCACGAGTACCAGCCCCAACAGCGTCGCCAGGGGGATGCTCCAGCCCCCGGAGCCGTCGTGCAGCAGCCCGAACAGCGGGGGGCCCACGGCCGCCAGGAGGTACCCCACCGACTGGGCCATGCCCGAGAGGTCCGAGGCGGAGTCCGGGTCCCGGGCCCGGACCACGAGGAAGATCAGGGCGAGTCCGAAGGCGCCTCCCTGCGCGAATCCGACCAGGGACACCCACGTGGCGGGCAGCGGACCTCCGGGCAGGAGCAGTCCCCCGAGGCCGACGCCTTCCAGGATCGCCACCGCCCAGACCAGGTTGCGCTGGTCCTGCACCGCGCCGGCCCGGAGGGCCACCAGGACCGTGCCCGCGACCCCCGTGGCCTGGGCCAGACCCAGCAGCCAGCCCGCCCGGGCCCGGGGAAGGCCCGACGCCACGAGGATGTCCGGGAGCCAGGTGAGGACCACGTAGAAGCTCAGGGACTGCAGGCCCATGAACACCGCCACCTGCCAGGCCAGGCCGGAGCCGGCCAGCGCCCGGAAGGAGCCGGGAACCCCCGTCGCCCTCGGCGGTCCCTTCCGGGATCGAGCCAGCGGCAGCCAGGCCAACAGGGCGACCAGGGCCGGGAGGGCCCACACCCCCAGGGCCCCCCGCCACCCCAGCACCGCGGCCAGCGGGACGGTGAGCCCGGCGCCGAGCCCCGCACCGACGCCCATCCCTCCGGAGTACAGACCGGTGATGGGCCCGGAACGGTGGGCGAAGTCCCGCTTGGCCAACGCCGGCAGGAGCACGTTCACCACGGCGACCCCCACGCCGAAGAGGCCGGTGCCCAGGAAGAGGAGCGCCACCGGTGGGGCCGCCCGCAGCGCGGTTCCCCCCGCGACGAGGAGCAGGGCCAGAGCGATCGCCCGTTCGATGCCCAGGCGCCGTCCCGCCACCGCCGCCACGACGGAGAGGGTGCCGAACGCCAGGAGCGGAAGGGTCGTGAGCAGCCCCAGGGCACCGTTGGAGAGGCCGGTGCCCTCCCGGATCTCCGGCACCAGCGGACCGACACTGGCCAGGGCGGTCCTGAGGTTCAGGGCCACCAGCAGGATCGCCCCCAGACGGAGGCCCCGGCGAAGGGGGGAAGCAACCGGATCGGGAGCGGGCATGGGGCCGGAGATGAGGGGACGTCGGGGTCCCTACCCCCCCTTCCCCACCCTGAGCCATGCGCCCGCAGGCGAGCACGCGGACAGGTTTACCGCAACGCCGGGAGGCGCCCAGAATGCCCCTCGTTTTCGAGCGGAGCGCCCTCGAATGGAGAGCCGATGAACGACACACGGGTCCGCGTGACGGAGATCGTCGCCGTGACGGTGATGGGGCTGGCCAGCGTCGCCACGGCCTGGAGCAGCTACCAGGCGGCGCTCTGGAGCGGGGTCCAGTCCACGTCCTACAGCCAGGCCTCGGCGCTCCGGGTCGAGTCCTCCCGGGCCTCGGGAGCGGGAGACGCGGACAGGTCCGTCGACGTGGGGGCGCGTACGGCCTCGTGGTCCTCCCCCGCCCCTGACGAGGGTCAGGAACCGGCCCGCACCACGAGGACCGAGGCGCCGATGCACGCCGCCGAGGCGATCCCCACGGCCAGCAGCCCCCCGGGACCCGGCAGGTCCGCGACCAGGGCCACGGCCCCGAACACGCCCCCGGACAACAGAGCGGTGCGGCCGGCCCGGGTCACCCCTGCCACACCGCCGGGACCCACGGCCCGGGCAGAGGCCGCCAGCTCCGCCGTGGCCACGTGTCCCACGAGGAGTGGAAGGGCGGAAAGGACGCCCG
>DATHRY010000097.1:0-10040 GCA_035464715.1 Longimicrobiales bacterium
CCCCCGCTCCGCGACCAGGTAGTCCACCGTCTTCTCGTCGGCCGCCACGATCCCGGTGAATGCCCCCACCTCGGCGGCCATGTTCGTCATGGTGGCCCGCTCGTCCACGGACAGGGCTTCCACCGCCGGCCCGGCGTACTCGATGATCTGGCCGATGGCGTGACCGTCCCGGATGTAGGGTTGCCGGAGGATCTCCAGCATGTAGTCCTTGGCGGTGACGTTGGATCGAGGCGTCCCGGAGATCACGACCTTGAACGAGGCCGGGATCCGGACCCGGACGTCCTTGGTGACCCAGGAGTTGAAGATCGCCGTGGTGCCCACGCCGAAGGCCACGCAGCCGACGGCGCCGGCGTGGGGGGTGTGGGAGTCGGAGCCGATGATGAGCATCCCCGGCTCGGCGTAGTCCTCCAGGATCTTGGAGTGGCAGATGGCCTCCGACCCCATGACGTGGCCCTTCTGCTCGCCGTACAGGCGGATCCCCTGCTTCTCGGCGAACTCCCGCTGCTTGACCTCGAGCTGGTTGGCCACGTCGAGGAGCCCCTGCTCGATCCGTTCCTGGCTCATGGCCTTGTGCAGGAAGGTCAGGTGGTCCCGGAAGAAGAGGACGCTCTCCGGATCCCGGACCCGTGCGTCGGCCCCCACCTTCTCCTCGAAGAAGATGGCGCTCATGGGGGTGACGTACTCGTGGCTGAACCGGACGTCGGTCCGGAAGAAGCCGGCCTCGCCGGGCTCCACGGCCGGCACGCCCAGCGTGTCGTTGGCGGCGTCCACCACCCAGTGGGAGGCGAACACCTTCTCCGCCACCGTCATGGGGCGGGGGCGGTCCGGGCCCCCGCGATGCGGCGTGGGGGCGTCCTCGGCGATCTCGGCGGGATTCGTGGGCCGGGAGGTGGCGGCAACCTGGGCCGCCGCGCCGTCCGCCTCACCCTCTCCCCGCAGCTCCCGGACCTCCTCCGGGTCCCGATCGGCCGCACGCTCCGGAGCGTCGCCGTCCGCCGTCTGCGCCCGGGCCGGCGGCACACTGGCCTTCCCCTGGAGCCGGGCCAAGTTGAACTCGAACAGACCGCCGTACTCGATGATCTGCCGGGTGATCTCGTCCTTCCCCTCGGTGAAGAGAGCCAGGGGGATGTCCTCGCCGGCCCGGATCCGGTCGAGGATCGAGAAATCGGTCGTGGTCAGGATCCCGAGGTTCTGGCAGTTCTCGTTGTAGATCCGCTCGATGCTTTCACCCACCACGATGCGGATCCCCGCCATGAGCTCGGCGTAGGGGCTCTGCTCACGGCTGGAACCCTTGCCCCGACGCCTGCCGGCCACCGAGCAGACGAACCCGCCGTCCCGGACCGCCGAGCGCTTCACCGGCGCCACCTTCTCCCCGGTCGCCGGATCCGTGGCCCGGAGCCCCAGATAGGGGAAGTCGCCCAGCGTCTCGTCGTAGAAGTAGCAGATGTACGCGGGGGTGATCTCGTCCGTGGAGATCTGATCCCGGAGCCGCTCCCGGAGCTCGGAGGTGAGCTCGATGTCCCGACCCTCGTAGAGCTGGGCCTTCAGGAGCTCCGCGTCGTCCAGCAACAGGAGGATGCGGCCGTCGAAGCGGATGGTCGGGGGGCGCTTCTCGATGGTGCGCTGCGTCAGATCGTTCATGCGTGCTCGGATGCTTGGAGTCCCGGGGGTCCATGAAGATGTCGGGAGCCGCCGTCGGCGGACAAGCGAAGGGACGGACAACCCTCCGGGCCCCTGCGTCCATCCAATCGGGCCGGCACTCCAGAATCCTAGGTACCACCGACGAGAACACGGAGGGACGGATGGCACGGGGACGTGACGAAGCGCGGCGGCTCGGGAGCCTCGCGGCCATGATGCTGGCCGCGACACCGCTGCTCGCCCAACAGACGGTGGAGCTTCCCGGCAGGGACCGGGGCCTGGACGCCGACCTGGAGGACGTGTACACCGTCGGCACCTTCGACGGGGCGGACTGGGAGACCTTCGGCGAGATCCGGCAGGTCGGATTCGACGCCGCGGGCAACCTCTACGTCCTGGACACCCAGGCCTCCCGGATGGTGGTCGTCGATCAGGCGGGCGACTTCGTGCGGATGTTCGGCACCCAGGGCGAGGGTCCGGGCGAGTGGCGTGAGCCCGCCGGGGCCGCGGTGATGCGGGACGGTCGCGTCGTGGTGGCCGACGCCGGGCACCGGGCCTACCAGATCTTCGACACGAACGGCGAGTTCGTCGGCAGCGCCCGGCTTGGAGACGGCCCGGTGGTCATGATCGGCACGATCCATCCCGACCCCAGGGGGAACGCCGTCTTCAACGGCGGCGGTCCCACGCGGATCAGCGTGGAGGCCGACGGCCTGAGCGGCCCCCCGTCGCTTCCCCGGGGCCGGCCGATCCGACGGGTGGAGCTTCAGGACGGCGCGGCCGAGCAGGTCTTCTACGACGCGTGGGCTCCGCCCCGCCCCGAGCCGAGGAACATGAGCGGAGGCGGCGGCATCATCGTCTCCATGGGTGGCCCCCGGGTCTTCGAGCCGCGGTTGCACGCGGCGGCGCTTCCCGACGGCGGGATGGCCGTGGTGGACTCCTCCGCCTGGGCGGTGAAGATCGTGGGGCCCGACGGGGACGTCCGCCGCCGGCTGGTCCGGCCCATCGAGCCCCGGGAGGTCACGTCCCGGATCGAGAGGGCCGAGATGCAGCGGCAGCTCGATGAGCTCGAGTCCGGAGGGGGGCCGCAGGTGCGGATCGTCACCGACGACGGTTCCGGCGCCAGGGAGATGCCCCAGGACCAGGTGCGGGAGATGATGCGGGAGCGGATCGAGAACACGGGCTTCTACCCCGAGATCCCGGTGATCCAGCAGCTCGCGTCGGGCTGGGGCGGCACCCTGTGGGTGGAGCGCTCCGAGGTCGATCCCACCGAGGACGGCCCCGTGGATCTGGTCTCGGCCGGCGGGGAGTATCTCGGCACGCTCGACGCCGACGGGCCGGGTGTACCGTCGGCCTTCGGCCCCGACGGCCTGGTGGCGTACATCGAGCGGAACGACATGGACGTGCCCGTGGTCGTGGTCCGGCGGCTCCCCGTGGCGCTCCGTTAGCGGCCGGGCCGCCACCGGCGGGGCTGTCCCAACCGGCGCCCCGGGGACGCATGCATGCTTGACGTCCCCGGGGCGCCGTGTCCTTATACCGGATCGTTCCGGACCCCCTGAGCCTTCGTCGGAGATGTGACGTGCCCGACCCAATCGACATCGAGGTACAGAAGCACGGAGAGGACTCGATCCAGCGGGAGCTCTTCGGCACCCGGGTGGGGTTCATCCTGGCCGCGGTGGGAAGCGCGGTCGGGCTGGGGAACATGTGGCGGTTCCCGTACCGCGTCTCGGAGGGGGGCGGGGCGGCGTTCGTCGTCCTCTACATCGCCCTGACGCTGATCATGGGCATTCCCCTGATGCTCGCCGAGTTCTCGGTGGGGCGCCGCACCCGGTTGTCCCCCATCGGGGCCTTCAAGAAGGAAGGGGGAGGGGCCTGGCCGCTGGTCGGGTTCCTGGGGGTGCTCACCGGTTTCCTGATCCTGTCGTACTACTCGGTGATCGCCGGATGGGTGGTCCGGTACGGGATCGAAGGGATCCTGACGGGCTTCGCCGCCGACCCGGGAGCGCATTTCGCGGAGGTGACGACGGGCATCGCGCCCATCGTGTACCACCTGGCGTTCATGCTGGTGACCGTCACGATCGTCTCGTTCGGTGTGGAGAAGGGGATCGAGAAGGCGTCGCTGATCCTGATGCCCGTCCTCTTCACCATCGTCCTGGGGCTCGCGATCTGGGCCTTCACCCTTCCGGGATCCGGAGAGGGCTACGCGTTCTACCTGGCGCCGTCGTTCTCGGAGCTCTTCAACTTCACGACGCTGTCGGAGGCCGCGGGCCAGGCCTTCTTCTCGCTGTCTCTGGGGATGGGGGCGATGCTGACCTTCGCGTCGTACCTCTCCCGGCACGAGAACCTCAACCGGGAGGCGACCACCATCGCCTTCTCGGACTTCGCCGTGGCATTCACCGCCGGGCTGGTGGTCTTCCCCGTGATCGCGGCGCTGAGCCTTCAGAGCCAGGTGGGCGCCAGCACCGTGGGGGCGCTCTTCATCGCCCTGCCGGGGGCCTTCGTCGAGATGGGCGCCATCGGCCGGGTGGTGGGCATCGCCTTCTTCTTCGCCCTCACCGTCGGGGCCGTCACGTCGGCGGTCTCTCTGCTCGAGGTGGTGACGGCGTCCGCCATCGACGAGTTCAAGCTCAACCGCCGGAAGGCTGCCATCGGTGCCGGGGTCATCATCACCCTCGTGGGGCTCATCCCGGCCCTCAGCCTCGACGCCCTGGGGCTGATCGACCGGATCACGGAGTGGTTCCTGGCCCTGGGTGCCCTGGGCGTGACCCTGTTCGTGGGGTGGCGGATGAGGGATCCCCAGGCGGAGATGCTGGACGGCGCCTCGGGCTTCTTCGCCAGCATCGTCCCGGCGGTCCTCTTCTTCGTGCGCTTCGTCATGCCCCTGATCATCCTCCCGGTGATCATCTACGCCGGGATGAACCTGGTCGGGGAGTTCCGGGCGGTCTTCGGGGGCTGACCCCGCCGGGGCATCCAGGCGAGCCGGATCCGCGGGCGCGGACCGGCGTATAGGCGGGAGGGTGGGCGGTGCGTCCGCTCCCTCCCGTCCCGACCCTCTCCCCGGAGCTCTCATGACGTCTCGTGGCCGATCCCTCGCGGCCCTGGTGACGGCGACCGCCATCGTGTCCGGGGCGTGCGCCGACGGTTCCGGAAGATCCGGCTCCGGCGCTTTCCGGGCCGCGCTCCTCACCTCGGGCCCGGTGAGCGACGCCGGCTGGTACGCCGGGGCGTACGAGGGGCTGCTGCTGGTCCGGGACTCCATGGGGGCCGAGGTGCGGCACCAGCAGACCCGGACGCCGGCGGAGTTCGACGAGGCCTTCCTGTCCTTCGCCCAGGCCGGATACGACCTGGTGTTCGCCCACGGGAACGAGTACCAGGACGCTGCGATCCGGGCCGGCGAGGAGTTCCCGGATCTCACGATCGTGGTGAGTGGGGGGGGCCGCGTCTCCGACAATGTGATCCCCCTGGTCTTCAACCTCGAAGAGGGGAGCTACCTGGCGGGGATGGTGGCCGGGGGGATGACCCGGACGGGTACGGTCGGGATGGTGGGTGGCGTGGCGATCCCGCCGGCCCAGGGGACCTTCCTCGGGTTCGCGGCCGGCGCCCGGTCGGTGAATCCGGACGTGGTGGTCCTGGAGACCTTCATCGGGAACTGGAACGACGTCGCCGCCGCGAAGGAGGCCACGGTGGCCCAGCTGCGCCAGGGCGCCGACGTGATCATCCACAATACCGATGCCGCCAGCTTCGGCGTGTTCCAGGCCGTGCGGGAGGCGGTGGACGCCGGCGACGAGGTGTGGGCCATGGGGATGAACAGGGACCAGAACGGCGTGGCCCCCGAGATCATCCTGGCCAGCGCCGCCATCGACATTCCGGTGGCCTTTCTCGAAGTGGCCCGGGAGTGGGAGGCGGGGCAGCTGGAGGGGCGGCCCATCTTCGCCGGTGCCCGGGAGGGCGTGGTGGACCTGATCCTGAATCCGGCCCTGATCGACCGGATTCCCGCGGACCTCCTGGCCCGGGTGGACGCCGCCCGCGATTCCGTGGTGGCCGGCACCCTGGACGTGCCCCGGGTGCCCTTCGTCGAAGGCGAGGATCCCGACGGCATCGAGGTCGTGGGGTCACGGTGAGGGAGGCGGACCCCGGCGCGACGGCCGGGGCGTCCCCTCCCGCCGTCGAGGTCCGGGGCCTGGTCCACCGCTTCGGCCCGGTCCTGGCCCTGGACGGGGCCGGGCTCACGGCCCGGGGCGGGGAGATCCACGGCGTCCTGGGGGAGAACGGCGCCGGCAAGACCACCCTTCTGTCGATCCTGGCGGGCCTGCTCGTCCCCGACGCGGGCGAGATCCGGGTCGAGGGGCGGCCGGTCCGGGTGGAGTCGCCCCGTGCGGCGCGGCGACTGGGCATCGGCATGGTCCATCAGCATTTTGCGCTCGTCCCCCCCCTGACCGTCCTCGAAAACCTCCTTCTCGGGTGGCCCGGTCCCCCGTTGCGGTGGCCCCGGGACGAGGTGCGGGCGGCTGCCGAGAGGCTGACCGCCGAGACGGGCCTGTCGGTCCCTCTCGACGCCCGGGTCGCGAGCCTCGGCGTGGGTGAGCGACAGCGGGTGGAGATCCTGAAGGTGCTTATGCAGGAGCCCCGCATCCTCATCCTCGACGAGCCCACCGCGGTGCTGTCCCCACCCGAGGTGGAGGGACTCCTGGACCTGGTCTCCGAGCTGGCGCGCGCCGGAACGTGCGTGCTCCTGGTGGCTCACAAGCTCGACGAGGTCCTGGCCGTGGCCGACCGGGTCACCGTCCTGCGCCACGGTCGCACGGTCCTGGAGGCGCGCCGGGAGGACGTGGACGCACCCCGGTTGGCCCGCGCGATCGTGGGCGAGGACGCGGCGGATGCCGTGCGGGACGAGCTGCCCGCCGTGACGGAGGAGGCGGCCTCCGGCCGTCGGCCCCCGGCGTCCGAGGCGCCGATCGCACGGGTGGAAGGGGTCTGGCTCGGTAGCGAGGCGGAGGGGTGGCGGCTCCGGGAGGTCGACCTGGAGGTCCGGCCGGGGGAGGTGGTGGGGGTGGCCGGGGTGGAAGGCAACGGGCAGCGATGGCTGGCGCGGGTCCTGGTGGGCGAGACGGCTCCCGATCGGGGAACGGTGCGCGTCCCCGAAGCACCCTCGTTCATTCCCCAGGACCGCCGTGACGAAGGGCTGGTGGAGACCTTCGACCTGGTGGAGAACATGGCCCTGAGGGGGCACCGGGAACCGGCCTTCCGGAGCGGCCCGTTCCTGCGCTGGAGACCGCTCAGGGAATGGGCCGCGGCCCGGATCGACGCGTTCGGCGTGCGCTCGGCGGGCGTCAACGTGGAGGCGCGCACGCTCTCGGGTGGGAACCAACAGCGGGTGGTCCTCGCCCGGGAGCTCGCGGGGGATCCGGCCTTCGTGGTGGCGGAGAACCCCACCCGTGGCCTGGACGTGGCCGGGGCGGCCTTCGTCCACCGCACCCTTCGGGATCTGAGGGACCGGGCCCGCGACCCGGCCGGGGTCCTCCTCCTGTCGACGGACCTCGACGAGGTACTGGCCCTGTCCGACCGGGTGTACGTCATGGTCCGGGGCCGTCTGGTGCCGGTGGAGCCGGGCCCGGAGCTGCGCCGACGGGTGGGCGAGCGGATGCTGGGGGCCGGATGACCCGCTCACGGGCCTGGCTGGCGGGAGCGCTGGCCCTGGCCGCCACCCTGGCGGTGGCGGCCGGGAGCCTGGCGCTGGGCGGGTTCGATCCGGGACTGGCCCTTGGTGCCCTGGTCAGCGGGAGCCTGGGGAGCCCCACGGCCATCCTCTCCATCACCCTGGTGCGGGCCGTTCCCCTGATCCTCACCGGCCTGGCCGTGGCGTTGGCCTTCCGGGCGGGCATCTGGAACATCGGGGCCGAGGGCCAGCTCTACGCTGGCGCCGTCGCCGGTGTCGCCGTGGCTCTGGCCGCTCCGGACGCCGTCCCGGGGTGGGTACTGGTGCCGTGCATCCTGGCGGTGGGCGGGGTGGCTGGGGCGGCCTGGGCCGCGATCCCCGCCCTCCTGAAGCTCCGGATGGGGGTCGGGGAGGTCATCACCACCATCCTGATGAACTTCGTGGCGATCCACCTGGCGGCGTGGATGGTCCACGGACCGCTGCAAGAGGCCAGGGGCGTCTTTCCGCAGACGGATCGGATCTCGGATGCGGCCCGACTCCCCGTGATGGTTCCGGGGAGCCGCCTGCATCTGGGGTTCGGCGTCGCCGTGCTTCTGGCCGTCGTCCTGTGGTTGTGGATGCGGACCACCGCGTCCGGGTTCCGGGTCCGGGCGGTGGGCGCTTCTCCGGGCGCGGCTCGGGTGGCGGGCCGCATCGCCGACGGGCCGGTCCTTCTGCGGGTCTTCCTGGTCTCCGGGGCGATCGCCGGGGTGGCGGGGATCGTGCAGGTGTCGGGGGTCACCTTCGCGCTCTATGAGGATTTCTCACCGGACTGGGGCTACACGGCCATCGCCGTGGCCCTCCTGGCGGGGCTCCATCCCCTCGGCGTCCTTCTGACCGGCGTCCTCTTCGGCGCGCTGGAGGGCGGCGCGGTCGCGATGCAGCGGGAGGCGGGCGTGCCCGCCGGCTGGGTGCAGGCCGTGGAGGCGTTGGTCATTCTGAGCGTCCTGGCGGTGGACCGCTTCCTGACCCGGAGGGCGACGTGAGGGCGCCCGGGCGTCGGCTTCGTCCGGCCTTGGGCACCGGAGCGGTCCGGAGGAGGGGAGCCCGGTGAGCGCCCTCCTGGACGGCGCCCTGGTCCTGGCCTTCCTCGAGGCCGGGGTCCGCCTGGGCATCCCTCTGGCCCTGGCGGCCCTGGGGGAGACGATCTCCGAACGCAGCGGTGTACTGAACATCGGCCTGGAGGGGGCCATCATCGCCGGAGCCCTCGGGGCGGCCCTCGGGGCGCTGGACACGGGGTCCCCGGCGCTGGGCGTGGTCGCCGGGGGACTCGCCGGCGCGGGGGTGGCGGTGGTCTTCGCCGTCTTCGTCGTCGGGCTGAACACCGACCAGATCATCGCCGGGACCGCCGTGACCCTGGGCGGCCTCGGCTTCACCGCGGCCGTCTACCAGGCCCGTTTCGGCGCCACGGGGACCGCCCTCACCCTTCCCACGCTGGACCCCCTCCCCATCCCCGGCTTGTCGGCGATCCCCGTCCTGGGCCCGGTCTTCTTCCGACAGGCCCCGACCGCCTATCTGGCGTACGCGCTGGCCCCCCTTCTGGCCTGGTTCCTGTTCCGTACCGCGGCGGGGCTTCGACTCCGGGCCGTGGGCGAGGCTCCGGACGCGGCCGCCGCGGCCGGCGTACGGGTCCGGGCGGTGCGTTTCTGGGCCACGGTGGCCGGGGGCGCCCTCGCGGGGCTCGCCGGTGCCCACCTCTCCCTGGCCTACGCGGGGACCTTCGCCGAGGGGATGTCGGCCGGGCGCGGGTTCATCGCCATCGCCGTGGTGGTGCTCGGACGCTGGAGCCCGATCCCGGTCCTGGTCGCCGCGCTCTTCTTCGGTGCGGCCTCCGCGCTCCAGTTCTTCCTCCAAAACCTCGGCTGGGACGTGGGGTACCAGCTCTTCCTCGCCGTACCGTACGTCCTCACGCTGGCGGCCCTGGGCGGATGGGTGGGTCGGGCGAAGGCGCCGGAAGCACTGGCCCTCCCCTGGCCGAGCCGACGATCCGGGTCCTGAACCTCCAAACCGCTCCGTCATGCTCTCTCTCGCCCGCGCCTTCGATCGGCTTTCCCGGACCGGTACCCTCCTGACGGGGGCCACCCTCCTCGCGTCCTGGGCCCTCACGGTCCGGCCGGCTCTCGCGCAGGTCTCCCTGGACCAGGGCATCGTGGGCACCGGCCTCCAGCTCCGGGGGCTCGACGGGGAGAAGCGCGTTCTCATGATCGGTGCGCACCCGGACGACGAGGACACGGCCCTCCTCACCGCCCTGGCGCGGGGCATGGGCGCATCCACCGCATACCTCTCCCTGACCCGCGGCGACGGGGGACAGAACCTGATCGGCCCCGAGCTCGGTGAAGGGCTGGGCGCGGTGCGGACCGGGGAGCTTCTGGCGGCCCGGAGCCTGGACGGCGGAGATCAGTTCTTCACCCGTGCCTTCGACTACGGATTCTCGAAGAGCGCCGACGAGGCCCTCGCGATGTGGCCCCGGGAGGAGCTGCTGCGCGACGTGGTGTGGGTGGTCCGGACGTTCCGACCCCAGGTGATCGTCTCGATCTTCTCCGGCACCCCGGCCGACGGACACGGCCAGCACCAGGCCGCCGGCATCATGGCCCGGGAGGTCTTCGATGCGGCGGCCGATCCGACGCGGTTCCCGGAGCTCACGGCGCTGGGAGCCGCGCCCTGGCAGGTCGGGAAGCTCGACCGCCGTGCCTGGGGGGACGACGCCACCCAG
>DATHRY010000098.1:0-15398 GCA_035464715.1 Longimicrobiales bacterium
AGACGGTGGACGGCGTCACGCTCACCCGGGCCGCCTGTGCGGTGGACGCGGCGGACCAGGGGCTGAAGGTCGAGGCCTTCGAGCCGCCGTCGGACGTGGCCGACGAGGTGGTCCGCATCGCCGAGGCGGCGGGCATTACCCTGGGCGGGATCGAGTACACGGTGGACGACGCCTCGGGCCGGCGCCTGTACTACGACGTCAACGCCCTCTCGAACTTCGTGTCGGACGGGCCGGCGGTCGTGGGGTTCGATCCCTTCGTCCTCTTCGTGGACTGGATCGAAGGTCGTCTGGATCGGGGGGTCCGTGCCGGCGGGGATGCCCACGGCGCGGCGGGTGCGGCCGCCGCCGGGTCCGGGGCATCGGACCTGCTTCGCGAGGCGGGGGCGGAGGGGGGGCTGGCCTGAGAGTCCGGAGGCGGACGACTCCTCGCGTCCCCGGCTGGAAGGAGCCGCCGGCGATGCCGCGGCTCTCCTTCTAGTCCTCCTCCACCTCCAGCTCCGCCACACGCGCTTCGAGCTTCCGCAGCGTCCGGCGCATCTCGTACAGGTGGGGGAGGCTGGCCTCGATGCGCTTGGCCACCATGGGCGAATGGCTGGCGACGGCCCGCTGTACCGTCTCGCCGGCGGGCACGTCCTTGTAGAGGATGCGCACGTTGGTGGCCAGCATGGAGCCGTCGCCCATGGCACGGCCCGTGGACAGCGCCGAGTCCTGCCCCAGCATGCAGCGCTTGCCGATCTTCACGGAGCCGCCCATCCCGGACCGGCCCACCATGATCGTGTACTCGCCCAGCTCGGAGCCGTGGCCGATGTGGCAGTGGTCGTCCACGATCACGCCCCGCCTGAGGATCGTGTCGCCGATGGCGCCCCGGGCCACGTTCGACAGCGAGCCGATCTCCACGTCGTCCTCGATGATCACGTTGCCGATCTGGGGGATGCGCACGTGGCGGCCGTCCCGCTGGACGAACCCGAAGCCGTCCTTGCCGATGACGGCGCCGCTCCAGATCACGACCCGGTCCCCGATCCGGCAGTGGTCCAGGATCGTGGCCTTGGGGTGGATGACGCAGTCCTCGCCGAGGGTGACGCCCCGGCCGACGTAGGATCCCGCCCGCAGCTGGGTGCGGGGCCCCACGGATGCGCCGGCCTCCACCACCACCAGGGGCCCGACCGACACGCCCTCGCCCAGCTCGGCCTCCGGTGACACCACGGCCGAGGGGTGCACACCGGCCTCGGGCGCCGGATGCCGAACCGCGTAGATCCGACCCAGCAGGGCCAGCATGGCGGCTTCGGGGTCGTCCACCACCAGGCAGGTCTGGCCCGGGATGGCCTCCCGGCACACGATCGCCTCGGCCTTGGACTCGGCCGCCGCGTCCCGGTAGGCCTCGGACCAGAGGAAGGCCAGGTCGCCGGGGCCGGCGCCGTCCAGTGAGTTGACGGACGAGACCTCGACGTGGTCCCGCGTGGGGTCGGTGAGGCGGCCGCCGAGGGCCGTGGCGAGCGCGGCCAGTGCCATCTGCATGCGGGATCTCCGAAGGAGGGAAACACCTGAGGATACCGCTTGGCGCATCCCTGTGTCCAACTTGGTTGACACCGGCATGGACCCTCAGGTCACCCGTCCCTCGTCGAGTAGCGCGCTCCGGATCGCCGCCTCCGTCTTCGAGCCCCACACCCCGTCCGGGACCAGGTCCTGAGCGGTCTGGAAGGTGACCAGAGCGCCCTTCGAGACCGGTCCCCAGTCCCCGTCCAGGCGGCCCGTGTAGAACCCGAGCTGCTTCAGGGCGCGCTGGCGACCGGCCGTGGTGGACAGGTCGATCGCCCGGGCCGGCGCGTTCGAGCGCACGGCGTCGATCAGACCCTGCAGGGTATACCCCGGACAGGCGGGCTTGCCGAAGTGGTAGTGCCCGTACAGGGCTCCCGCGTCCCAGGCCCACAGCTCCCGGCAGGTGCGCCACAGGGTCAGCCCCGAGAGGATCTGCTCGTCGGTGGGCTCGCCCGCGGAGGGCTCGGTGACGTCGGGCCCCAGGAAGAACCCCTCGAAGAGCACAGACAGGAACTCCGCGTTCTCGTCGCCGTCGCGGCCGCGGTATCCCTGGGACCAGACCCGCTGGCCCAGGTCGTTGCACAACACGATCTCCCCGTTGCGCCGGATGGCGAAGGTGTAGGAGATGCTCTCCACGCCGCCCTGCCGCAGGTGGGACTGCGGTCCCGTGTGGTAGCGGGCGACGTCCTCCACGGTGCCCCAGCTCAGGGCCTGGTGCCAGCACATCCCCTTGAGGTCGCCCACGGTCCGGCGGCCCCATCCCTGGACGTCGGTGTTGCGGGTCAGGAGCTCCCGGCCGTCGACGGGTGCAAGGGTGCCGAGGGCGGCCGCGGTCGCGTCGAGCTTGGGGAGAAGTTGGTTGAGCACGGTTCGCCTCCGGGGCTCGGGGGGTGGAGGGCCACGAGGCTGGAAGAGGGGAGGCCGCGGTCTTACGCGCAATGCCCGGGCGATCCGCTATCCGCCGAGCCCGCTCACGGGCTGCAGGCCGCTCGGGACCCGGTCGGGGATCCGGACCAGCTCAGGCGCGAGCGCCGTCCCGGGGTCCGTCAGCGTCTCGAGGAAGGCGACGAGGGCCCCGATCTCGTCGGAGGTCAGCCCGAGGTTCCTGGGAAGCTGGGGGCTGAGCGCTTCGTCGTCGACGGCAGGATGCCGCGGCTGCATGTCGTCCGAGTAGAACCGCACGACGTCCTCCAGCGTCTCGAACGCGCCCGAGTGCATGTAGGGGGCCGTGAGCGCCACGTTCCGCAGGCTCGGCACGGCGAAGGCTCGCCGGTCCGCCACCAGGCCGCTGTGCTCTTCGCGACCGAGGTCGTCGCCGGGGAGGGACGCGCCGCCGGGCCCCGTCTGCGGCGCGCCGATCCTCTGGACGTCGAATCCGCTGAACATCGGCCCTCCGTGACACTGGGTGCAGGATCCCCGATCGAAGAACAGCTCGAGTCCGGCGAGCTCGACGGGGGTCAGCTCCACCTCGCGGGCGACGTACCGATCGAACCGGGCTGCCCGGCCCACCAGCTCCCGCTGATAGGTCGCGAGGGCCATGGCGACGGTCTCGGGCGTCATGGCCCCCGACGGATCCGAGGCGTCGGGGAAGGCCCGGCCGAACCGCTCCACGTACTCCGGGATCGCCCGCAGGCGGGCCAGGACGCTGTCGAGGGCCACCTCCTCGGGGTACGCGTCCCCCCGCATCTCGTCCCGGGCGGCGATGGGCAGCAGGGCCTGCTCCTCCAGCCCGCGGGCCCGCCCGTCCCAGAACTGGAGGCCGTCCGCCGAGGGGACGCCGGACCCGCTGCCGTGGAGCGCAGCGTTCAGGACGGTGGGCGCGTTCCTCGCCATCTCCCGGATCCCGTCGCCCGAGAAGCTCGACGAGCCCGCGGTGCGGTCGGGTCCGAGACCGGTCCCTCCCGGACCGATGGACCGGGCCCGGCCGTCGGCGAACGCGAACGCGGGGTGATGACAGGTGGCGCACGAGACGTCCCGCTCACCGGCGAGGATCGGATCGAAGAACAGCAGCCTGCCCAGCTCGACCTTCTCCTCGCTCCGGGGATTGTCCCCCGGGTACGGGACCGCGCCCAGCGGACGGAGGTCGAACAGGACGCGAGGGTCGCTGGCGGGCGGCGACCCCGTGGGGGAGTCGCCGCAGCCGCCGAGGACCGAGAGGAGAAGGACGAGCCGGGCGGAGCGGCCCGACGGGGCGAGCGCGAGCATGGGATCCTCAGCGCTCGGTCCAGGGGGAGTGCGTCAACACGAAACGGCGCCCGTCGCAGCCGTCGGTGACGGCCTGGAAGGACAGCGTCGACGCGGTTTCGGTCCAGGTGTAGACGCCGGTCTCCACCGGGGCCTCGCAGGCCAGCGCGCCGCTGATGTCCCGCACGGTGATCTGGCCGTCCGTCACCGTGACCTCCGCTTCGACCGAACCGTTGGGGTGCGACACGGCGAGCGCGCCGCTCGGCTCGATGGTCAGGGTCCAGCCACCGGCGAGCAGCGGGATGGGCGCCTCGGCCTCGGAGAGCTCCATCTCCCAGGTACCGATGGGGAACTCGGGGAGCTCAGGGCCCGCGGGGTCTCCGTCGTCACAGCCGGAGACGAGACCTCCGACGACGGTGATGGCGATTGCCGCGAGGGCGATCGGGGGGATGTGACCCTCGGCGATGCGATGGCCGATGTTCATGCGTGCCTCCTCGGGTGGGGCCCGACCGTGGTCGGTCGGGCGTGCAGTGCTCACTCGGGGGATGACGCGCAGGGGGAGCCGAAAACCGGACACGGGATCGAGAGGGACGATCCCGCCGGGTTCAGCGGCCGGCCAGAAAGCGCTCCGCTTCCCGTCGCATCCAGGCCACGGACTCGGACGAGGGGTCGAGGGTCCTTCGCACGGTCTCGTAGTGGAAGGCGGCCCGGGCGGTCTCGCCCCGGCCGGCGTGGAGCCGCGCCCGCAGGAGCGAGGCCCGTGGAGCCAGGGCCCGCCCCACGGGATGGGTGAGGAAATGGACCGGTTGCGACGCCGCGCCTTCCCACCCGAGCAGCGTCAGCGCCGCGGTCGTGTCCCCGGCCGCCGAGAGCCAGCGGGCGGCGGCGAGGCGATGGATCCCGGTCAGCCACGGGTGGCGACCCGCGTAGCGGTCGAACTCGCCTTCCTCCACCCCTTCCAGCTCCAGGGCCGCCAGCGCACGCCCGGCCGCCGCGGAGTCCCCCTGGAGGGCGGTCTCGAACGCCGCCAGGGACCGGGCGAGGCGCGGCGCGTGCTCCGCGCCGTGCATCTCCAGGCCGCGCCTCGCCTGGCCGATCGCGGTCGGCCGGTGGAGGGCGTAGGCCAGCAGGCCGTCGAGCCAGAGCCGCTCGGCGTCCTGGTCCTGGGACAGCTCCGCGGCGGGGCGGTGCTCCCCTGCCCGCCCGGGGGGAAACGCCCCGAGCCACGCGCCCGCCACGGCGAGGCCGTACGCGCCCGTCGGGACCTCTCGTTCCAGGAACACGTTCCGTTCCTTGAGGGCCTCGACGCCGGCAGGCCAGTCGCCGGCGCAGGCGTCGGCGAGGGCGAGGGCGAACTCGAAGGCGTCGCCGAGCTCCCGGGTCGGCTCCCGGGCCAGGACCCGTCGATCCACCTCGTGCTGGGCCCGGCAGGCTCCGAACAGCAGCAGGTCGACGGCGAAATAGAAGGAGGGCAGGGGGCCCGCCCGGGACTCCGCCCGGCCCAGGCGCTCCGTGATCTCATCCTCCGTGAACATGGCCTGGGAGGCGAGTGCCCCGTCCGACGTACGCTCCAGATCGGCGACGAGGCCCCGATACGTCGGCAGGATCTCGGCCAGTCTCGACCGCCGGGGCCCCGCCGCCTCCAGGGCGGCCAGCGCGCCCCGGGCCCGGTCCAGGTCCCGCCGCTCCACCGCCACCCAGAGCAGGTGCTCGGAGGCGGCCACGAAGCCCGGGTGGAGATCGAGTGTGCGCTCGAGCGCCGTCTGGGCCTCAGACAGCGGGACGCCCAGCAGCGGCCCCTGGTGGACCAGGGTGTTCGCGTAGGTCCACCATCCCGGCCAGTAGTCGGGGAACCGCCGGGTCACTTCCCGCTGGGCGGCCAGCCGGGCCGAGACGGGTTGCGCCCAGAAGGTCTCGAGGAGCCGCCGGTCGGGCTCGGGAAGCTCACGCCGATGGGCACGGAGCTCCTCCAGCTGCTCCCGTTCCAAGCGGGTGGTGGGCTCGTATTCCCGGGGATAGATGGAGCGCCAGCGCGCGTACCAGAAGTCCGGGTCCGCCCTCATCGCCGAGTCGAAGGCCTCGACCGCCGTGGCGTAGTTCCCGGCGGCGAGAGCGATCTCGCCGTCCAGGTACGCCTGCAGGGCCGGCAGCGAGCGGGTGGTCGGGCCGGCCGAGGCGGGCGAGAGGACGCCCCCGGTCCGCCACAGCGACTGGAGGACGGCCAGGGCGACGCTGTCGGTGAGCGCCGCGATGTCGTCCCGCGGTCCGGTGGCTGCGGTGCGGCCGATCTCTTCGCCGGTGGCGGCGTCGTGCAGCGCCAGGTCGACCCTCACCGAGGCGGCGGCCACCCCCACCGTCCCCTGCAGGTAGCTGCCCGTACCCAGTCGGCGGGCGAACTCGGCGGCGGCCGGCCCTGCCCGAGGCACGGGGTCGCCTCCGAGCGCCGACAGGACCACCAGGCCCTCGGGCGTCCGGACCGGCCCGACGCCGTCGAGGCGGGTGCTGAGGGTGACGGCGAGTTGTCGGCCGAGTCGATGGCCGACGGAATCGTCCGCCACCGGAACGAAGGGGAGCACGGCCATGGTCCCGGCCACGTCGCCGGGGCCGGCCGCCCCGGCCGGAGCGCGACCCTCGTCCCGGAAGTCCAGGGTCTCGATCAGGACCACGCCGACGGCCACGATCACGGCCGTCGCGAGGAGGAGCGTCGCCGCCCGCCGACCCGGGCGGCGCCCCCGGCTCGGGTCTTCACTGCCCTCCACCGGGGACAGGGCCTCCGTCATGGACCCCGGACGCTCCGAAGGGTCCTTCCGGAGGCAGCGCTCCACCAGCGTCACGAGCGGCGCGGGGGCGTCGGGTCGCAGCTCCGGGATCGGCGTCGGCGCGTCGTCGCGGATGGCGTCGAGGAGGGTGACGCCGGTCCGGGCCCGGAAGGGGCGGGTCCCCGTCAGCATCTCGTAGAGGACCACGCCGAAGGACCACACGTCCGCCGCCGGCCCCACGTCCGCCGCCCGAGTGTGCTCCGGGCTCATGTACGAGAGGGTGCCGTACCCCGGTTCCTCCTCGCCGGCCGTGGCGTCGCCGACCCGGGCGATCCCGAAGTCCACGATCTTGAGTCGCCCGTCGGGCAGGACGATGAGGTTCGCCGGTTTGACGTCCCGGTGCACGATCCCCGCCCGGTGGGCCGCGTCCAGGCCCTCGGCGAGCTGGCGCGCCAGGGCCCGGACCTCGTGAAGGGGTAGGGGGCCCTCGGTGGCGATGCGGTCCGCCAGGGTGGGGGCGTCGTAGAGGGCCAGGGCGAGATACACCCGGCCGTCGGCGGTCTCACCGGCGTCGTACACGGTCTGCACCGCCGGATGGTCGAGGCGCGAGGCGGCCCGGGCCTCCCGGATCAGTTGCGCGCGCGCCTGGTGGGAGCCGGTCAGATGGGGCGGCAGGACCTTCAGGGCCACCTCGCGCTGAAGGGTCGGATGGAAGGCTCGATAGACCTCGCCCATCCCCCCGCGACCGAGGACCGCCCGCACCTCGTATCCGGCCGGGCCCGGGGCGGCACCGGACCCGAGCAGGCCTGCCGCGACCTCGGGGGCGGTCCGGGTCAGCGAGCCGGTCTCCCGCTCGCCGATCCGCACGAGGCGCGCGACGGCTCGTCGCAGCTCGTCGTCGCCGCCGCAGGCCGTCTCGAGGATGCGGGGCCGGTCCTCGGTCGGGGCATCGAGGACCTCGTCCAGGATCGGGGCCATTCGTTCCCAGACCCGGGGATCCAGGGGGTTCACGCGTCGTCTCCCAGCGTCGCACGGATGAGCGCCCGGGCCTTGGTCCAGTCCCTGCGGATCGTGCGCTCGCTCACGCCCAGGAGCTCGGCCGTCTCGGCCTCGGTGTAGCCGGCGAACCACCGGCATTCGACCACCTGCGGCAGCCGGGCGTCCAGGTGGGCGAGGCGCTCGAGCACCTCGTCGACCTGCAGGATCAGGTCGGCCTGGGCCTCGACGCTCAGGGACGCCGCATCGAGGGTGACGCGCCGTCGATCCCCGCCCCGCCGTTCCGCGACGCGCCGTCGCGCATGATCCACGAGAACCCGCCGCATCATCATCGCGGCAATGCGATAGAAGTGGCGGCGATCCTGCCAGTCCGCCCGGTCCTGGTCCACCAGGCGCAGATAGGACTCGTGGACCAGATCCACCGTCGCCAGCGTGTGGCCGTCGGGCTCGGCCCGGAGGCGCGCACGGGCGATACGCCTCAGGTCCTCGTAGACCAGCGCCAGCAAGCGGTGGTCCCGTAGCGCCTCGGCGCCGCCCTCCCGGAGGAGAGCGGTGATGTCGTGGTCGACGCCGTCCGCCAGCGGGCCCGTCGGCGGGCTGGGAGTCGTGCCGTCCTCCGGTCGACCGCCTGCCATGAGGAACCCCGGGATCGAGTCACGGTCCGTGCGGACAAGCTCCGCCGCACCGACGCCCGTCGCAACCGCGGTCGTTCCACGCCGCGGCGACGGCGACCGCGGGATGGTCGCCCGCGTCGGGTCGCGGCACCTCCAGGCGGTGCGGGGTGCAGGGCGCTGGCTCCGGCTCGGCGTCACGTCGTGGGCGGCTCCTGCTGGGGTGCATGTCATAGTCGTCGACGCGCGATTCGGGCCCGGAACCGGTCAGGAGCATCCGCGTCCCCGGATCCCAGGGCGACCCACCGTCCGGGCCAAGGCATTGCATATGCATGCATATGTGACATATTTGCCGGATGTCCGAACGTACCGATCGCCACGTCTTCCTGAGCGGCCTCGTCGTCGACCGTGTCGTCGAGAGCCAGGCCGACCTCCTCGCCGCCCTCTCCGCCGAGGGGCTCGAGGTCCACCAGTCCACCCTGAGCCGGGACCTCCGGGACCTGGGCATCCGGAAGGTCCGGGGCCGGTACCAGGCGGCCGATCCGAGGTCCGAGCCGGCGACCTCCCCCGGGTCCGGACGCGCATCGGCCTCGGATGGACCCGGAGGGGCGTCGCTGGTCGACGGCGCCGAGGGGACCACCGCCCCGACCCTCCCCACGGTCCACGGCTTCACCACCTGCGGACCTCATCTCATCACCGTGCGGACGGGCACGGGCCAGGCGCAGCTCCTGGGCGTCCTCCTGGACGGCACGGCGGACGCCGGGATCACCGGGACCATCGCCGGCGACGACACGGTGCTGGTGGTCACCAAAGGGCGGGTCCAGCAGCGCGCGGCGCTCGCCCTCCTCGCCGACTGGTTCGGCCCGGAGAAGCACGATGCCCTGTGACCCGCCCCTGACCCGGTCGCGGACGTCGTCGGACCTCGACATCGGGGCCGCCCCGCGGGACGTCGCTGCCTCCCGGATCCGCCTGGCCGACGTGGACACGGTCGTGGTCAAGGTGGGGAGCGCGGTGCTGGCGGGCTCGGGCCACCTGGACCCCGGGGCCCTGGCGGGGCTCGCCGACAGTGTGGTCACGCTGCGGGAGCGCGGGCTCCGGGTCGTGCTCGTGGTGTCCGGGGCGGTCGCCGCCGGCTACACGGCCCTGGGCCTGGAGCGTCCGCCGAAGGACGTGGTGGCCCGACAGGCCGCGGCCTCCATCGGCCAGCCCCTCCTGATGAACGCGCTGGTCCGGGCCTTCGGGGTCCACGGGCTCGACGCCGCGCAGCTCCTGATGTCCGCCGACGACATCGAGGACCGGCGCCGGTTCCTGAGCGCCCGCCACACCCTCCTCCACCTCCTGGAGGCGGGCGTGGTGCCGGTGATCAACGAGAACGACGCCCTGAGCGACGACGAGCAGCGGGTCGGCGACAACGATCACCTGGCGGCGCTGGTGACCTCGGTGGTGGGGGCGCAGCTGCTCTGCCTCCTCTCCCAGACCGACGGGGTGCGGCGGGACGGCGGGGCCGGGGGCCGGATCGACGTGACCCACGACGCGGCGCTCCTCCTGGAGCACGTGAGCGACGACCGGAGCGCCACGGGGGTCGGGGGCATGCGCGCGAAGCTCTCCGCCGCCCGCATCGCCGCCCGCTCCGGGGTGGCGACGATCATCGCCGACGGCCGGGACCCCGGTGTGCTGTCCCGGATCCTGGACGGCGAGGACCTGGGGACGCTGGTGCTTCCCCAGCTGTGGGACGGAAGCGCCCGCCGCCGGTGGATCGCCGTGCGGAGCCGGTCCCGGGGGACGATCACGGTGGACGCCGGCGCCGCCGAGGCCCTGGTCGAGCGCAAGGCCAGCCTCCTCGCCAGCGGGATCGTGGCGGTGGACGGGAGCTTCACCATCGGCGCCCGGGTCGAGATCCGGGGACCCGGCGGCGCCTGGATCGGGGTGGGGCTGGTGTCCTACTCCGGCGACGAGATCCGCCGCCTGCGGGGGCGACGGGCCGAGGAGATCGAAGGGATCCTGGGCTACCGCTACGTCAGCGAGATCATCCGGCGGGAGGACCTGGTGCTGGGCCCGCAGTGGGACCCGCGACACACTGAACCAAGCGAACGGAGCAACCCGTGAAGGTCGAGATCGCCGTACCGAGCGCCGTAGACGCGGCCGAGGCCGCACGCCAGGGGGCCATCCTCTCGGCGGCCCTGGACAACGACACCCGCAACCGGGTGCTCCTGGGGCTCGCCGCCCGCATCCGGGCGAACGCCGACCGCATCCTGGCGGCCAACGCCGAAGACCTGCGGCGGGCCGCGGCCGACGGGATGGGCGCCGCCAAGCAGCAGCGCCTGGCCCTGACCCCGGCCAAGGTCGAGGCCACGGCCCGGGGGGTGGAGGTCGTGGTGGAGCTTCCGGCGCCGGTGGGTGAGGTGACCCGGGACACGCACCTCGACAACGGGCTCCGGGTCCAGAAGGTCCGGGCGCCCCTGGGGGCCATCCTCATGATCTACGAGGCCCGGCCCCACGTGACCGTGGACGCCTTCGCCCTCTGCTTCAAGGCGGGGAACGCCTGCCTCCTGAAGGGCGGCCGCGAGGCGAACGAGAGCAACACGGTGTTCGAGGAGGTCATCCACGAGGAGCTCGCCGCCCACGGCGTCGATCCCCGGGTGGTGCAGCTCGTCACCACCTCGGACCGGGACTACATCAAGGAGCTCCTGCGACAGGAGGAGCGGCTGGACCTGGTGATCCCCCGGGGCGGCCACACCCTCATCCGCTTCGTCCACGACCACTCCCGGATCCCCACCGTCCTCCACTTCGAGGGGGTCTGTCACGTCTACGTGGACGCCAGCGCGGACCCGGAGATGGCCCGGGACATCGTCCTGAACGGGAAGCTCTCGGCCCCGGCCACCTGCAACGCCACCGAGGCGGTGCTGGTCCACGAGACGGCCGCCGCCACGGTCGTCCCGATGCTGGTCCGGGCCCTGGTGGAGGCCGGGGTCGAGGTCCGGGGCGACCCGGCCGTATGCGCCCTGGCCGACGCCGCCGTGCCCGCCACCGCCGCCGACTGGGGGACGGAGTTCCTGGACCTGATCCTGGCCATGAAGGTCGTGCCCGACCGGGAGGCGGCCATGGCCCACATCGAGGCCCACGGATCGCGGCACACCGAGGCGGTGGTGGCCGAGGATCCGGCCGTGCAGGAGGCCTTCGTCCACCGGTGCGGGGCGTCGTGCTGCATGGTGAACGCCTCCACCCGCTTCAACGACGGGGGGGAGCTCGGGCTCGGCGCCGAGATCGGCATCAGCACCACCCGGGTCCACGCCTTCGGGCCCATGGGGCTGGAAGAGCTCACCACACAGCGCTGGGTCGTCCGGGGCACCGGGCAGGTGAGAGACTGACCCGGCGCCCCGGCGTCGGCTAGACGGTCGGCTCCACGTTGGAGTTCAGCCGGAACAGGTTGGTCGGGTCGTACCGGTTCTTGACCTGCACCAGCCGGGCGTGATTCTGGCGGAAGGCCTGCACCGTGGCCATGCGACCCTCGTCGGGTGCGGCGTCGTTGATGTAGAAGCCGGTGGTGTAGGGCTCCAGGGGCTCCCAGTACCGTCGGATCCAGTCCACGTGCTCGCTCGGATCGGCACCGGCCGGCCAGTTCACGGCCGCGATCATGTTCGCGATGGCGTCCCGCTGGGAGAACGCCGTGGCGTCGGACTGGACGCGGCCGATGATCCCGCCGCTCTGTTGGAAGATGACTTCCGTGGTCCGGCCCGGCGCGCCCTCGAAGCCATCGACGAGCGCGTCGATGAGGCCGGCCGGCAGATCGGGGATGAAGCCGCTCTTGAGGTACTGGGCCTGGGCCCGCGGGTCGTCGATGTCGCCCGACCGCTGCAGCGCCACGTAGTCCATGGGGCCGACGTTGTCCATGATCGGCGTGCCGATCCCGCGGAGGGGCCGGAGCGCGCGGTCGGCCCCCGAAGGATCCCCGGAGTAGCAGACCGCGAAGGCGGCCATGCCGGGCTCGCCCCCCGGCGGCTGGAGGATCACCATGTCGATCTGGAGCTCGTCCGGTGCCTCGGGCCCGTAGTCCCCGTAGACCCGCAGCGCCTCCCGGGCCCGATCGAGGGGGTGGGCGATCAGGCCGGCGAGGACCTGGCGCTGCATCTCGTGCAGCCGGAACTCGAACGAGGTGACGATGCCGAAGTTGCCACCTCCGCCGCGCACGCCCCAGAAGAGGTCGGGGTTCTCCTCGGGCGAGGCGCGCAGGAACTCCCCGGCGGCGGTCACGACGTCGACCGACCGCAGGTTGTCGATGGACAGGCCGAAGCGCCGGGCGAGCCGACCGAAGCCTCCGCCCGTCACGAGCCCTCCGACGCCGGTGTGGGACACGGTCCCCATAGGGACCACCAGGTCGTAGGCCATCGCCTCGTGGTCGAGCTGGCCCAGGAGGCTGCCGCCGGTGACCCGGGCGGTGCGGGCGTACGGGTCGACGCGGACGTCCCGGAAGGGGGAGAGGTCGATCATCATCCCCCGATCGCAGGTCGACTTCCCCGACGCGCTGTGCCCACCGCACTTCACGGCCAGGAGGAGCCCCCCGTGGTCCTGGGCGAAGTCCACCGCGGCCCGGATGTCGGCCACGCCGGTGACCTGGGCGATGAGGGCCGGATGCTTGTCGAACGAAGGATTGAGCACCCGTCGGGCATCGTCGTATCCCCCGTCACCCGCCAGCAGGACGCGACCCGTCATGCGCCGGTCCAGCTCCTCGATGGCGGCGCTGGTGAGCGTGACCTCCCGGCCGTCGCCCGTCACGGCAGTCACGTCCCGGAGCGTCCAGGGCGTCAGGACGGAGAAGGGGGTGGACCCGCCCAGGGCGCGGGGGAGCGGAAGGGTCGCGGCGGTGGCGGCGAGCGCCGAGCGGAAGAAGGTACGCCGTTCCATCGGTGGCCTCCGGGGAAGGGGGAGCCGGAAGGATGTGCAGGGGGCGGGTCAGGGCGTGGGCACGATCCCGAGCTCCGCCCACGCGAGCAGATCGCTCAACGCCGTCCCGAGCTCCTCGGGGGTGAAGACGCAGTGGCCGTACCTGGGCACCGTGCGCTGCACCAGCAGATCGGCGGCGCCCGACCCGGTGACGGCCTCGAGATAGGAAGCCTGGTTGAAGCCCGGGACCACGGGGTCCCGGACGTTCGAGAGCATGAGCATGGGGAGGTTCAGGTCCCCGGAGGGGTCGTAGTCGTGGTCCAGCGCCGCCAGCGCCGCCGGGGAGGCCTCGAACCGGTCCACGGAGGCATTGATGAGGGCGAGGACCGGGCCCGGCACCGCCGCCCCGGAATAGACCGTTGCCGAGTTGTCGAAGTACGGCTTGCCCCGGGTCAACACCTCGTCCCGGAGATCGCCGGCGTTGCCCACAAGCGCCGTCACGATCGACTCGACCAGCTCGGGCACCGAGGCCCAGGGGAGGGGGGTCTGGTCCAGCCCGGCCATGAAGAACGCCCCGGACAGGTCCAGGGACATGGCCTGCAGCGCCGGGAGGATGATCTGGGTCTCGACGTCGGTGCCGGCGGGCAGCTCGGCCGCGCTCCCCGGGAGGACGCCCGGGTAGAGGACGTCGAAGACCGCCCGCACGTGGGCCCGGTAGTCGGCGTTCTCCCGCGTGCCTCCGGCGACGGAGCAGGCGGCCAGGGCGCCCCGGTAGGTGCCGGGATACCGCTCCACGAGCTTGATGGCGACGAGCCCGCCCATGGACGCCCCGCCGACGTAGACACGGGCCGGCATCCCGAACTCCGAGGCGAAGAGCCCCAGGAGCTGGTGGGTCCGCTGTGTCCCGTCCTTCACCACCCAGCCGTTCTCGGAGAAGCTCGAGTAGGCCAGGGCGATGCCCTGGGGGGCCAGGAGGGCCGCGAGGAGCTCGGCCTCCTGCGGGAGGGCCACCGGCTCGTCCGGCGACACGTACCCGTGGGCGTAGACGATCAGGAGGCCGTTCCAGTTCTCCGGGACCACGAACCGGTACAGGGATCCCGGCCCGGTGGTGCCGTCGACCACCTGTCCGCTCCGGGCCGCGGGCACCAGGGCGTCCCGTCCCTCGGGCGGCGCCACCGGGGAGTCACCGGGGGCGCACGCGGGGACCAGGAGGACGAGGAGGGCGGCGGAGAGAAGGGCTCGAGCGGACATGGGGGCCTCCCGGGCGGGTCGCGGCCCCGGTCGGTCGCGAGCCTGCAGGTCACGAGTCGAACACCGGACGGACATGATACGCGCTCATCCCCGGCTCCCGACAGGGTTGGAGGGCTTTCACCGGGGGACCGTCCTCCACAAGATACCGTGGGTCGCCGAACCCCTCCCTCCGCGACGACGCACTCGAACCCCGATCCGCCATGCCCATCGCGACACCTGCCCAGTTCCGTCAGATGCTCGACGCCGCCCAGGAGGGCAGCTACGCCTATCCGGCCATCAACGTGACCTCGATCATCACGTTGAATGCCGCCATGAAGGGATTCGCGGACTCGGGGTCCGACGGCCTGATCCAGTTCTCCACCGGGGCGGGGCAGTTCGCCTCGGGGCTGAACGCCAAGGACGCCGCCTACGGGTGCATCATCCTGGCGGAGGCCGCCCACCGGTTGGCCGAGCAGTACGACGTCCTCATCGCCCTGAACACGGACCACTGTCAGCCCGAGAAGGCTGCGGGCTTCCTCAAGCCCCTCATCCAGGCCACGGCCGAGCGGCGGGCCCGGGGCGAGAACAACCTCTTCCAGAACCACATGCTCGACGCCTCGATCCTCCCGCTGGAGGAGAACATGGCGATCTCGAAGGAATACCTGGCGCTCTGTGCCGAGAACGAGATCATCCTCGAGGTGGAGGCCGGGGTGGTGGGCGGCGAGGAGGAGGGCTCCGCCGGGTCCCACGACACCCCCGAGGAGAAGCTCTACACGACTCCCGAGGACATGGTGGCGGTCTACGAGGCCCTGCACGACATCGGCCGCTTCACCTTCGCGGCGACCTTCGGGAACGTGCACGGGCACTACAAGCCCGGGGCCGTGAAGCTCAAGCCCCACATCCTCCGGGAGGGGCAGGCCGCCGTCACCGCGAAGTACGGGGCCGAGGCGGAGATGGACCTGGTCTTCCACGGCGGCTCCGGCAGCCTCCTGGAGGAGATCCGGGAGACGCTGGACTACGGCGTGATCAAGATGAACGTCGACACGGACACCCAGTACGCCTTCACCCGGCCCATCGTGGACCACGTCCTGCGCAACTACGACGCGGTCCTCAAGGTCGACGGGGAGATCGGCGACAAGAAGCTGTACGACCCCCGCTCCTATCTGAAGGCGGCGGAGCAGGCCATGTCGGAGCGGGTGGC
>DATHRY010000099.1:0-3904 GCA_035464715.1 Longimicrobiales bacterium
TGATCGAGCGCCCGCCCTCCACCCTCGTGGGGATCGGGCGCCGGATGTCCCGGGTCGCCGATGCCACACCGGAGCTCTGGCGCGCCTTCGGCCCGCGGATCCGGGAGATTCCGAACCGGACGTCGACCGAACGGATCTCGATGCAGGTCTACGCCGACTCCGCCCTCCAGGTGCTGGATCCCGCCGAGGAGTTCGTGAAGTGGGCCTGCGTGGAGGTACGGGCTCCGGCCGAGGTGCCGGACGGGATGCGGGAGTACCGCCTGGGGGGCGGGCTGTATGCCGTGTTCGAGCACCGGGGGCCGGCCACCGACCTGAGCACCTACCGGTTCATCTTCGGGGAGTGGCTCGGATCCTCGGGCTTCGAGCTCGACCACCGGGAGCACTTCGAGGTCCTGCCGGCCGGATACGATCCCTTCGATCCCCAGGCCACCGAGGACATCTGGCTGCCGGTGCGGCCGGGCACCGCATCCTGATCCGCAGGTCGCGACGCCCGGCCGTGCCCCCCTCGTCCTCCCTCAGCGGTACCTGCCGTCGTGGCCGTCGTGGTGGCCGTGACGATCGTCCCCGCCCCCACCGAAGGGGATGGTGATCCCCACCCGGAAGCTCATGAGGTTGGCCTCGCTCCGGTTCGGGTAGAGGGTGATGCTTCCGTCGGGGTTGTCCACGATGTCGCCCTCCACCAGGTACTCGGCCACCCCGTTCCGGTGGTACTCGGCGCCCAGGTCCAGGGCCACCGAGCCCGGCCCGCCGAAGTGGAAGCGGATGCCGCCGCCGGCCCTCAGCGCCATGACCATGTCCGAGAAGTGCCGGGTGTCGAACAGGTCGTCGTAGTACGGGTCGCCGGAGTCCAGGCTCGACTGGGTCGAGAAGTAGCTGAACCCGAAGGTCCCGAAGACGTAGGGCGCCACCGGTCCGGTGCCCGCGATCTCGGGGCCGACGCCCATGAAGCCCACCGTGTTGGTCGTGGTCACGTCGGCCCCGATCCGGCAGCCGTAGGGCGTGGCGTAGCACACGCCGATCCGCTCGTAGCCGTAGACGAGGAAGCCGCCGTCGATCCGGAGCAGTAGCGGGGAGCCCGCCAGCCGGTGGCGGAAGGCGGCCTGGCCGCCCCAGCCGTCCCCGACGAGCTGCCCGAACTCGCCCACGGGGTTAGCCCCCATGAACTCCAGGTCCAGGTAGCTGTGGGGCAGCCGCGCGGTCCGCACCTGGGCCTGGGCCGCCTCCGCACCGATCATTCCCATCACCGCCATGCCGAACACCACGATCCCGTACCGCATGATGCCCCCCGATGAGGTGGTCCGAGGACCGCGCCTGCGATCCCGCCGAGAGAGAAGTGCAGGGACGGTGCCAAACCGAGAAGCCAGGAAATCCCGGGCCTTTCGGATCGCGGTGTCCTCTCAGCGGGACACATCTTGACCCTTGTTCCGGGGGGCCTAGTGTCATTCGACCACCCCCCCCCGACCGGAATCCGCCCATGTCCTCCGTACTCGACGAATTCGCCTGGCGTGGCATGCTCCACGACGCCACCGAGGGCGCCGCAGACCACCTCCGGGGCGGGAGCCGGGTCTGCTACATCGGATTCGACCCCACGGCCCCGAGCCTCCACGTGGGGAGCCTGCTCCCGATCATGGGGCTCGCCCACCTTCAACGGGCGGGCCATTCGCCGCTGGCGCTGGTGGGGGGTGGCACCGGGCTCATCGGGGATCCGTCGGGGAAGGCGGCGGAGCGCCAGCTCCTGACCGCCGACAAGGCCCGGGAGAACGCCGAGGGCGTCCGGGACCAGCTCGCGGCCTTCCTGGACTTCGAGGTCCGCTCGAACCCGGCACGCATGGCGAACAACCTGGACTGGCTCGGCGCCATGTCCGCCGTGGATTTCCTCCGGGACGTGGGGAAGCACTTCTCGGTGAACGCCATGCTCCGCAAGGAGTCGGTGCGCCGGCGCGTGGAGAACGAGGAGACCGGGATCAGCTTCACCGAGTTCGCCTACCAGCTCCTGCAGGCCTACGACTTCCTGCACCTCTTCCGGACCCACGGGTGCACGGTCCAGATGGGGGGCAGCGACCAGTGGGGGAACATCACCGGCGGCATCGAGCTGATCCGGCGCGTCACGGGCGAATCGGCGGTGGGCGCGGTCTTCCCCCTGGTCACCACCTCGTCGGGCACGAAGTTCGGCAAGACGGAGGCCGGCACGGTCTGGCTGGACCCGGAGTGGACCTCTCCCTTCCGCTTCTACCAGTTCTGGATCAACGCCGGCGACGATGAGGCCCTCCGTTACCTCCGCTTCTTCACCTTCCTGGACCGGACCGCCATCGAGGGGCTCGAGGCCGACAGCGCCGCCGAGCCCCACCGGCGCCACGCCCAGCGGGCCCTGGCCGAGGACGTCACCCGGCGGGTCCACGGGGAGACGGGGCTGTCCCGGGCGCGGCTGGCCACCGAGGCCCTCTTCGGGGGCAGCATCGAAGGACTGGGCGCCGGCGAGATCGCCGACGTCTTCGCCGACGTCCCTTCGAGCCAGGTGCCCCGCTCCGCCCTGGAGGGCGAGGGCACGGGGATCCTGGAGCTCCTGGCCGACGCCGGGGTGGCCTCGTCCCGGGGAGACGCCCGGCGGAGCGTGGAGGGCGGCGGGATCTACCTGAACGGCGTGCGCGTGGAGGACCCTCAGCGGCAGGTGCTCGTGGAAGACGCGGTCGAGGGCCGGTTCCTGGTGCTCCGGAAGGGCAAGAAGACCTACCACCTGGTCGAAGTCGTGTGAGCCCCCGGCTGCTCGTCCTCGCCCTCGGAGTCCTCCTCCTGCCGGGCCGGGGTGCGAGCGGCCAGCTGGTGACGGGTGAAGTCCTCGAGGCCGAGACGGGCGCACCCGTCGCCGGCGCCTTCGACCGCCTGATGGGGGCTGGGGGCGCATCCCGGGCGACGTTTCTCACCGGCCCCGACGGGCGCTACCAGGTCCAGGCTCCCACGGCGGGGGAGTACTCCCTACGGGTGGAGCGGATCGGGTACGAGGCGGTCACCGTGGGTCCGCTTAACGTGGAATCCCCCCGGGTCACCCGCCAGACGATCCGTGTGAACCAGCAGGCCATCGAGCTCGAAGGGCTCGTCGTGGCCACCGCCGGCCGCCGCTGCGATCTGGACGAGGGCAGCAGCGGCGCAACGCAGGTGGTGTGGGACCAGGTGCGCACCGCTCTGGACGCGGCGAGCTGGACCAGCCGGCAGCGGGGGCTGTCCTTCCGCATTCGACACAGGCAGAGCCGCTTGAGCCCCGGGGACGGGACCGTCATCGACGAGAACCGGAGCACGGTAACGGCCCTGGGGGGAAACTCGGTGCGGTCACTCCCGGCTGAAGTGCCGGCGGCGGAGGGGTACGTCCGGACCCTGGAGGACGGGAGCTTCGAGGACTTCGGGCCTGACGCGGAGGTGGTCCTCTCCCGCCCCTTCCTGGACGCCCATTGCTTCGGGCTCCGCCGGGGCGAGGGGGATACCGAGGGGATGATCGGCCTCGAGTTCGAGCCGGCCGGGACCCCCGAGCGCTCCGACGTGAGCGGCGTGGCCTGGCTGGACGAGGCCACCTCGCGCCTGGTCTTCCTCGAGTTCCACTACGAAGGGCTTCCCTACGATGTCGGCACCGAGCACGCCGGCGGGGAGGTCCACTACGAGGAGCTTCCCGACGGCCGTTGGATCGTCCGGGACTGGGTCATCCGCGCCTTCGACGTGGAGGCCATCGAGCTCTACGACGGTCCGTCCTCGGGGCCTCCGGAGTTCGTGCAGGCCAGCCCGCCCTGCGGGTCGATCGTGATCTGGACGCGGCGCTGAGGCAGCCTCCGGCCCCTGGAACGACGGAGGGGGCGCCCCCTCGCGGGAGCACCCCCCTGGCGACGTGCGACGTTCGGTTCCACGTCACTCACCTCAC
>DATHRY010000100.1:0-3657 GCA_035464715.1 Longimicrobiales bacterium
TGCCCGCGGCGAAGTAGAAGACCTCCGGGCCGACCTCGACGATCCGGGCCACCACCGAGCGGGCGCCGTTGCACGCCAGGAAGAGGAGGATGAGGTAGTTCCCCAGCACCGTGGCGCCCGTCAGGTCCCGCACCGCGCGGAGCTGGGCCAGGAGGAGCGCCAGGGTGGTGAGCCAGAAAACGGCGGGCACCGGACGGGACCGCTGTGCGGCGGGGCATGTGGTGGAACCTGATGGAGATGCAGCCCGGTGGGTCGCCGAAGATCCTCTGGACCCTCACCAACGGCTGGCCGGCGGGGGCATAGCGTTCCGAACGAACGAACGGCTGGCCGACCTGCCGTGACACGGCCCCCATCGCCTGCGGGTGGGTGGGGGCCGTCTTCACGATGGACCGGAACGTCCACCGACCCGGGCTCCCGGGACGTCACCCCTCCCTGTCGCCGAGGCGCCGGGACGGGCATCTTGAGGGCATCACCTCGGGATCACGGCCGTGTCCGCCGCCTGCCGATCCGGGGAAGGAGGTGCCGTGGCGTCCATCAAGGAACGTCTTCGGACGAGCCACGTCGGGCACTGGGCCCTGGCGTACGTCGGAGCCGCGTGGCTGGCCCTCCAGGTCGTCGACATCCTCGCCGACCAGTTCCGCTGGCCCCTGCGCCTTCAGCAGAGCATCACCGTGCTCCTCATGGCCGGCTTCTTCGTCACCGTGGTGCTGGCCTGGTATCACGGCGAGAAGGGCCGTCAGCGCTTCGGCGCGACGGAGGTGCTCGCCGTCGCGGCTCTCCTTCTGGTCGCCGCCGGGGTTCTCGCGGTGCTCCGGCCGGTGGACGGCGGCGACACGCCCCCGGTCCCATGGCTCAGCCGGCGAGCCGCCCCGGTCACGGTGGTGGCGGTGCTCCCCTTCCACAATCTCGGTGGAGACCCCAGGGACGATCCCCTGGCCGACGGCCTGCACGAGGACATCCTCACCCAGCTCTCGGGCATCGGGGCGCTCACGGTCATCTCCCGCCAGTCGGTCCTCCGGTACGCTGGGGAGGATCGGGACCTGCCCCGGATCGCCGCGGAGCTGGGCGCCGGCTCCCTCCTGGAGGGCAGCGTACGCCGGGAGGGGAACCGGGTCCGGGTCACGGTACAGCTCATAGACGCCGTCACTGACGCCCACGTGTGGGCGGAGACGTACGACCGGACCATGACCGAGGCCCTGGCCATCCAGTCCGAGGTCGCCCGGGAGGTGGCGGCGGCCCTGGAGGCAACCCTATCGCCAGCGGAGAGCCGACGCCTCGCCCGGATGCCCACGACGGGCCCCGGTGCCTGGGAACGGGTCCAGGAGGCCCGGATGGTCCGGGACCGGGGGGACGGCGGATGGGAGAGCGTCGCCCACGAGGAGAGGGTCCTGCGGGAGGCCCTGGACCGGGACCCGGCATACGCCCTGGCCTGGGCCCTGCTCTCCGCCAACTTCGCCCGCCGGTCCTGGGACCTCGGGATGGGGGCCGCGTGGGAAGACTCGGCGCTGACTGCGGCCCGGCGGGCGATCGAGCTGGAGCCCGAGCTCGCCCTGGGCCATCACGCCCTGGGCGGTGCCTACAACACCCAGGGCTTCCTGGACGGAGCCGAGGAGGCCTACCGGGCGGCCCTGCTCCTGGATCCCAACCTGGCCGAGGCGTACGTGGAGCTGGGGCGGATCGCCGCGGTCCGGGGACGATACGTCGACGCCATCGGGCTTCTCGAGGACGCGCTCCGGCGGGACCCCCACATGCCCGGCATCCGAACCCAGCTGGGCCATTGCTTCGCCGCCCTGGACGAACTGGACGAGGCGGGGCGCTGGTTCGCCTCGGAGGTGGACGTCCGGGAGACGGCGGGGTTGCCCACGGCCGAGATCGAGGCCTGGGCCCACTGGTGGGCCGGGGACCTGGGGGCCGCCGAGGCCGCCGCGGCCCGGGCGGCCGCGGCTCGACCGGAGGACGGCGTGGCCCAGGCGGGGCTCGCCGAGCTGCGCCTCGTCCGGGGGGACGCGGCCGGAGCCGCCCGGGCGGCCCGGACCGCGTTGGAGCACACCCCCGAGGCCGGGAGGGTGGCCTACCTGCTCTTCGCGAGCACCACGCTGGGGACGGCCCTGGTGCAGCTCGGGGATTCCGCGGCTGCCCGGGAACAGTTCGAGGCCAGCCGCACGGCCCTTGCTCGGGAGGTGGAGCACCGGGACCAGTACCCCCTAACCTACCTCGAGCTGGCCGTGGTGGAGGATGCGATCGGCCACCGTAGCGACGCCCTCGCCTGGGCTCGCCGTGCCTTCGAGATGGGCAGCCGCCACCTGCGCCTGATCGAGTCCTACCCCGCATTCCAGGGGCTCCGGGGGGACCCCGACTTCCAGAGGATCGTGGCCCGGATGGAGGCGGACGTGGGACGCATGCGTCGGGCGGTGGCCCGCCGGGCGCCCTAGCGCTCCGCGGTGGATCGGGTGCTCACCGGGTCTCCACCACCACCCAGAGCCCCTGCACCGCCGGCACCCGCAGGGCCGCGAGGTCGACGGGACCCGCCTCCTGCAGCCCCTCCACGGCCGGCGTCCGGGCCGTGAACTCGCCCTCGAGCCCCACCGCCTCCCGGTCCAGGTCCAGGGATAGGCCCGGAACGACGGGGCAGCCGGCCGCTGCGGGATCTCCCCCGGGTGAAACGCAGGGAGATCTCGACCTCAGAGGAGCACCCGCATGAGGTTTCCCACGGCGAGCCCGACGTAGTTGCCCACCCCCACCCCCAGGATCCCCACCGCCACGCCGGGGAGGATGCGGTTCTGGTAGCCTCGGGCCGTGGCGATGGCCATGGCGCTGGCGCTTCCGCCCACGTTGGCCTGGGACGCCACCGCTAGGGTGCCGGCCTCGATGCGGGCCACCCGCCCCAGCCCGAAGATGACGAGACCGTGGAGCGCCACCGTGCCCGCGGCGAAGTAGAAGACCTCCGGGCCGACCTCGACGATCCGGGCCACGACCGAGCGGGCGCCGTTGCACGCCAGGAAGAGGAGGATGAGGTAGTTTCCCAGGACCGTGGCGCCCGTCAGGTCCCGCACCGCGCGGATCTGGGCCAGGAGGAGCGCCAGGGTGGTGAGCCAGAAAACGGCGGGCACGGCCGGGACGAGGAGCCCCAGGAGCTCCGAGATCCACAGACAGCCGACGGTGAGGGCCAGGATGGCCGCCAGGTCGGTGAGGGAGACGGCGGAGCCGCTGGAGAAGAGGGCCCGGACCAGGGAGTGCCTGGAGTCATCCCCGGCATCCGCCCCCTCGTAGGCCCCCTCGTCGGTGGATCGCTCGCCGGCCCGCACCCCTCCCCCCGACCGGAGCAGCACGGGCGCGGCCAGGGTGGTGACCAGCCAGAAGGCGGTGATGATGACGTCCGCGGCGACCCCGGCCGTGAACAGATCGCTACTGGTGTCGAAGGCCTGGGCCACGGCGGCGAAGTTCACGCCGCCTCCGATGTAGGTCGCCGCAAACTGGCCTGAGAGCTTCCAGGTCTCGTCGCCCAGGGCAGGGTGTAGCACGAACCCCATCACCATGGCCCCCACGGTCGATCCCACCGCCCCGATGCCGAAGGCGACCAGCATGGTGGACCCTGCGGCCCGGATGGAGGCCAGATCGACGCCGAGGAGGATCATGACCGTCCCGGCGAGGACCCCG
>DATHRY010000101.1:0-3505 GCA_035464715.1 Longimicrobiales bacterium
TGCCCTACGTCGTGTCGGTCCTCTCGAGCGTGGGAGCCATGGTGCAGGTGGAGGACTCCGAGTCCGCCGCTTCGGCCGGGATGACCGAAGGAGTGTGAAGCCCTCTACGCTCCGCGCGCTCGTCGTGGGCTCGAGGTTGAAGTTGCCCGTTCCCCCGCTCCTCCATCGAGCCGACGGCACATCGTCATCGAGGCGGAGATCCCGGACGCCCGGGGTGGACGCGGGGCGGGTATGGGAGGAGGGGGGAGGAGCAGGCCGTTCGGGTCGTCCCGAGGGCGGTAGCCGCTAGGTGCAGCTCTCTTCCGCCGGGATCCCACGGGTCGGTGGGTGCTCGTCCAGGCGAGCTGGTGCCGAGGTGGGTCTGGCGGCCGTTGCTCCGGGCCCCGAGTACGCCCTCTCAACTGGCGGCCCCACCCTTGGCGGCCCATTCTACGCTCGCGGAATGACCCTCCCACGCTCGAACATCGGAGGTTCGTATGCGTACGCTGACCCTGGCTTTAGCGCTCCTGGTCGTCACGGGCTGCACGGGGGACGGACCGATTTCCCCCCCCCTCGAAGTCGACGCCGCACTGGCCAAGGTGGGGATCAAGCCGGCCCCGTCCCTGGACAATACGATCGACTACGTATTCGTCGCGCACTTGGGCGTCGTCGACGCCGAGGGCCGGCTCCTCGTCTGGGAAGCCGACATCGACGGGGACGTCGAGGGGCAGATGAAGTGGTGGTTCGTCCTGGGTGGTGGACCGCCGAACATGCCCGAGGCGGCCCACGTGGCGCACTACGAGGGCCGATGGGAGATCTGGAGCGGTGGGGAGATCGTCCTGGCCGGGCACAGCGCCGGCACGACGGCGCAGCCGAAGGGCAAGGACGGGATCTGGCGAGGTGCGGGGAAGGTCACCGAGACCGCGGCCGGCTACGAAGGCTGGATGGGCAGCCCCATCTTCGAGGGCGGCAACGTGAACTGGGACTTCCCCTTCTCGGGCCAGGGCATCTTCAGGGTCAACTGACGTACCGAGAGGAGTGCCCCGAGGTGTGCAGGGGGCGGGCGGGGGCCAGGCCGACCCGTTCGCCCCCTGACCCATCATCGCGGTTCCCGCGGCCGGCTCGGTCCTGGGAGCACGCGGCGCGTGGCGTGTCCCTCCGGCGGGCCCGGTGCGGATCCAGGTGCCTGGGTCACCGGGGGCGCACGAACGGCCGGCCCGGTCGTCCTTCGGGGTTGGACGGCGAGGTCCCGAGGCTCATCCGTTCCGGGCCTGGGGTGGTGATCAGCTCGCCGGCGGGATCGGTTCGAAGTCCCAGAACCGGGAGACCTGATCCTCCGTTCCGAGCATCTCGTACCGGATCAGGCTCACGGGCATCCGTCCCTTCCCCATGAACTCGTCGTGGAAGGCCTTCAGGTCGAAGCCCTCGCCGTCACGGATGCGCAGCTCTCCCAGGAGCTGCTGGATCTGGAGGTTCCCCATCGTATAGCCGAGACCGTAGCCCGGGGGTCGACGGAGGTAGATCTCGGCATCGACCCGGGCCACGTCGTCGTCGAGCCAGGGAGACCCGGAGCGCATGTGCGCCGCACCCTCCTGGATCGTCATCTCGTTCAGCTGCATCCCGATGTCGGCGGTGACCCGGGTCGCCCGGAAGATGCCGAAGAGGTACATGAGCTCGTGGACCCGGGGCAGGTGGTCGATCACGCCGGCCCGGACCATCGGCTCCTCCAGGTACACGCCCCACCCCTCGACCCGGACCCCGTCCGAGATCCGGGACCGGATGGGGTGGTCGCTGCGGCGGGCGAACCAGCCGTCGTAGCGGTGGCCCGGAATCACGGCGTGGAGATGGTCGGGGTGGGGATCCCGGAACTGCACCTCTTCCCAGAAGTTCAGCCCCTCGGGCCGGTCGATGAACGGCGCGTTGTAGCCGAAGGCGTCGAAGTCCGGTGTACCGTCGGGAAGGGTCAGGATGTCCTTCTCGACCAGCCACCGCCGTACGTTCGCGTCCGTGGTGCGGAGCCGCCTCTGGTACTCCTCGGCGGTGGACGCGGGTTCGAGCACGGGCTCGTCGCGGTTTCGGCGCTCCTCCAGCGCGAGAAAGGCCACCAACCGCTCCCATTCGCGCCGGGCGAGGAGCGCCATCTCGTCCGCCGTCCACGGCAGGAGCTTGGCGTAGCGCATGTACCAGTCGAAGCGGGCCTCTCCCACTCCCGCCTTCGCCGTCATCCGGGGGACCTGGGCGTCGAGCCAGTCGGCGAATTCCTCGACGGCGGCGAGGGCGTCCTCGACGACGGGGACCATCTCCGGTCGAGAGGCAGCGGCCCGCTCGCGAAGATCCTCGTACCACCCGATGACTCCCGCCGGAGGCACGGCCCGGTAGGGGTGTCCGTGCCCTACGCCGTCCGGGTTCCTCATGTTGAATCGCGCGAGGGCCAGATAGTCGGCGGCCCCGTCGGTGAGGTTCTGCCGGGCCGCCCGGGTCATCGCCGGGACGGCCTCGAGGCGGGCCCGGGTGATCGCGATCGAGGCCTCGTCGCCCTCCAGGTCGGCGAAGGCGAGACGAAGGAGGGGATCGACGTAGGTGCCCGGGTCCCGGGCCCAGGGACGGCTGACCTCCAGGTGGAACCGCTGCGCTGCGATCTGCGCTTTCACGGCCAGGTAGTCGGCCCTTTCGGCGACGCTCCAGCCGGAGGGGTCGATCGCCCTCAGCCGGCCCTCGATGGTGTCGATTGCCGCGACTCGGGCCCGCACCGCCTCAGGGCTGAAGTCGGATATGCCGTATGGGGCGTCGGGGTCGTCGAACGCGGCCGACCACGCGGCAGGCGAACGCTCGGCCCGGAACTCCTCGAAGACCCGTACCAGCTCCGAGTAGCCCGGGGAGGCCTGAGCGAGGGTCGGCGAGGGCGCCGCCACAAGGGCGGCGAGTGCGAGAGGGATGGTTCGGAGCACGGCGCACTTCGGCATGGCGGTTCCCCGACGATCGCGCGTCGGGGGTCGAGAGAGGGGATTGGTCTGGACCGGTCACGCTGGGGCTGGCGGGGGTGCGGCGCAATGGGTGGCCGGAAGGCGTCCCGGCCCGATGGACCCGGTGGCGCTCGGGGTCACCGGGGACGTCCAGCGGTCAGCTCTTCTTCTCGAACAGAATCGTCAACCCGGTCCAGTTGACGATGTCGTAGTCTCTCTCGGTCAGGAACTCGAAGAGCGGGTCCCGACGGACCGCTGTCAGCGTCGGCTGGTGAAGCTCCACGGCGATGAGGCGAGGCTGGTACCGCTCGAAGTCGAGGGAGCGGAGAACGGCCAGGTCGTGGCCCTCGACGTCGACCGTGAGGAGGTCGATGGGCCGGTCCCGGAACCGGGTGCCATCGAGGATGTCGCTCAGGGTCTCTCAGCGCACTGTTGACGGCCTCGCTCCAGGCGGATGGTGTGGGCTTCGCCCATGTCAGTTCCCCTCTCCCAGCCGCTGTTTCAGGACGGTGAGCCAGTTGGTGACGACGATGAGGCGGGCGGCTTCACCACCCACCTCCCTC
>DATHRY010000102.1:0-31593 GCA_035464715.1 Longimicrobiales bacterium
TCGTCGTAGAGGGCGTGGTCCGTGGCGTGGAGGACCAGGTACGTCATGTAGGCGACGTAGTAGAGGAGGAAGACGGCCCCCTCGCGGCGGCTGATGTTCGCGCCGGTGAGGAAGACCGGGAGGCAGATCACGGCGACCGCGACCATCACGGGGAAATCCAGGGCGTACATGCCTCGCGGGATGGGGATGCTCCCGGACACCGCGGCCCCGGCGCCCAGCACGCCCAGGGCGTTGAAGATGTTGCTCCCCACCACGTTCCCGACGGCCAGGTCCCTCTGTCCACGCAGGCTCGCGGCCACAGAGGTCGCCAGCTCGGGCAGCGAAGTGCCCACCGCCACCACCGTGAGCCCGACCACCAGCTCGCTGACGCCCAGCCGGCCGGCCAGGGAGACGGCGCCCACCACCAGCTGGTCCGCGCCCACCGACAGGAGGATCAGCCCTCCCACCCCGAGGGTCAGAGCCACCGGGAGGCTCGGCCCCCCGGCCTCCGTCGTGCCGCCTGCATCTTCGGCGTGTTCCACCTCGCCGTTCCGATGGTCGGAACGCTGCCTTCGGGCCAGGAGCCCGAGGATCGCCAGGTAGCCGCCCAGCCCCACCAGCAGGATGACCCCGTCCTGCCGTCCGAGGGCCCCGTCCAGGCCGAGGAGCACCGGCGCGAGGGAGGCCAGTACCATGAGCGGGACGTCTCGACGCACCAGCTGGGACTGCACGACCAGCGGCGCGATCACCGCCGACAGTCCCAGGACCACGAGGATGTTGAAGACGTTGCTTCCCACGACGTTGCCGAGGGCCACGCCGCCCCGCCCCATCAGGGCCGACTCCACGCTCACCGCCACCTCCGGCGTCGAGGTGCCGAAGGCCACCACCGTGAGCCCGATGAGGAGGCTGGAGATGCCCGCCCGCCTGGCCAGGGCCACGGCGCCCCGGACGAGGGCGTCGGCCCCCACCACCAGGAGGATCAGGCCCAGGACGATCCGTCCGACCTCCAGGATCATCGGCTCCGGGTCCGCTCGTCGAGCCGCGCCAGGAAGACCTCCATGACCCGCCGATAGAGGGCCGGCCCCAGCACGGCGTCCTCCACCCCGGCATCCATGTTCGGGTTGTCGTTCACCTCGATCACCAGCACCCCCTCGCCCGTCTCCTTGAGGTCCACGCCGTAGAGGCCGTCCCCGATCAACCGGGCGGCCCGAAGCGCCGTCTCCACCACCCCGGAGGGTGCGTCCTCCACCGCCAGCGTGTCCACCTCCCCCTCCCCCGCCGCCCCCCCACGGGAGTGGTCCATGATCTGCCAGTGGCCCCGGGACATGTGGTAGCGACAGGCGAACAGGGGCTCCCCCGCCAGGACGCCGATCCGCCAGTCGAAGGGGGTGAAGGTGTAGGCCTGGGCCAGGAGCAGGTCGGTGTCGCCGAACAGCTCCGTCGTCCGGGCCTCGAGGTCCGCCCGGTCCCGGACTTTGAAGACGCCCCGGGAGAAGGAGCCGTCGGGGATCTTGAGGACCATGGGGTAGCCCAGCTCGGCCTCGGCCCGGTCCAGCTCCTCCCGCCCCAGCACGACGCTCCGGGGGGTGGGCACGCCTTCCCGCCGCAGCAGCTCCGCCAGGAAGATCTTGTTGGTGCAGCGGAGGATGGAGTCCGGGTCGTCGATGACCACCAGCCCCTCGGCCTCGGCGCGCCGGGCGAAGCGATAGGTGTGGTGGTCGACGCCGGTGGTCTCCCGGATGAAGAGGGCGTCGTATTCCGCCAGGAAGGCGAAATCACGGCGGGTGACGAGCTCCGCCTCGATGCCGAGCTCCTCGGCGGCCCGGAGGAAGTGCCGGAGGGCCCGGGTGTCCGAGGGGGCCAGCGTCTCCTCGGGGTCGTGGAGGATCGCCAGGTCGTAGCGGGCGGTGCGCCGGGACGGCGGGTGGAACCAGCGGCGATCCAGGTGCCGGGCCAGCGCCTCGTCGAAGTCCGGCCGCCGATCCTCGGGGATGTCCTGCAGGCCGAGGGCCCGGAGACGGGAGATGTGCCAGCCCCCCTTCCGCCGCAGCTCCACCCGGAGGGCCGGGACCGGGAACGTCTCGAAGAGGGCCCGGGCCAGCGGACGCAGCTCGGGACGCCGTCCCTGCCCGAAGAGGAGGAGCATCTCGATCTTGTCCCGGCTCCCCTCTCCCGCCAGCAGCCGCTCGAGGGGCTTCTCCAGGGCCTCGAGCTCGGTGCCGTACAGGGTCCGGCGGCTCAGATCGTGGAGGGTCCGGTGGGACGGGATCACCCGGTGGCCCCGGGCCTCCGCCAGGAGGGAGGCGTAGTAGCCCTGGGACCGGTAGCGGGTGGAGCCGCACAGGTTCACGACCCGGAGCTCGCGACGTTCGGACCACTCGGGCCCGGTGAGGTAGCTCCGGACCGGGATCACCGGATGGCCGCCGAGCTCGGCGGTGGCCGGGGACTTCGCGTCCACTAGGATGACGGCGTCGGACATCAGGCCCGATCCGAGGGGGAGGGCGCCTCGGCGCCCCGTCGACCATGGAACGGCCCCACCAGGACCGCCGCCTGCAGCCCCCGCCGCCCGTACCGGCTCATGCGGCGGAACTGGTCCCGGCCCACCGGCATGTTCATGGAGTCCGAGAGGAGCTCGCCCTCGGCCTCGTCCACGAACGGATCGTGGACGTAGACGAAGTGCTCGTCGAAGCCGGTGACCACCACCCAGTGGGGCGACCGTTCTTCGTAGATCTGCCAGGAGCTGATCAGCACCACCGGGATCTCCCCGTCGTGGAAGCGGGCCTCCATCTCCTCCAGGGACAGGGCCCCGTAGCGAACGGGAATCCCCCGCTCCCGGATCTCCGCCTCCATGTCCGCCTGGACCAGCGTCATCACCTCCTTCTTCTCGGGGCTCCGGACCGAGTCCACCATGTGCACGCCGGGGGAGCTCACCACCGCCTCCACCGCGAAGCCCCGGGCCTCGGCCGACAGCGCCAGGCCGAAGGGCCCGCACCCTCCGTAGCCGGAGGTCATGAAGATGGTGGTGGCCTCCCGCCAGATCCGGAGCTCCAGGGCCCGGTCCGGGACGAGCGCCGGGTCCAGGGCCTTCATGGCCATCATGAGCGCCGCCGGGCCACAGGTGAAGTCCAGGGTCTGGCGGTAGAAGGGCACCCGGGCCAGCGAGGGGCGGAGGTCCTCGTCCAGGGGCTTCTCCACCCGCCAGGCGGCCATGTGGTCGTCGTAGTAGTCGTCGTACTCACCGAAGCGGCGGTAGCCGTGGGCCTCGAACAGACGGATGGAGGCCGCGTTGTCCTTCCGGATCTCCGCCCGCATCCAGGCCCGCTCCCGGCTCCAGGCCACGCGCTCCGCCTCCTCGAGGAGGCGTCGCCCGAGCCCCCGGCCCCGTGCCGACGGATGGACCGCGATGGAATAGAGGCGGGCGATGGCCGTCCCCCGCCGGAAGAGGAGCACGACGTCGCCCAGTACGTCCCCGGTCGCCGGGTCCTCCGCCACCAGGACGGCGGCGTGGCCCCGGGTCAGGAGGTGCCGGAGCTGGCGACGGCTCAGCCGGTCGCCGGGAAAGCTCCCCTCCTCCAGCGAGGCCAGAGCATCCAGGTCCCCCACGTCCGCCGAGCGGATGCGCACGTCGTCCGCGGGAGACGACGCCCCGGGCGGACCGGGACGGTCACCGGAGGAGGGGGATGGAGATGCAGAGCGGGGCATGGAACGAAGGCGACTGTGGACCGAAGGCGCGCAACATAACCGTGCCCTCGCGGTGCAGCGACGCCCCCGCCGGAAGGAGGGAAGAGGACTCCCGCTACCGGACCACGAAGCGGACCGTGTCCACCAGGGCCGGCTGCACGGGCACGTGGACGCCGTCGCCCACCACCGCGATGACGCGGTGCTCTCCCGGCTCGACACCCTCGAAGGTGTAGACCGACGAGCCGTCTCCCATGTGGATGATCTGCCCGGGCACCGAGGGGATGGGCTGGTCCATGGGCGCCAGCTCCGCATCCAGGTACAGGTGGTGGTGGCCGGTCCCCGAGGCGGTGTCGCCGGCGGGAACGATCTCGAGCCCCGTGACCGCCAGCTCGACCGTGACGTCGGGACCGGTCACCTCGGCCCCGTCGGCCGGAGCCACGATGCGGACCCCGGGTGCGGCGGAGGATACGACGTCCGAGGTGGCGGAGTCGGAAGCCTCCGGAGTGTCGGAGCCGCAGGCGGGGAGGAAGGCGAGGAGGGCGATCGACAGTCTGCGCATGGACCGGAGGGGAGGAGGGAGGGGATGGAGGCCACCAAGATAACCGCGTTCGGCGGCGGGCGTTCCATCCCGGATCCTATGGCTCCGGCGAGGCGGCCGGCGTGAGGTCCGGGGACGGCCGACGGCCCTCTGTCGCCCTTCGGACTTTCGGTTTATGTTCGGTTCATGAGTCGCCCTCCCACCCCCCCCTACGTAGAGCTGCACTGCCACTCGGGCTTCTCCTTCCTGGACGGCGCCTCCCACCCCGAGGAGCTCCTGCTCAAGGCCCGGGAGCTCGGCTACCCCGCCCTGGCCCTCACCGACCACGACGGCCTCTACGGCTCCATGGAGTTCGCCCAGGCCGCCCGCGAACTCGCCATCCAGCCCATCACCGGCGTCGAGCTCACCCTCCGGGACTGCTTCCCCCTCCTCTCCCCCGCCCCGGCTCCGGACCCACCGCGCCGTGGTACCGCCGCCGCCCCGTTCGGGGTCGGAGGCGTCATGGACCCCCGCAGCTCCATCGGGGACCCTCGAAGGGAGATTCCCCGACGAAGCCTCGGCCCCCGCGCAGGAGCGGAGGGGGTCCGTGACGCCTCCGACCCGACCCGCCACGACAGGTACCACGTCACGCTGTTGGCCGAGAGCCCAAGGGGCTACGCGAATCTCTCCCGCCTGGTCACCCGCGCCCGCATGGAGAGCCCCCGGGACGACCCCGCCCTCCCCTTCGCCGCCCTCCTGGACCCGGCGACCGTGGAGGGCATCCTCTGCCTGACCGGCTGTCGCCGGAGCCCCCTCCTGGCTGCCCTGGAGGGGAGCCAGGCCGAGGGCGAGGCCGTGGCCCGGGCCCTCCTCCAGGCCTTCGGCCCCCGGAACCTCTTCGTGGAGCTGCAGGAGAACGCCGTCCGGGGCGACACGCACCGGAACCGGCTCCTGGGCCGCCTGGCCGACCGCATGGGCCTCCCCGTGGTGGCCACCGGCAACGTCCACTACCACGACCGCTCCCGGCACCGGCTCCAGGACGTCCTGGTGTCCATCCGGCACCGGGCCACCCTGGACAACTCCCACCGGGAACGTCGTCCCAACGCCGGCTTCCACCTGGCCACCCCCGACGAGATGGCCCGGCGCTTCCAGGGCCGTCCCGACGCCCTGGTCAACACGCTGCGGATCGCGGAGCGCTGCGCGGCCTTCGACCTGACCCGGGACCTGGGCTACGAATTCCCGGACTTCGTGGGGAGCGACCGGGGGAGCGCCCTGGAGATGCTGGCGGCGGTGTGCCTGGCGGAGATCGGCCGGCGCTATCCACCGGGCTCCACCGAGGAGCGGGACGCGGAGGAGCGGCTCCACCAGGAGCTCAAGCTGGTGGACCTCCACGACCTGGGGGGCTTCTTCATGGTCTACCGGGACATCATGAACCTGGCCCGGGAGGTGGGCCGGGAGGTCCGGGGCGATGCCCCCCGGGCCCATTCGTCGCTGCCCCCGGGCCGGGGCCGGGGCTCCTCGGTCTCCTCCATCATCTGCTACCTCATCGGCCTCTCCCACGTGGACCCGGTGAAGGCGGACCTGTTTCTGGGGCGCTTCCTGAACGAGGCGCTCCGGAGCGTCCCGGACATCGACCTGGACTTCCCCCGGGACATCCGGGAGGAGCTCATCCTCCGGATCTACGAGGTCTACGGCCACGAGCACGCCGGGCTGGTCTGCACCTTCCCCACCTACCGCCTCCGCTCCGCCGTCCGGGAGATCGGCAAGGTGCTGGACCTGCCCATGGCCGAGCTGGAGAAGCTCTCCAAGCTGGCGGAGCACCGTTCCGCCACCGGCCTCAAGGAGGAGCTGGAGCGGATCCCCGAGTTCCGGGAGAAGGGCCGGGGCCCCCTGTGGCAGGCCCTGGGGATGCTGGCCGAGGAGATCGCCGGGCTGCCCCGGCACGTCTCCCAGCACGTGGGGGGGATGATCATCTCGTCCCGGCCCCTGGTGGAGCTGGTCCCCCTGGAGCCGGCGGCCATGGAGGGCCGGGTCCTGTGCCAGTGGGACAAGGACTCCTGCGACGACGCCGGCTTCATCAAGATCGACTTCCTGGCCCTGGGGATGCTCTCCCTGGTGGAGGACGCGGTGGACCTCATCGCGGAGCGGACCGGGGCGCCCCCGGACCTCTCCCGGATCGACTACCGGGACGAGGAGGTCTTCGACCGGATCTGCGACGGGGACACGGTGGGCCTCTTCCAGGTGGAGAGCCGGGCCCAGATCCAGATGATCCGCCGGGTCCGGCCGCGGAACCTCGAGGACCTGGCGGTCCAGGTAGCCATCGTCCGGCCGGGCCCCATCGTGGGAGGCGCCGTGAACCCCTACGTCCGGCGGCGGGAGCTGCTTCGGGAGAATCCCGACTACCGGGTGGAGTACGACCACCCCCTCCTGGAGGGCCCCCTGGCCGAGACGCTGGGGGTGATCATCTACCAGGACCAGGTCCTCACCGTGTGCCGGGCGCTGGCCGGATTCACCGACGGCCAGGCCGAGGGGCTCCGGCGGGCCATGAGCCGGAAGCGCTCCAAGGAGGCCATGGAGGCCCACTGGGAGGCCTTCCGGGAGGGGGCCGCCGAGCGGGGGGTGGACGAGGTGACGGCGCTCAAGGTCTTCGAGCAGGTGTCGGCCTTCAGCGAGTTCGGCTTCCCCAAGTCCCACGCCGCGGCCTTCGGGCTCCTGGCCTACCAGTCGGCCTGGCTCCGGCACTACCACCCGGTGCCGTACTACGTGGCCCTCTTCAACAACCAGCCCATGGGCTTCTATTCGTTGGACGCCCTGGGGCGGGACGCCCGGCGGAACGGGATCCACATCCTCCTGCCCGACGTGAACCGGAGCCGGGTCGAGTGCACCGCCGAGGGCGAGCATCTCCGGGTGGGGCTCGGGTTCGTCCGGGGGATCGGCGCGGACATGGCGCTGCGCATCGTGGAGGAGCGGGAGCGCCGGGGGCGCTTCGACTCCCTGGTGGACTTCCTGCGGCGGACCCCCGCGACCCTCAAGCGCCCCGCGGTGGAGAACCTGGTCTGGGTCGGCGCCATGGAGGGGATGGGCCTCACCCGCCGGGAGCTCCTCTGGCAGACCGGGCTCTGGCTGGGCCCCGAGTCCGACGCCCGGCGCACCGGCGACCGGGACGACCATCCCCAGCAGGAGCTGCCCCTGGACGACCCCTACGCCGGCCTCCCCTTTGCGGACCTGGACGACGCCGACCGGATGGTGGCGGAGTACCGCATGCTCCGCTTCTCCACCCGGCTGCACCCCCTCTCCCTGCTGCGGGACCGGCTGCCCCCGGACACCGTTCTGTCGGACCGCCTCCCCCACCTGCGCCAGCGATCCACCGTCCGGGTGGCCGGATTGGTCACCGCCCGACAACGCCCTTCCACCGCCAAGGGCTATGTCTTTGTTCTGATGGAAGATGAAGCCGGTGCGGTGAACGTGATTGTGAAGCCGAAGGTCTACGAGCGCTTCCGCTCCGTGGTCCGGGTCGAACCCTTCCTCCTGGTCCGGGGCCAGCTCCAGAAGGACGGGGCGAGCCTGAACGTCATCGCCCAGGAGGTGGAGGCGATCCGGGCCGGCACGGGCGTCGACGTGGCCGCCCTCCATCCCTCCCTTCCCGGGACCACCGAGTGGTGGAGCGACGCGGCCCGGGAGGGGGCCGAGGCAGCGGGGGCGGATGGGAAGGAGACGCAGGACGCCGGTCGGGTCAGCGGGAGGGCGTCCCCCGCGGAAGGCGCCGATCCGTTCCGCTACCTCACCGCCCTCCGGCAGAACGCCCCGGGGGCGAAGAGCTGGGGATGAGCATGTGCCGCCGACACGCCGGCCGAACCACAGCCGCGACCTCCCCTGTCCCGCACCTCCGTCCGCACGCCGCTCAGGAGCGTCCAGCGAACCGAGCCCAGGATCGGCCGGCTCCCCTACTCCCCCCGGAGCGCCTCCACCGGATCCACCCGGGTGGCCCGCCGGGCCGGGGCCAGGATCGCCGCCACCGCGACGACCAGCAGGACCAGCGGCACGGCCACGAAGGTGGCCGGGTCCAGGGGCTCGACCCCGTACAGGAGGCTCTGCATGGCCCTGGATCCCACCACGGCGACCGCGACCCCGGCGGCGAGTCCGAGCAACGTGGGCTTCAGTCCCTCGGTGAGGACCAGCCGGCGGATGGTCTCCCCGTCCGCGCCCAGCGCCACCCGGACGCCGATCTCCCGGGTGCGGCGGGCCACGGCGTACGCCACCACGCCGTAGAGGCCGATGGCCGAGAGGACGAGGGCCAGCCCGGCGAATGCGCCCACCAGGGCCAGGTAGAACCGGGACGGTGCCAGCTCCGCCTGGATCGCCTCCTCCACCGTGGAGAGGCGGAAGAGGGGTACGTCCGGGTCCACCGAGGCCAGGGCCGAGCGGATCGCCGCCTCCCCGACCTCCGCTCCGGGCACCGTGCGCACGTTCACGGTGAAGAAGGTCGGGAGGTACTGGGAGAAGGCGGCATAGAACTCCGGCACCGGCTCCTGCCCGAGCTCACCGGCCCGGATGTCCTCCACCACGCCGACGATCTCCCCGGGCTGCCGGCCGAACCCGAAGTTCACCCCGGAGCGCATGGGGATCCCCACGGCCTCCTCCCCCGCCCGCAGGTATCGGCGCACGAACGCCTCGTTCACCAGGTACGCGGAGGGCTCCCCGTTCCGCTCGGCGCCGGAGAACCCCCGCCCCCGGAGCAGCTCGATCCCCTGGAGCTCCAGGTAGGCCGGGGTCACGATCCGCATGGCGGCGTCGGGCTCCTCGCCGTCGGGAGGGGGCTCCCGGTCCATGAGCGTGAGGGAGGCGCCCACCGAGTACGAGGTCAGGGGCGTGCCCATCCCGGTGGCCGCGGACTCCACCCCCGGAAGAGCCGCCAGCTCCGCCTCCAGCCGTTCCACGAAGCCCAGGACCTCGTCGGCTTCGTCGTAAACGGCGTCCGGCAGGGAGACGTCGAAGCGGACCACGTTCTCGGTGGTGAATCCCGGATCGAGGCTGGAGAGGGCGGCGAAGGTCCGGAGCAGGAGTCCCGCCCCCACCAACAGGACCAGCGACAGGCCCACCTCGGTGGAGAGGAGGAGGTTCCGCGAGCGGGCCTCCCGCCGTCCGGGGCTCCATCCCCGACCCTCCATGCGGCGCGTGGAGCGGGCCACCCGCAGGGCCGGGAGCAGCCCGGCCAGGATCACGGTGACGCCCACCGTCCCCATCGTGAAGGCCAGGACGGGGCCGTCCAGCGACACCTCGTCGAGCCGCGGGACCGAGTCGCCGGCCAGGGCGGGAAGGACGTGCAGGACGCCGGCGGCCATCGCCAGCCCCAGGAGCCCGCCCAGCCCGGCCAGGACGGCGCTCTCGGTGAGCACCTCCCGCACCAGCCGCCGCCGGGAGGCGCCCAGGGCCCGCCGGACCGCCACCTCGCCCCGCCGGTTCTGGGCCCGGACCAGGAGGAGGTTGGCCACGTTGGCGCAGGCGATCAGGAGGACGACGCCCACGGCCCCCAGGAGGACCCACAGTCCGCGCCGGGCCTGCCCCACCACCTGCTCGTGCAGGCTGCGGATCTCGAGCCGACGCGTGGTCTGCTGGTCGGGGTGGTCGGCCTCGAGACGCAGCGACAGGGCCAGGGCCTCCGAGCGCACGCCGTCCAGCGTCGCCCCGTCGGCGAGCCGCCCCACGGCCCGGAACAGGTTGCACCCCCAGTAGCAGTCCCCCTCCAGGGTGCCGCCCGGGATCCAGAAGGAGGCGGTGGAGGGATAGGCCCAGTCCTCCGGCGCCACCCCGATCACCTCCCAGCTCTCCCCGTCCAGAGTGAGGGTGCGCCCCAGGACCTCGGGGTCCCCGCCGAGCCGGTCCATCCAGAAGCCGTGGCTCACCACGATGCGCCGGACGGACTCGTCCCTGCCCTCCTCGGGCCGGAGGTCCCGGCCCAGCGTCGGCTCCAGGCGGAAGATCTCCAGCAGGCCCCGGGTGACCCGGGCGCCCACGACCGCCTCGGCGGGACCGAAGCCGGTGAGGGTCATGCGCCCGCCCCGGACACCCGCCACCGACTCCAGGGAGGGAAGCTCCTCCATGGCGTAGACCTCGGGAGCCGACACCGAGTTCACCAACCCGGGCCGGTCGGAGGCCTCACCGGCATGGATCAGCCCGTCGGCGTCGGGGAAGTCCAGGGGGGTGAGGAGCACCCCGTGGATCAGGCTGAAGATCGCCGCATTGGCCCCGATGCCGAGGGCGACCGTCACGATCGCCACCGCCGCCCACCCCGGGCGGCGCGTCAGGGACCGCACCGCCAATCGAACGTCCCGCGCCCATCCCTCCACACCCCACCTCCTCGGTTCCCTGTGTCTGTCCGCGGCCAGGGTCGGGGCGACGCGCTCCGCCAGCCCCTGCACCCCCAGCCGTCCCAATGCCACCCACCCCGCCCGCGTCCGCCCGGGACCGGGCCGCTGGGCCATCACCTCGTGGAAATGCTCCTCCATCTCGTCACCGAACCGCTCCCGGAACGCCGAGGGGAAGGTCCGGAGCACGATCCGGACGAGGGTCGTCCACGGTGCGGTCACGGCAGCTCAGCCCGTGCGCCCGGGGGCGATGTCTCGCTCCCGTGCCAGGCGGACCAACGAGTCCAACCGCCCGACCTCACCGGCCAGGACCTGCCGACCCACGGCGCTGAGGCCGTACCACCGGCGGGGCCGGCCCGGGCTGGACGCCTCCTCCTCCCGGGAGGGGGTGTCCACCTCCTCCACCCACCCCCGCTCCATCAGGCGGGCCAGGGTCCGGTAGAGGGCGCCGATGTCCGGCGTGAGACCGCCCCCGCTCTCGCTTTCCACCTGTTGCTGGAGGCGGTACCCGTACGAGGCCCCGGTCCCCAGGGCGAGAAGGACGTGGAGCTCGGTGGTGGTCAGTTCCGGCATGAGGGCTCCCTTCCGGTGCGGGCATCGGTCATATATATGTCGACCAGCATATATGTCCAGGATCATATTCACCCTTCCCTTCCCCGTCAATGGAGGCACCCGTGAAGAAGCTCACCCCCATCCTCACCGTCGACGCCATCGAGCCCCTGCTGCCCTTCTGGACCGACGGCATCGGCTTCGAGATCACCGTCCGGGTGCCGCATCCGCCGGACGCCGTGGACGGACCCCTGGGGTTCGTCATCCTCGCCCTCGGGGACGTGGAGCTCATGCTCCAGACCCGGGAGAGCGTCGAGGCGGATCTGGGCGCCCGGGCCGGGGTGGACAGCGGGTCCCTGGCCGACGAGATGAGCCGGGGGCTGACCACGCTGTTCGCCGAGGTGGCGTCGGTGGACGAGGTGTTGGACCGGCTGACCACCCCCGACGTTGCCGTGCCCCGTCGGAAGACGTTCTACGGAATGGACGAGATCTTCCTGCGGGCGCCCGGCGGCGCCCTCCTGGGCCTGGCGGCGAAGGTGGAGGAGGAGGGCTGACCGGGAGCTGACACCTGTGGGGCGCCCGGTCCTTCAGCTGGGCGCCGGGGCGCCCCGTCCTTCGGCCTCCGCCACGGCGAGCCGGACCTTCACCGCCCTGTCCGGTGTGACCGAGATCGACGTGATCCCGGCCTCGACGAGGAAGCGCGGGATCTCGTCGGGTTGATCCGACGGCGCCTGCCCGCAGATCCCGATCTCGCGGCCCGCCTCGTTGAACGTCGCGATGGCCGAACCCTTCGACGGAGCCCGAGGTATACCTCGCGGCCTTCGGCGCCACGAGCGCCGGACGGTTCGACGCCGGCACACCGGGGGACCCGGTCCCCTGATCCCGGCACTTCTGTCTTCGGCTCCGTCCATGGAGGATCGTCCGTGACGACGCTGTTGTGGATCGCTGCGGGAATTGCGTTCCTTGACCGCCTGGTTCCCCTGGCGGCGCACGGGTCGCGTGCCTTGCACCCTCGACCTCGAATCCAGCCACGAGCAACTCCACGCCATCCTCGTCCGGGGGTTCGTTGATCCGCCCGGCCGGCCCGCCGCCGCCGCCGGAGCGGGTGGCACGGCACTACGACGAGCTGGATCGCTACTACCGGGAGCTCTGGGGGGAGCACGTCCACCACGGACTCTGGGCCACGGGGACCGAGACCCCCACCGAGGCAGTGGAGGCGCTGGTCCACCGGGTCGCGAGGGAGGCCCGGGTGGAGCCCGGCACCCGGGTCTGTGACATCGGCTGCGGCTACGGCGGAACGGCCCGCCTCCTGGCTCGCCGGTACGGGGCCCGGGTGGAGGGCGTGACGCTGTCCCCGGCCCAGGCCCGCTTCGCAGGGGAGGCCGCCGCGGCCGAGGATCCGCCCCTCCCGGTTCGCGTGCACCTGGGGGACTGGCTCGAGATCGGCCTGCCCGACGCGGCGTTCGACGCCGCCGTCTTCGTGGAGAGCCTCACCCACATGCCGGACCCCCTCCGGGCCCTGGCCGAGGCCCATCGGGTCCTGGTTCCGGGAGGCCGGCTCGTGGCGTGCGTCTGGCTGGCCGGCGAGAACGTCGGCGCCGTTCCGGAACGACTCCTCCTCGAGCCGGTCTGTCGGGAGGGGCGACTGGCCGGGCTGCCCACGGCGACCGAGGTCTCCGGGCTGATGCAGGACGCCGGGTTCGAGATGGACGGGGTGGAGGACCTGTCGCGGCAGGTCCGGCGGACGTGGAGCCTCACCCTCGGCGCGGCCCTCCGCCGGATGGGGTCCGACCCGGAGGCCCGTCGGTACGTCCTGGACCCGACCCGCTCGGAACGGGCCTTCGCGCTGACCATGGTCCGGATCTGGGTCGCCTACCGGGTCGGCGCCCTGCGATACGGTCTGTTCACCGCTCGGGCGGCCGGTTGACCGGAGGCGGCTGAGGGGCCCCGGGAGCACGCGTGCCCGGGATCCAGGGTCGCCGGGTGGGAACCTCGGGGGCGGTCTCGTCCCGCACGACACGGACCCTCCGAGGGGGAACGCGGTAGTCCGAGGGGTCCGCCGACCCGACCCGCCTTCACCATCCCCAGATGCCCTTCCGCCGTGTACTTCTCGCCTTCGTTCTGCCGGGAGTCTGGGCCGCCCTGTGCTCCTCCGCTTCCCTTGAGGCCCAGATGAGGCCCGCACCTGTGGATACCACGGGGGTCGGAGACGGCGCCTTCGCCCGCATGGGGATGCTCTACGAGCGGACCATCTTCAACGTCGACGTCCTGCGGCTCGATCTGGAGTTCGGGCCCGAGACCACGGCGACCTTCTCCGAGCTCGTACGCGACCGGAGCTACGACGACGAGGTGGCGGACCGGGTGGTCGAGGCGGCCCTCCAGGCCCGACACGTTCTGGTCCGGAGCCGTTTCCTGCGTGACGTCAGCCTGGACCAGTTCATGGACGGGCTCAGGGACAACCTCGAGAACGCGCGGGAGCAGGGGCTGCTGACCGCCGACGAGGAGGCCACCATCGCCCGGGAGACCCGGGAGCAGTACGCCGTCCTGGCGGATCGAGGCATCCGCAAGGGCGAGACGATGTGGTATCGGATCCGGGGCGATTCCCTCCACGTCGCCTTCGAGACGCTCGACGGCGAGATCCTGATCGAAGACCATCCGGTGGGACCGGAACGCCGAATGGCCGTCCTCGGGGGCTACCTCGCGCCCGGCTCGGACTTCCGGGACAAGCTGGTCCGGTCCCTCTTCGAAGGCGACTGAGCCCGGCCCTCCCTGGGAGCCGGGGCGCCGTCAGCGCCCCCCTCCGCCGGACGCGAGCGTGAGCCGGACGTCGACCGACCGTCCCGGAACCGCTCCCAGCGGGTGCACCGGCCGCCCCTGGTCGAGCAGGTCGCGGAGGGAGACCGCCAGCTCGACGCGTCGTTCCCAGAAGCTCTTGCGAGCGCCCACCTCCACCTCGGTCACCGAGGCGAGCTCCGCCGGCCGTTCCCCCACCGGATAGGCCGCCCAGTGGGTCCGGCCCCGGTGATCGGCCCGCAGGTGCAGGGTCAGGGCCGCGGGGCCCGCCCAGGCGATCCAGGCCCGGCCATGCCGTCGGGGCACCGTCGCCCACGCCTCGGCGAAGGCCGGCCCGCCAGAGAGGAACCGGCCCGCCCGCCACCCGGCCCCTCCCGACCACCGGCCCGCCTGCGTGAGCACGGCCGAGACCCCCACACCGGCCACCCGGCCCCGGTCCGCCTCCACCGCGGTCGGCGTGACGGGCACCGGGAGAGGGGCTCCGGGCTCGAACCGGGGGCGAGCCAGGAGGATCCCCCGCACGTCCCGCAGCGTCCCGTCCAGGGTGAGCGTCACGGGACCCCACGCCCAACCCAGCTCCCCCCGGAGCTCGTCCCTCTCCAGGACCCGGGGCAGCGTGTCGGGAAGCAGCGGCGCCATGCCCCGGGCTTCGGGAAGGTCCCACCCTCGATCCGCCAGCGCCCACACATCCGTCCATTCTCCGGGACGACGTTCCAGATGGGTCGCAGACACGGCCAGCCATCCGCCGGCGCCGAGCCCGACACGGACCCGAGCGGCCCCCTGCCAGCGAATCGCCCCCGCGACCCACGCCCCTTCCCCCTCCGCCGCCAGTCGCCAGCTGTCCCGCCCGACGGAGCCGCCGCCGAAGACGCGCAGCTGGGTGTGGGCCGCGTCCACGCCGGACCCGCGCTCGGCCGCCCGCCGCCCTCCGGTGCCCACCGACCATCCCCCTCCCTCCCACCACACCGCAGCGTCCTGGCCACTCCGGCGCAGACGGACGCCGTAGTCGAGGGTGCTCGGCCCCGGGCTGTGTTCGTCGCGACTCCACCCCGCCGAGTACCCGACCCGCCCGCCGGCCGCCCGCCACCCGCCCGAGGCCGCGATCCAGGCCAGGTCACTGGTGACGGGAAGATCGATGGCGAGCTCGGGAAGGGGGAGAAGGTCGTCGCGGCGGGAGACGACGCCCTGGAGCCGGTGGACGGAGGACCCGCCGATCCAGGCCACCGACGCCCGCCCCGCCTCCTGGTCCACCAAGGGCTGTCCCGGATGGACGGCGGACAGCCGGCGCCCCCGGTCCCCGTACCCGGTGAAGGTCCGGGACGAGAGGAAGGCGGCGTCCCACCGGACGGCGCGACCGCCCCCGGAGACCTCCGCCGTGAAGCCCTGCCCCAGCCGGTCGACGTTGGGCGAGCCCAGCGGGGTCTCCGACAGCGGCCCGCCGTCCCCCGGGGGCTGGGCGAGCCAGACGTCGGCGGCCACGCGGAAGCCGGGCGAGGGAACCGTGGTCGTCAGCCGCAGATCTCCCCGGGCCCCGACGTGGCCCTGGTGGAGCCCGGGCGACGCGAGGGTGGCCACGGTGTCGATGCCTCCACGGGAGAAGCCGAGCCGCTCCAGGGCGACGGTCCCCAGTCCGCCCAACGGCACCGGATGACCGTCCAGGAAGACGGCGCCGGCGGTCCCGGACTCCGACGGCAGGCTCAGGCCCTCCACGCTCCAGCGATGACGTCGCAGGTCCTCGGTCTCGACCACCCATCCCGGCAACCGCGAGGGAGCGTCCGAGAGATTCGACCATCCCTCCGGTTCCACGCCGGGGCCGGGCCGGACCCGAGGTCCCGAGACGCGCGCGACGGCCCCTCCCGGACCCTGCGACGAAGAATCGATCGGCCGCACCTCCCCCGCGCCCCCGGGCTCCGGGACCGCCTCCCCCCGGAGCGCCCGTGCGAGCCCCACCGGCCCGCCGATGCGGCGTCTCAACTCCACTGCGAGGGAGGCCCTGTCCAGGGGCTCCGCCAGGAAGGCGCGGCGCAGGTCCCCCCGGAGCGCCAGGACCCACCCATCGGCGAGAGGGAGTCCCGCCGATACCCCGAGCCCCGCGGTCATCTCCGTCTCCATCCGGTTCTCGGGCCGGTCGATCACCTGGACCACGGCGCCGATCCCGGCGGCGGCGGACAGACGGACCGGCCCCCAGCCGCCCCGAGGGCCCCATTCGAGGGAGGGTGCCAAGGCCCACCAGGAGGGGACGCCCACGACGTCGCTCCGGGCCGCGCCAACCTCTCCCCCGATGCGGAGCCACCCCCACCCCAGCGGGGCGGCGATCCCCCCGCTCAGGAAGGGCCCGGCCCTCCAGTAGCGGTCCCAGGGAGAGCCGAGATCGGTCGTGCCGACCCCGATCGACAGCTCGAGGACGTCCTCCCCGGGCGCGCCACCTCCGGGAGGTGGGGTCTGTGCACGTCCCTGCTCCGCCGCGACCAGGAGGCCGAGCAGCACGAGGATCCCGACGGGTCTCCCGCGGCGCCGGATCAGCCCAGGGGGAGCAGGACCAGGTGCTCCACCCACCCCAGGGCGACCAGGGTCGTCAACGCGGCCCATCCCAGGAGAGCGGGGAATCCCACGGCGGCGACCGCGGACCCGACGAGCACCACCAGGGCCACCACGTGGGCCAGCGGCGTAGCCGCAAGGACCCATCCCGCCCGGGCCGGCTCCAGGTGGGGCTTCAGATGGCCCAGGTGGTCGGGGAGCAACTCCGAGAAGGGGTGCGGCACCCCCGCCAGCACGTTCAGGTGCGCCACCTCGTACAGGACCCAGAAGGTCAGGTAGATCCAGGGGCTCCAGAGGTGTCCCTCCCCGCCGCACAGGATCCAGATCACCAGGGCCAGGACCGGGATGACGAGCTCGTGCCAGAGACACGCGGCCAGCGCGTACCGCAACCGTACGCGGAAGCGCGCGCCCGGGAGGGGCACGGCCCGGGACGGTCCCGTGACGTACCCGGTGTAGAAGCTGAACTCGACCCATGCCCAGATGGAGAAGCCGGCGAGGAGCGCCAGGAGGACCCCGCCCGTGTCGTCGCGCCCGGCCAGCCAGGGGAGCACCGTCAGGGCGACCCCCATCATCGCCGTCGCGGCGGCAAACGACCAGCGACGCCGGCGGCGGCCCCCACGGGCCGCCACGAAGACAGCTCGGGGAGACCCCGGACGGCGGTGGATTTGTCGGTGCCGCGATGCCCCAGGATCAGAACACCTCTGACCCCCGGGTCGATGGCCACGATCTGCAGGGCGAGCCTCATCTCGTCCTGGCCCACGAGGGCGGAAAACGGGTAGGAGCGGGCATCGTCAACGATCCTTGACGGTGTCAAGGGTGGACAGTAGTTCCATGTAGCGGAGTCCAACCTGACGTCCGAGGCGACGCAGGCCAGCGACCGCTCCGTATCCCCGAGCCGCCTCAGCTTTGACGATCTCCCGAACGTTGCGACTGGGTACGCGGGGATCGCGCCTGGCCCTGTGGCAGGCGCATCGGGTCCGGGACCTCCTCTCCGACGTGCCCGGCGCCCGGCCGGTGGAGGTGGTCGAGATCTCAACCTCGGGCGACCGGATCCAGGACGTGGCCCTGTCCCAGGTCGGAGGCCGGGATTTCTTCACGAAGGACATCGAGGACGCGCTCCTGGACGGCGGGATCGACCTGGCCGTCCACTCCTTCAAGGACCTGGCCACCGACGAGCCCGACGGCCTGCGGGTCGCGGCGGTCCTGGAACGGGCGGACCCCCGGGACGCCCTCGTGGCGTCCGCGGGACTCACGCTGGCGTCGCTCCCCGCCGACACGGCCGTCGGGACCAGCTCCCTGCGCAGGAAGGCGTTCCTCGCGGTGGCCCGCCCCGACCTCGCCACCCGGGAGCTCCGCGGGAACGTCCCCACGCGACTGCGGAAGCTCCAGGACGGGAACTACGGAGCGCTCCTGCTGGCCGTCGCCGGGCTGGAGCGACTCGGCTTCGGGGAGCACATCGCCGAACGCCTTGATCCCGCGGTCCTCACGCCGGCGCCCGCCCAGGGCGCGGTGGCGGTCCAGATCCGGGCCGACGACCCGGGCACGGCCCGGTGGGTCCAGGCCCTGAACCATGCGCCGAGCGAAGCGGCCACCCGGGCCGAGAGAGTGCTCCTGAACGTGCTCGAGGGGGGCTGCCAGGTCCCGGTGGGGGCCCTGGCCCGGGTCGACGGCACCCGGCTGCACCTGCGGGCCCGGGTGGCCTCCCTGGACGGGTCCGCCGTGCTCGACCACGAGGCCCTCGGGTCCCTGTCCGATCCCGGAGGTCTGGGCCGGACGGCCGCCGCCGCGCTCCTGGAGCGGGGCGCCGGGAAGATCCTGGATCGGATCCGGAACGCGGCCACGAGCTGAGATGGGCGCCCTCTCGAACCGCCGCATCGTGGTCACCCGGGACGAGCCGGACGACGGAACGCTGTGCGCGCTGTTTCGCGACGCCGGTGCGGTGCCCCTCCTCCAACCCACGGTGGAGGTGGCGCCTCTCCACGACGCCGTGGCACGAAGAGCGCTTCTCCCCGACCCGGCGGAGGTCCGCTGGCTGGTCCTGACGTCGCCCCGGACCGTGGCCCTGCTCGCCGAGGCCGGTTGGTTCGCCGCTCCGCCGCCGGCGACGCTGCGGACGGCCGTGGTGGGTCCCCGCACCGAGGAGGCCCTGTCGGGGGTGGGCTGGAGCGCCGCCGTCCGTCCCGACCGGGCCGGCGCCGGGCCCCTGGTCGAGGAGATCCGGAGACAGGACGGTTCGCCCGGCGGCACCGTGCTCCATCCGGTCTCCGCCCGGGCCGACGCGCGGGTCCCCGAGGGGCTGGAAGCCGCGGGGTACCATGTGGTCCGGGTGGACCTCTACGCCCCGCGTCCCCGGGCCCTTGACGCCGAATGGTGGAGCTCGCACCTCGTCCCGGGACCGACGTGCCTCGCCGCCCTCACCTTCACCAGCCCGTCTGCCGTGGACGGCCTCGCCGGGCAACTCGACCCCGGACCGATCCTGGATCGGCTCCGGAGCCTTCCTGCGGGTGTGCAGGGTCCGACCACGGCCGCGGCCGCGGCCCGGGCGGGGTGGGGCCGCCTCGTGGAGGCCGACCCCCGCACCTTCGCCGGGCTGGTCGGGGCCCTGGAGCGGTACTTCGCAGGGAGCGACTCCCACGTGCAGGGCGCACGGGCATGAGCTTCCCTGCCGACCGTCCCCGCCGCCTGCGCCGCACCCCGGCCTGGCGCGCCGCCGTCCGGGAGACCCGGGTGTCCCCGGACAGCCTCGTGCTGCCCCTCTTCGTCGTGCCCGGAGAGGGCGTGTGCCAGCCCGTGGAGAGCATGCCCGGCGTCGAACAGCGATCCGTGGACCGGACGCTGGAGCTCGCCGCCGAGGCCGCCGAGGCGGGCGTCGGCGGGGTGATCCTCTTCGGCATCCCGGATCGGAAGGACGCCGAGGGAAGCCCCGGATGGGACCCCGAGGGTCCGGTCCCCACGGCGCTCCGGGCCCTGCGGGACCAGGTGCCCGACCTGCTGCTCTGGGCCGACGTGTGCCTGTGCGAGTATACCGATCACGGGCACTGTGGCCTGCTGGGCCCCGACGGCCGGGTGGACAACGACCGGACACTCCCCCTCCTGTCCCGGGCGGCGCTGGCCTACGCCGACGCCGGCGCCGACGTGGTGGCGCCCAGCGACATGATGGATGGGCGCGTGGGCCGGATCCGACGGGACCTGGACGCCCAGGGACACGCGGACGTGGTGGTCGTGAGCTACGCCGTGAAGTACGCCTCGGCCTTCTACGGGCCGTTCCGGGACGCGGCCCATTCCGCTCCCGCCTTCGGGGACCGGCGGGCCTATCAGATGGATCCCGCGAACGTCCGGGAGGCGCTGCGGGAGGCCGCCCTGGACGAGGAGGAGGGCGCGGACATCCTGCTGGTGAAGCCCGCGGGACCGTACCTGGACGTGATCCGGGCGGTGCGGGAGGCCACCCACCGCCCGGTGGCGGCCTATCAGGTCTCCGGGGAGTACGCGGCGGTCATGGCCGCGGCGGCCAACGGATGGCTGGACGAGCGCCGGGTCGCCCTGGAGTCCCTGACGGGGATCCGGAGGGCCGGGGCGGACCTCGTCGTGACCTACTGGGCCCTGGCCGCCGCGCGCTGGCTGGCCGACGGCTGAGCAACGACCCAACCCATCAGGAGCGATCGACCCCGTGGAGACCCGAAGAAGCCAGGACCTGTTCGACGCCGCCCGGAAGATCATTCCCGGGGGGGTGAACAGCCCCGTGCGGGCCTTCCGTTCCGTAGGGGGCGAGCCCCTCTTCATCGCCCGGGCCGAAGGGGCCACCGTGTGGGACGCCGACGGCAACGCCTACCTGGATTTCGTCGGGTCCTGGGGCCCCATGCTCCTGGGACACAACCATCCGGCGATCCGGACCGCCGTGGCCCGGGCCCTGGACCACGGGACCTCCTTCGGCGCGCCCACCGCCGGCGAAGTCGAGCTGGCCGGGCGGGTGGTCGAGATGGTGCCGTCGGTGGAGATGGTCCGCCTGGTGAGCTCCGGCACCGAGGCCACCATGAGCGCCCTGCGGCTCGCCCGGGCGTTCACCGGCCGGGACGGCGTGATCAAGTTCCGGGGCGGCTATCACGGCCACGGCGATGCCTTCCTGGTGGAGGCGGGCTCCGGGGCCGCGACGCTGGGCGTCCCCAACAGCCCCGGCGTGACCGCGGGCGCGGCACGGGACACGGGTGTGGCGGAGTTCAACGACCTGGAGTCCGTCGCTCGACTGCTGGACGCCGGCGACGTCGCCGCGGTGTTCGTGGAGCCGATCGCCGGTAACATGGGCTGCGTCGCGCCCGAGCCCGGCTTCCTCGAGGGGCTCCGGGAGCTGTGCGACGGCGTCGGGACCCTCCTGGTGTTCGACGAGGTCATGACGGGGTTCCGGGTGGCGCCCGGCGGTGCACAGGAGCGATACGGGGTTCTCCCGGACCTCACGACCCTCGGTAAGGTGATCGGTGGCGGCCTCCCGGTCGGGGCCTTCGGAGGGCGGGCCGACATCATGTCCCGGGTCGCGCCCAGCGGCCCGGTCTACCAGGCCGGGACGTTGTCGGGCAATCCTCTGGCCACGGCCGCCGGGAACGCCATGCTCGGAGAGCTCCAGACCCGCCCGGAGATCTACGAGCACCTGGAAGCGCTGGGGAGGATCCTGGACGAGGGATTCGCGCCCCTGACCCGGGATGCGGATCCGCCCCTGCACTGGTCCCGGGTGGGAGCCATGGGCGCCCTGGCCTTCACGCCCCGGCCCGTACGGGATTGGCAGACGGCCTCCGCCGTCGACACTGCGCGTTTCGCCCGCTTCTTCCGGGGGATGCTCGACGAGGGGATCTATCTGGCTCCGAGTGCCTACGAGGCCCTCTTCCTTTCCGCCGCGCACACGGAGGCGGACATGGAACGCCTGGTGGAGACCGCCGGCCGCGTCCTGCGCCGGGTCGAGGTGTCGGCGTGAGCGCCTTCCTGGCGGCGGCCCGCGGCGAACGCCCCGATCGAACGCCCATCTGGGTCATGCGGCAGGCGGGACGCTACCTGCCGGAGTACCGGAAGATCCGGGAGGAGGTGGATTTCCTGACGCTCACCCGGACCCCCGAGCTGGCGGCGGAGGTCACCCTTCAGCCCATCCGGCGGTTCGGAATGGATGCCGCGATCCTCTTCAGCGACATCATGACGCCCCTGGAGGGCATGGGCGTCCCCATCGAGTTCCAGGGCGGGCCGGTCCTCCCCGACCCCATCCGGACCGGGGACGACGTCCGGCGCATGCGTCCCCTGGAGCCGGAGGAGGGAGTCCCCTTCGTCCTGGAGACGGTCCGCCGCTGTGTGGAGGAGCTCCCGGAGGACGTGCCGCTCATCGGCTTCTGCGGCGCGCCCTTCACGCTGCTCTGCTACCTGGTCGAGGGCCGCGGAACCAAGCATTTCGTGAAGGCCAGGGCGTTCCTTCGCTCCGAACCCGACGCGACCCGGGAGCTCCTGGACCGGCTCGCCGACGGGATGGCGACCTACCTCCGGGCCCAGGCCGAGGCCGGCGCACGAGCACTGATGATCTTCGACTCCTGGATCGGGCTGTTGTCCGCCGACGCCTTCGCCGACCTCGGGCGTCCGGCGGTGGACCGGATCGTCGAGGCCCTGCGCCCCCTCGACGTGCCCCTGATCTACTTCCCGAACCAGGGCAGCCACCTCCTCCACGAGGTGCGGGGGCTGGACGCGGACGTCATGGGCATCGACTGGCGGCGCCCGCTCTCGGCGGCGGATGCCGATCTGGACGGACGCTACGTCCTCCAGGGCAACCTGGACCCCTCGGCCCTCTTCGCCCCGACCGCCGCCCTCGAGGCCGAGGTCGACCGGGTCTTGGCGGAGGGAAGGCGCCTCCGCCGAGGGCACATCTTCAACCTGGGCCACGGCATCGACCGGCACACCGACCCGGACCAGCTGGCCCGGGTCGTCGACCGGGTCCACGAGGCCCCGCCCCGGACCGACGGTTGAGCCGGGTGGCGGACGAGGCCGACGTGACCTCTCGTCCCTGGGACGACGGGCACAGGTAGCCGAAGCCGTCCAGGGGGTGTCCCGCGGCGGCCCGAAGGTCGTCCTCGAGTCCCAGCGAACGAAACTCCGCCAGGAGCTGCGGATGCGGTCATGGGGAGGGCACGCGCGGGCGCCCCTCCGGATTCCTCTCCACGTACCGGACCATGCCCCGGTAGTCGGTGGCCGCCGAGAAGAGGTCCAGGTACCGCTCCACCCGGTCCGCGGCGACGTGCTCCTGGAGCCGGCTCCGGGACTCCCGGTCGAAGGCCTCGGCATCCTCGTCGACGACGCCCCGGGCGAGGGCGTCCTCCACCCGGTCCGCCAGGGCGGACAGGGCCGCCTGCAGCTCGTCGGCCCGGGCGCGGACGTCGGTGTGGACCCCGAAGTGGGCCACCGCCACGGCGTCAGGACCCACGGCGCGGATCTCGTCCAGGGTGGCCAGCCAGGCCCGGAGGTCGACGCTGGGCGGCGGCGTCGGCGTGTGCACCGGCGCCTCCGGGGAGAGGAGGATCCCCATGGCGTCCCCGGCGAACAGCGTCCCCTCCTCCTCGTCCAGGAAGGCCAGGTGATGGTCGATGTGGCCCGGCGTGGGCAGCGGCCGGAGACCAGGGACCCGGGACCCGTCGCCCGGCCTCCATCCCCGGAGCTGATGCGCCGGGACGGGCCGCGTCTCGCCCCAGAGCCGGTCGTGGGCCTCCCCGAAGGTGCGGCGGGTCGAAGCGACCAGGCGCCGGGGATCGGCCAGGTGGACCGCGCCGTCCTCGTGGACGTGCACCACCCGGCGCGGATCCTCCGCGGCCAGATGCCCCGCCGCCCCCGCGTGATCCAGATGGACGTGGGTCAGGGCGATGTGGCGGATCCCGGCCAGGGGCACCCCGGCCTCGTCCAGTGCCTCCCGCAGCCGCGGCAGCGTCGTGCTGGGCCCCGGATCCACCAGGACCGGTTCGGGGCCCATGAACACGTGGGCGGCGATCGCCCCCGGCAGGTCCCCGTGAAGGGTGTCGATCACCAGGGGGCGGGTCATGGGACGAACCGGCCCCTAGCGATCCTCCACCGGCACGAAATCACGCTCCCCTTCTCCCACATAGACCTGCCGCGGGCGGGCGATGCGCTGCTCGTCGTCCTCCAGCATCTCCTCCCACTGGGCAAGCCAGCCCACCGTGCGGGGGATGGCGAAGAGCACGGGGAACATCTCGACGGGGAAGCCCAGGGCCTGGTAGATGAGGCCCGAGTAGAAATCCACGTTGGGATAGAGGTTCCGGGAGACGAAGAAGTCCTCGTTGAGGGCGATCTTCTCCAGTTCCAGGGCGATCTCGAGGAGGGGATTCTTGCCCGTGACCTCGAAGACCTCGTCCGCCGTGCGCTTGATGATGGCGGCCCGGGGGTCGTAGGCCTTGTAGACCCGGTGCCCGAAGCCCATGAGGCGCTCCTCCCGGTTCTTCACCCCGTCGATGAAATCCGGGACGTTCGACACGTCGCCGATCCGGTTGAGCATGCGGAGAACCGCCTCGTTGGCACCGCCGTGGAGGGGGCCGTAGAGCGCCGCCATGGAGCCGGCCAGCGCCGAGTAGGGATCCGCTTCGGCGCTGCCGATCACCCGCATCGTCGTCGCCGAGCAGTTCTGCTCGTGGTCGGCGTGGAGGATGAAGAGCACGTCGAGGGCCCGTTCCAGCACCGGGTTCGGCTTGAATTCCTTCACTCCGATCCGGAACAGCATGTTCAGGAAGTTGGCGGTGTAGGAGAACTCGTTCTCCGGATAGACGATCGGGAGGCCCCGGTGGTACCGGTACGCGAAGGCCGCCAGCGTCGGCATCTTCGCCACCAGGCGGTTGATCTGGATCCAGCGGACGTCGGGGTCCCGGACCGCCTTGGCCTCCGGATAGAAGGTCGACAACGCCGCCACCGCCGAGATCATCATCCCCATGGCGTGGGCGTCGTAGCGGAACCCGTCCAGGAGCTCCCGGAGGTTCTCGTGGACGTAGGTGTGGAACGTCACGTCGTGGACGAACTGGTCGAGCTGTCCCTGATCCGGCAGATCCCCCTTCAGCAGCAGATACGCCACCTCGAGGAACGAGGCCCGCTCCGCCAGTTGCTCGATGGGATAGCCCCGGTACCGCAGGATCCCCCTGCCCCCGTCGATGTAGGTGACCCGGCTCCGGGTGGACGCCGTGTTGGTGAAGGCGGGATCGTAGGCCATCATCCCGAAATCGCCCTCGTTCACCTTGATCTGCCGGAGATCCATGGCGCGGATGACGTCACCTTCGTGGATCTCGATCTCGTACTGCTTCCCCGTCCGGTTGTCGGTGATGCTGAGGGTCCTGGAGCCGTTCTCCGGCATATCTCCTCCGTAGCGCGATCGGGCCGCCGATCGACGGCCGGATTTCGATGTTCTGTGCGGTGTCCGAGCACACTAGTATAGATCGCGGGGGGGCGATTCCCAAGCGGTGACGGGGGCCCGGAGGCGGGGCCGGGACCGAGGTGCCTCGGCCGTCCGCCCAAGCGCTCGTCCGGGGGGCTCATTCGCCCACGGGCACCTCGGGCAGGAGGGTGACCACCACCACGTTCCCGGGGTCCAGATAGAGGTCCGCGTCGGCCTGGACCGCGTCGCCCGTGATCCACTCGAAGCGCTCCTCGTCCAACAGGAAGGCCGGGTCCACGTCGCGCTCCGCGGCATAGGCGAGCTGGGCCGCCCACCAGCCGTTCACCTCGAGGTTCGTCTCCCAGGACCGGCGCTCGGCCTCCACCGCCTTCTGGACGTCCAGGGCCGTGGGGCCCTCGGCCTTGAGCCGTTCGATCTCCTCGAACACCGCGTCCCGGAGCTCCGCGGCCCGCTCGGGGTCGGCCCCGAACTGGATCTGGAAGGAGTAGCGGGGCTCGGGGATGTCCTCGTACCCGCCGCTGACCCCCACGGAATACGTGCCGCCCAGGTCCTCCCGGAGCCGCTCCCTGAGCCGCACCTCGAGGACCGACGCGAGGGCCCGCATGCGGATCCGGTTCTCGGCGGTGTACTCGAAGGGGCCGGTGAATGCGATCCGCGTCTGGCTCTGGGGCTCCACGCCCTTGTGCACCGTCCGCTCCACGCGGCCCGTGGGCGGATCGATGTCCAGGTCCACCCATCCGTCCTCCCGCTCCACGGTGGGCAGTGAGGCGAGATAGCGCTCCACCAGGGGCCGCACGGTCTCGAGGTCCAGGGCCCCGACCAGGATGAAGTGGAAGTCCCCGGCGTCGGCGTACCGGTCCCGGTAGAAGGCCAGCGCGTCGTCGAGCCCCAGCTCGTCCACCATGTCCACGCTGGGCGGCGCCGTGCGGGGATGGTGCTGCGTCAGGACGGCGGTGATGGTGTCGGAGAAGGCCGCCATGGGGTTGGCGCCGCGGTTGGCCAGCGCGGCCCGCAGCCGGGCCTGGAGGGCGGCGAAGGCGGCCGAGTCCTCCCTGGCGGCCGTGAAGTGGAGCCAGGTCAGCTGGAAGAGCGTCTCCAGGTCCCGGGGCGACGCGGAGCCGGACAGGGTCTCCCGTGTCTCGCCGATCGACGGCGCCACCCCCACCGACTTGCCCGCCAGCGCCTTGTCCAGATCGGTCCGGGAGAACGCCCCCAGGCCCGACGCCTGCACCACCGACGTGGCGTTCGCGGCGCTCACGTGGTCTTCCAGCGGCGCCCGGGACCATCCGCCGGGGCTGGTGGCCCGCAGCACGACCTCGTCGTCCTTGAAGTCGGTGGGCTTCACCCACACCACCGCGCCGTTGGACAGCGTCCACTCGGTCACCCCGACGCCGGGAAGCTCCCTTGTGGCCACCACGCGTCCGGGCTCGGGAAGAGGATCCACCAGGGGCGCGTCCAGCGCCGTGTCCTCCCAGGGCGTCAGCTCGGCCCGGGCGACCTCGTCCAGTATGCCTTCCAGGGCCTCCGCTTGCGGAAGCGCCAGGTCCGGCCGCTCGATCCCGTCGGCCAGGACCACGCGGTTCGCGGCATCCAGGTTGTCCCGGGCCACGGCGTTCACGTCCTCCAGCCCGATGGTGGGCAGCAGCCCCTGGGCGGCCTCGTACTGGAAGGCGACACCCGGGATGGGATCGCCCCGGAGGAAGTGGCTCACGTACTGCCCGGCCAGACCCGCCGACTCGAGGTTCTCCCGCTCGGCGTAGCGCTGCTCGTAGGCCCGCAGGAGGTCCAGCTTCTGGCGCTCGAGCTCCCCCGGCGTGAAGCCGAAACGGGCGGCCCGCTCCGCTTCCTCGGTCAGGGCCCGGAACCCCCGGGCGTGCCCGTCCTCCGGGACCAGGGCCAGGAGCTGGAAGGCGCTCCGGGTGCGGACGAAGGAGCCTCGGCCGGTGAAGGCCGCGAGGAAGGGCGGATCCGCCTCCTGGGCGATCTCGGCCAGCCGCTGGTTCATCATGCCGTTGGCCAGCTGCTCGACCAGAGCCCGTCGGTAGTCCTCGAGGCTGGCCACGGTGTCGGGATCCTGGAGGGTGACGATGCCGATGGAGGCGCCACCGGCCTCGGGATCCTCAGCCAGGGCGTACCGCGTGTCCTGGTGGGACGGCACGACGAAGAAGGGTCGCTCGGGCGGCGTCGATGGGGCCGGGATGCGCCCGAAGTGCTCCCGGATCCGGGCCTCCACGTCGGCGGCGTCGAAATCCCCCACCGCGACCACCGCCATGAGATCCGGGCGGTACCACTGCTCGTAGAAGCGGTTGAGCTCGGCATGGGGGAAGGTCCGGAGCACGTCCACGTCCCCGATGGGAAGGCGCTCCGCGTACCGGGAGCCCTGGAACAGCACGGGGAGCTGTTGGTCCAGCATGCGGGCCTGGGCGCCCCGTCCCAGGCGCCACTCCTCGATCACCACCCCCCGCTCCGCGTCGATCTCCTCGGGGTCCAGGCTGACCTGGTGGGCCCAGTCCTCCAGGATCTGGAAGCTGGTGGCGAAGGCCTCGGGATCGTCCGTGGGGACCCGGAGCATGTAGATCGTCTCGTCGAAGCTCGTGGAGGCGTTGATCGACGGACCGAACTCCATGCCGATGGACTCCAGGTAGTCCACCAACTCCTGCTTCTCGAAGTTGGCGGTGCCGTTGAAGGCCATGTGCTCCAGCAGGTGGGCCAGCCCCCGCTGGCCTTCGTCCTCCAGCACGGAGCCCGCGTCCACGACCAGTCGCAGCTCCGCCCGGGCGGTCGGCCGGCTGTTCTCCCGGATGTAGTAGACGAGGCCGTTGTCCAGGGTGTCGACCACCACCGCCGAGTCCACCGGGAGCGGGCGGTCCGGAACATCCTGGGCCGCGAGCGGCGCCACCGTCGGGAGGAGGGCCGCCGCGGCGAGGACCGGGAGACCGAGGAGCGTGCGGGCGCTGGAACCGGGCATGGAGTGTTCTCGGGGGACGAAAGGAGGAGGCGGATCCGCTGTCTGATCTGGTACGGCCCGGGGCACCCTGGGTTTCCCCGCGGCCTTGACGCATGGTCCCGTCGATACGAAATATCGAGCAACGTAGTATCGCCGCACGATATTGTCTGGAGCTGCACACCATGGCCGACGACGTCCTTCCCCCCGCCGAGTTCCGGGTCCTCCTCTCCCTCATGGACGGTCCGAAGCACGGACACGGCATCCGCGTCGACGTCCGCGACCGGACCGAGGGCCGGGTCGACATGGGCCCGGGCACCCTCTACGGAGCCATCAAGCGCCTGGTGCGGCGGGACTGGATCCTGGAGGTCGATCCGCCTGCGGGTGAGGGAGGCGACGGGCGACGGCGCTTCTACCGGATCACCGAGGCGGGCCGCGAAGCCGTGGCGGGCGAGACCGCCCGCATGCGCGAGCTCCTGGCCATCGCCACCGCCAAGCGCGGGAGCGTGGCATGAGGCTCGTCCTGGCCCTCTACCGTGTCGGGCTCCTCCTGCTGCCGCCCTCCTTCCGGCGCGCCTACGGCCCGGAGCTGGTCGGGGAGGCGGAGGACATGCTCCGGGAGGCCCGGGGATCGACGAAGGTCTCCGCCGCCCTGCGACTCCTCGGAGACGGACTCCGGACCTTGGTCCGGGAGTGGGTGGACGCGCTCCGGAGCTTCGCACGAGCCGGGGCCTGGCGCGGTGGAGTCGGGGCCGAGATCGCGGTCGCCGCCCGATCGCTCCGGCGAGCCCCGGTCTTCACCGCCACGGTGGCCCTCACCCTCGCCCTGGGAACCGGGGTGACCACCGTGGCCTTCGGGCTGGTGGACGCCTACCTCCTCCGGGCCCTGCCCTACCCCGAAGCCGATCGTCTCGTGGTCTTGTGGCCCGAGCAGAACTGGAGCCGGGCGATGGTGGACGACGCCGCGGCTCCCGCCCTGCCGGGCGTCGAGGCCGTGGCGGCGGTCGGCGCCACCAACCTGATCCTCAGGGAGGGCGCCGAGCCCCGGGAGGTCCTCGCCCTGGAGGCCACCACCAACCTCCACGCCCTTCTGGGCACCACCCCGGTCCTCGGCCGGAGTCTGGTCCCGGAGGACGCCCGGCCCGGCGCGGAGCCGGTCGCGCTCATCTCCCACGGGCTCTGGCGCGACACCTTCGGCGCCGACCCCGGGGTGCTGGGACGCCGGATCGAGCTCGGGGGCGAAGGCGCCGCCCGCCGCACCGTGGTGGGCGTCATGCCCGCGGACCACGAGCCCATCCGCTTCGGGAACGCCGTGACGGCATGGATCCCGGTGGTCATGGATCCCGCCGACGGGGACTGGGACGACTCCTACTTCCTGACCGCCCTCGGGCGCCTCGCTCCCGGCGTGTCCGCCGACGACGTCTCGGACGGCCTGCGGCGGTGGGCCGGGACCCAGCGGGAGGCGAAGCCCGGATGGTTCTCCGAAGAGGAGGTGGAGGCGGCCACCGTGGCCTCGTGGGCCGACCACCTGCGGCGGGACGACAGAGCCCCGCTCCTGGTGGCCCTCGGCGCCGCCCTCCTCATCCTGCTGGTGGCGAGCGCCAACGTGGCGAACCTCATGCTGGCCCGGGTCCTCCGGCGGGAGCGTGAGCTCTCGGTCCGGGCGGCCCTGGGCGCCGGCGCCGGCCGCCGGGCCGTGGTTGTGGGGGCCGAGATCGCGGTGCTGGCCGCCCTCGGCGGGCTCGGCGGGCTCCTCGTGGCCCGGAGTCTCGGCGGAGGCCTCGGCCGGCTCTTCCCCACCCTCTTCCCCGAGGGCGCCCTCGCCCTGTCGCTCCGCACGGCCCTGGCGGCGGGGGGGGTGGTCCTGGCCAGCGCCCTGGTCGCCGGGTTCCTCCCGGGGCTCCACGCGGCGCGGCAGGCCCCGGGACGGGCCCTGTCCGGCGGGCGGGGAGTCCGCTCCGGGCGGGGCGTCATCCGGGCCCAGAGCGGCCTCTCGGCCGTGCAACTGGCCCTGGCCACGGCCGGGATCGCAGTGGCGGCCCTGCTGGGACGGAGCCTCCTGGCCCTGGACCGGGTGGATCCGGGCTTCGCCGCCGACGAGACGGTGACCTTCCGGATCACCGCCCCCCTGTACTCGCGGCCCGGGGACGACGACGTGGTGGCATACTTCCGGGAGGTGCGGCAGGCGCTCCTGGAGGTCCCCGGCGTGATCCAGGCGGGGTTCGGCTCCCGACTCCCGATGGGCGGGGGACAGAGCATCGTGACCGCCTATCCCGAGGGGTGGGAGGTCGAGGAGGGCCAGCCCGCTCCGAGCGTCTGGCACCGGCTCGTCACGCCGGGATACCTGGAGGCCCTCGGGACCCGACTGGTCGCCGGCCGGATCCCCGACCCGGCCCAGGACCGGGACGGGGAACCCCTCCTGGTCGTGATCAACCAGTCGGCCGCCCAACGCTTCTGGCCCGATCAGCCCGCGGTGGGCAAGACCTTCCTGGGTCCCGGAGGTGTCGTCTACCTGACGGTGGCGGCAGTGGTGGGCGACGTGATGGAGACCGGCCCCCAGGGACGGGTCGAGCCGGGCTTGTACATCCCCCACCGGGACTGGCCCTGGCGGGCGATGCACGCCGTCGTCCGGGTCCGGGATGCCCGAGGGGATCTCCTGCCCACTTTGAAGGATGCCGTGTGGTCGGTGGCTCCGGGGGTGCCCGTGTCCCGGGTGGCGACGCTGGCGGGGATGGCGGACCGGAGTGTGCGTCCCACCCGCCTCCTCACGGTGCTCGCGGCGGTCACCGCGGGCTTCACCCTCCTACTCGGGGCGCTGGGGGTCTACGGAGTGGTGAGCCACGCCGTGGCCAACCGGGTCCGGGAGCTCGGCGTGCGGGCGGCCCTGGGCGCCACCGGAACGCGCCTCGTCCAGGAGGAGATCCGGCGCGCCGCGTCGATCCTGGTCCCGGGGCTCGGCCTCGGGCTCTTCGCCGCGTGGATCGCCGGCCGGGGCATCCGCAGCCTCCTCTTCGGCGTCGCCCCGTTCGACGCACCGGCCCTCACCGTCGCGGCAGGCATCCTGGTCGCCGTCGGCCTCCTGGCGGCGTGGCTCCCGGCCCGCCGGGCCGCCCGGGTGGACCCCGCGACCGTGCTGCAGTCGGAGTAGGGGCGCGGTCGGCGGTCAGACCGTGACGGCGCCCCTCCGGCCGCCCGCCAGGGTCAGGGGCACGAGCATGATCAGGAAGACAAGGTTGTACCAGACCGGGAGCATGTCCCACGCACTCAGCTGGACGGGGATGCCGGTGGCCAGCAGCAGGAGGGCGAGGATGAGCACGGGGCGGCCCGGCCCCGAGATGCGGGCGGTGGCCCAACCGGCGAGGAAGGACGCCACGAAGGAGAGCAACAGGTAGAGGAGGAGGGCCATCGGATCCGAGGTGAAGCCGGCGTCGTCGTGGACGCCCGCCAACACCGCCCTCAGCAACGCGCTCCCCCCCAGGAAGACCAGCGTCCACAGGGCGTAGCCTGCAACCACCCCGAGCACCTTCTTCAGCATCCTGCTCCTCCCCCTGCGATGGGACCTGTGCCCGGTCGGCGGGCCGGCCGCAACATAGGCGGGGCCGGGCCGCGACGCACGACGGCCCGTCCGGTCCGTGGCGCCCGCGGCGGCGCCACCTGCGGGAAAGGCCCGGAAGGCTGGACGCCCTTCCTCCGGTCCCGTCCGGGGCGAGGACGTGGGGCGGGCCCGTGCACGTGCCGCTGGTGGACCGGGAGGCCGGAGCGAGGGCGACGCCGCCCGAGGCCGCCAGATACCGGGGAGGGGACTCGAACCCCTAAGGGA